>NZ_JACVYG010000040.1:0-105473 GCF_014712245.1 Streptomyces sp. 5-10
CCTGTGGGAGAGTAGGACGCCGCCGAACAATTTTTAGCCTCGGTCCCGAGTACTTAGTGCTCGGGACCGAGGCATTTTTGCGTTCAGCTCCCCTATCCCGTCCCATGACGCGGGCCTTGCCGACGAGGGCGCGTTCGGGGAGGGCGCGTTCGGGGACGGCTGACCGGAAGAGAGCCGGCGGAGTGTGGCGTGCCGTCAGTGCGACTCCTGGCCCACCAGGGAGCGGTGCGGCCAGCGGGCTCGGGCCTGCTCCTGGGAGCGCATCAGGGCCAGGGTGGGCAGCCCCTGGTCCGCGCCCTGGGCGAGGAGGTCGGGGAGTGCCGGGAGCGGGGCCACGGCGGCGACGTCGTCCAGGACGAGGGTCAGTGGTGGGTCGAGCCGACCGGAGGATGACCGTTCGGCCATGCGCCGGCCGTGCTCGACCACGTGTGAGGCGAGTGCGGTCAACAGGGGCATCGCACCCGGCTGGGTTCGGGGGTCCTCGATGGATTCACCCATCAGATAGAGCGTTCCCCCTTCGGCGGCGAATGACTCCAGTGCGAGCGTGTCGGCGCGTCCCGGATTGCAGGCGTCCCGGATGTGGATCGAGGAGAGCGCGCCGAGGGCACGGGCGGTCAGTTCCTGGGCCATGTCGCGGCGTTCGCGGTGGGCGGTGAGGGTGGCCTCCAACTCGCCGGCCGCGCCGCCCGCCGCCTTGGGATGCGTACGGAGGATCTTTACGGGCTCGTGGGCCGCGCTGCCCTGCGCCCAGCGGTGCACATGGCGGAATGGTCGGCCGTCCACCGCGGCTGCGTGCAGCCAGCACCGCAGCATCGTCTCCGCGGCCTCCGCCAGGGGCCGGTCCATGGCGTGCATGGGCCGTACGGGGGCGAGGAGGGCGGTGGCGCGGGCGGCCGCGATATCGCGGGAGCCGCAGTCCGCCGCCGGGTTCCAGCGCAGCCGGGCGGGGGTGTCGAGCAGATGGGACGGGTCGAAGACGTGGGTGGGGCCGAGCTTGGCGCGGGCGTCCTTGGTCGTGGCCCAGAGCTTGGGATCGCTGGTGACGACGAGGACGGGGCCGACGGCCTCCAGGACGGTGTGGGCCGCGGACTCCCCGCGCTGGGCGCCGAAGAGGACGCGGGACCGGACCAGCTCCCCGTCGGGGAGGGCGGCCGACGTCAGCGGGCCGGTGCGGGGGGTGGGGAGCGCCTGTGGTGCGGATGTCGGGTCGAGCGGGGCGTACAGGTCATCCTGGGCCGGGGGAGTGGTCGCGCTCCCGGTGGGGGCGTCCTGGGCGCCGGCTCTCTGCTCGGTGATGTGGGGATGCGGCTCGGGTCCCGTCCCGGCGGACGCTTGGGCGGCGACGGTTTCGGTCGGGGGGCGGTGACCGGTGACGGGCGCGATGACGCCGTCGCCGGGGACCGCCTCGGCCGGGCCCGGCGCGGGGAGCCCGCTGGGGCGGCCTGGAGCCGCGGCACCGGGCGAACCCTCAGAAGGTCCGGCGGAGGCGGCTCCTGGGGCCGCTGAGGCGCTTCCAGGGCCGGGGGCGGGCGGGGGCGGCGCCTCGACGCCCGGGGAGGCCTCCACACCCGTACCGTTGCCAGTCGCGGGCTCGGTCCTCGTGCCCGTAAGGCCGAGCCGCTTCGCCTCCGCCGCCTTCGCGTGGGCGGTCGCGCGGGCGACGCGGCGCTGGGCGCGGACCGCTCGGTAGCGGGCCAGTGTGCCCATCACGAAGATCGCCAGGACGATCAGCACCATCAGCTCACTGATGAAGATGCCCCAGAACAGCCCGTATCCCGACAGCTGGTCCTTCGGGGTGTCGGGCCAGGCCGCCGCCAGGTCCTGGGGCTCCTGCAACAGATGGCGCAGCGCCACCGGTGCGCGCATGAAGGTCAGGTTGTCCGGCCAGGCGCCGCGGGCGAAGAGCCCGGCCAGCCCGGTCGCCGACCACATCAGGCCGAGTGTGCCCAGCAGGAGGGCGATGGCGCCGACCAGCAGCCCGTCCGGAATGCCGCGTTCCGCGGACGGAGGTCTTCCGTGCTCCGCGGGCCCGCCGTGATTCTGTCCCGCCGCCATCTCACGCCACCGTGGATCCGTACGACGGCCCGCCGTAGGTGTCCGCCTCCGCCGCCTCGACCGCCGCGGCGGCGCGCTCCTCGGCCTCCGCCTCGGCCGCCATCTGTACGGCCAGCGCGTCCTCCGTCATCGCGCGGTCGGTGTAGACGAGGGGCCGCTCGGCCTCGGTGATCAGGTGTTTGACGACCTGTACGTTGCCGTTGACGTCCCATACCGCGATGCCGGGGGACAGCGTGGGGATGATCTCGACGGCCCAGCGGGGCAGGCCCAGGACGCGGCCGGTGGCCCGCGCCTCGTCCGCCTTCTGGGCGTAGATCGTCCGGGTGGAGGCCATCTTGAGGATGGCCGCGGCTTCCCGGGCCGCCGCGCCGTCGACCACGTCGGAGAGGTGGTGGACGACGGCCACGAACGACAGGCCGAGCCGCCGCCCGAACTTCAGCAGCCGCTGGAAGAGCTGGGCGACGAAGGGCGAGTTGATGATGTGCCACGCCTCCTCGACCAGGAAGATGCGCTTCTTACGGTCGGGACGGATCCAGGTGTGCTCCAGCCAGACGCCCACGATGGCCATCAGGATCGGCATCGCGATCGAGTTGCGATCGATATGGGACAGGTCGAAGACGATCAGGGGTGAGTCCAGATCGATTCCGGCCGTGGTGGGGCCGTCGAACATACCGCGCAGATCACCGTCGACCAGCCGGTCCAGCACCAGGGCGACATCGAGGCCCCAGGCCCGTACGTCGTCTATATCGACGTTCATCGCCGCCGCCGACTCCTCCTCGGGGTGGCGCAGCTGCTCCACGATGTCGGTCAGCACCGGCTGGCGGTCGACGACGGTCTCGTTGACGTAGGCGTGCGCGACCTTCAGGGCGAACCCGGAGCGCTCGTCGAGCCCGTGCCCCATCGCGACCTCGATGATCGTGCGGAGCAGGGCGAGCTGACCGGTCGTGGTGATCGCCGGGTCCAGGGGGTTCAGGCGGATACCGCCGTCCAGGGCCGCCATGGGGTCGAGCCGGATGGGCGTTATCCCCAGCTCCTGGGCGATGAGGTTCCATTCGCCGACGCCGTCCTCGCCCTGGGCGTCCAGCACCACCACCTGGCGGTCGCGGAACCGCAGTTGGCGCAGGACATAGGTCTTCTCCAGGGCCGACTTGCCGTTACCGGACTCGCCGAGCACCAGCCAGTGGGGGGCCGGCAGCTGTTGGCCGTAGAGCTGGAAGGGGTCGTAGATATAGCCCTTGCCGGAGTAGACCTCACGGCCGATGACCACGCCGGAGTCGCCGAGGCCGGGTGCCGCGGTGGGCAGGTAGACCGCCTGGGCCTGGCCGGTGGAGGTGCGTACGGGCAGCCGAGTCGTCTCCACCTTTCCGAAGAGAAAGCTGGTGAACGCATCGGTGATGGCGCTCATCGGATCAGCCACGGCGGAGCCCCTATCGTCCCTGTCGTCCCAGTCGTGTCTATCAGCTCTATGGCTGTATCGGCTCTGTCTGCGCTAGCGGCGGATGCCGGTCGCGAACGGCAGTGTGTTCACGAAGGCCCGGTGGTGCTCGCGGTCGCACCACTCCAGCTTGAGGTAGCTCTTCCCCGCCGAGGCGCGGATGGTCCGCTTGTCGCGCGCGAGGGCCTCCGGCGACCGGGAGGACACGGTGATGTAGCCGACGAGGTTGACGCCCGCGGCGCCGCTGGCGAGGTCCTCACCGCGCTGGTCGAGCCGGCCGTGGGCGGCGATGTCGCGCGGGTCCACGGTGCGGTTCATCTTCGCGGCGCGGCTGGCCTCGGCCTCGTCGTTGGTCTTCTCGGTGAGCATCCGCTCGATGGCGACCTCGGTGGGCTCGAGGTCCATACAGACGGCGACCGTACGGATGACATCGGGGGTGTGGACGAGCAGCGGGGCGAGGAAGTTGACCCCGACGGGCGTCATGGGCCACTCCTTCACCCAGGCCGTGGAGTGGCACCAGGGCTCGCGGGTGCTGGACTCCCGGGTCTTGGCCTGGAGGTAGGTGGGCTCCATGGCGTCCAGCTCGGCGGGCCAGGCGTTCCGCTTGGTCATGGCCTGGATGTGGTCGATGGGGTGGTCCGGGTCGTACATGGAGTGGATGAGCGAGGCCAGCCGCCCCTGCCCCAGGGGCTGGCGGACCCGGATGTCGGCCTCGGCGAGCCGGGCGCAGATGTCGGTCAGCTCACGGGCCATCACCACGGCGAGGCCCGCGTCCTTGTCGAGCCGCCGGCCGCCGCCGCTGTGGCGGGCGGCGCGCGCGATGGCCTGGGCCTCGGCGGCCAGGTCGCGGGTGTAGTGCATACAGGCGACGAGATAGGCGCGGTGCTGCTCGGAGGAGGTGGAGACCATGGACTGCAGCTGGTCGTAGGAGTCCTTGAGCCAGTCGGGGGCCTGGTCGTCGCCGCGCCGCTCGACGTCCTTGGCGTGGGCGTCGGGGTCGGCGGGGAGGGTGCGGGCCAGCATCTGGAGCCGGGTCACGAAGCCGTCGCCGTTGGCCACATGCTTGAGCAGGGTGCCGAACCGGTCGACGAGGGCCTCCTGGTCCTCGCTGTCGCGCAGTCCGACACCGGGGCCCTCGATCTCGATGGCGGCGGTGACGGTGCGGCGGTCGGCGTGCAGGAGCACGGCGATCTCGTCGGGGCCGAAGGGGGCGGCCAGCCAGTTGATCCGGCCGATGCCGGGGGGTGGGCCGACCTCGATCTCGCGGCCGTCCAGGCGGGTGCCGGCCTCGGCGGCGCCGGAGCGGTAGGTCGTGGTGCCCTTACGGACGTTGCGCTTGTAGGAGCGGTTGATCTCGAACCAGCGGTAGAACGTCCGCCCGTTGTACGGGACGTACACGGCGGCGAGGGCGAGGGTGGGGAAGCCGACCAGGGCGGTGATGCGGAACATCAGCACCGGTACCAGTAGCCCGCACATCATCCCGAGGAAAGCCCCCGCGATGATCAGCGCGATCTCGCCGGTCTCGCGGTTCTTACCGACGATCGCGTTCGGGCGGGGACGCCCGATCAGATATGTGCGACGGGGCGCGATGGGGTGCGACTGGGCGTCGATCGTCACCGCCGGTCACCTCCCGAGTTGTTGCCGGAGCTGCGGTTTGTGGCGGAGCCGCCACCGGAGCCACCGGTGTGGCCGGTGCGGCTGGCGGGCGCGGGGGAGGCGCCCCCGCCGCCTCCGCCGCTGGTGCGGGTGGAGTGGGCCGCCACACCGCCGGAGACGGGGTTGGCGGGCTTGGCCTGCCCCGGGGCGGCGCCGCCCCCGCCGGCCTCGCCTCCACCGCGGGCGCTGTGGGTGTTGATGCCCTGCTTCACCAGGGCGGCGGGGGAACTGATGACGGCGGCGGCCTGGCGGGACGCGGGGTCGGCGCTGGCACTGCGGGCCTTGACGATCTCGTCGCCGAAGCCGGGCACGAAGCGGTAGATCATCGCGCTGGCGAAGATGGCGAGGATGATGATGGACAGGCCGGAGACGACGGCCGAGAAGGCGTCGGGCTTGTCGCCGTTGGTGGAGAGCGCGCCGGCGAGGGCCAGGACGGTGATGATCACCGGCTTGACGAGGATCACGGCGATCATGATCCCCGCCCAGCGGCGCACATGCCCCCACATGTTCTTGTCGACGAGGCCCGCGTAGACGGCGGTGCCGAGCAGCGCGCCCACGTAGAGGAGGGCGGCGCGGATGACGAGCTCGAGGCAGAGCACGCCGGCGGCGAGGATCGTCACGAGCGAGACGACGATGAGCATGATGGGGCCGCCGCCGATGTCCTCGTCCCGCTTGAGCGCTTGGGCGAAGGAGCCGAAGAAGGCGTCGTTGTCCGCACCGGTGCCGGAGGCGATGGCGTCGGTGACGGCGTCGGTCGCGGTGACGACCGTATAGAGGATGAGGGGGGTGAAGGCGGAGGCCAGGACCGTCAGCCAGAGGAAACCTATGGCCTCGGAGAGCGCCTCGCCGAGGGGGACGCCGCGGATGGCGCGCTTGGCGACGGCGAGGAGCCAGAGGATGAGGGTGAGGACGGTGGAGGCGGCGAAGACGACGGCGTACTGGCGGAGGAAGGCCTCGTTGGTGAAGTCGACGTTGGCCGTCTCCTTGACGAGCTTGGAGAGCTTGCCGACGAGCCAGGAGGCGGCGTCGGCGCAGCCGCGGGCGAGGGAGGCGGCGGGGTCGAGGGGGTTGGAGGGGTCGGGGGGGCCGCTGGAGCCGCCACTGCCCCCGCCCTTTTCGCAGTTCTCCCGGACCTGACCGAGGAGGAGGTCGCAGTCGTCCTGCTTGCCACCCGATGGAGTGGGCGTCGGCGAGGGCGCCGCCGCGGCGCGGCTGGCCAGCAGGACGACGGCCGTCTGCACGGAGACCAGGGCTCCGGCGAGGGTGAGAGCGCGCCGGCGGGGGCTAGCGGGCATAGGTGAACCCTCCGTACTGCTCGACTGCCTTGGCGATCTCATCGGCCGTGGACGCGGTGCGGTCGCTGTTGACCGGGGCCGGACCGGCCTTCTGCGAATAGCTCTCGGCCTTCCAGTCGTTGTTCACCCATCGCAGCTTGAGCGTCAGGGTGAACCAGTCGTTCGTGACCGGGTTCTTCGATCCCTCTCCGGCCGTGCCGAACACGCCGGTGCACCAGACCGCGACGGTCGCGCTGGTGCCCGAGAACTTGCCGACCTTGGTGCCCAGAGGGGCGGTGCGCGAGACGTAGGTCATGCCGTCGGCGGCCTTGCCGTTCGCGTCCAGGCCGATTCTCTCCAGGGACGACGCGGAGTAGGCCTTGTCGAGCCTGGTCTGGAGCC
This sequence comes from Streptomyces sp. 5-10, assembly GCF_014712245.1. Lineage (NCBI taxonomy): Bacteria > Bacillati > Actinomycetota > Actinomycetes > Kitasatosporales > Streptomycetaceae > Streptomyces > Streptomyces sp. 5-10. The sequence goes on from NZ_JACVYG010000040.1 coordinate 6,823, forward strand.
GGTTGGCGGCCGCGTCGGTGAAGATCTGAGGGACGAGCTCATGGCGTCGGTCGCGGTTGTACATATCGGCGGACCCCAGCGCCACCGCGTAGTTCGCTGCCGCGCTCTGGGCGCCTTGCTCTGATTTGGCGAAGCCCGAGGCGATGCCGGTCGTGCCGTTCTTGCCGTCGACCGGGCGCTCGCCCGTGGGGGCGGTGGGGTGGGCTTCGGTGCCGGTGCTGCCGGTGTCGCCGGCGCTGGAGTCGCTGTCCTTGCCGTCGCCGCGGTTGACGAAGGCGATGGCGGCGAGGAGGAGGACGACGACGCCGACCACGGTGATCAGGTTGCGGCTGGGCTTGGCGCGGCCGGGGGCTCGGCGGGGTGGACCGTAGGGGTCGCCGTCGCCCTCGGGCAGGCGGGTGCGCGTCAGGTGCCCTCCGGGGGCCGCGCCGCGTCCGCGGCGCGCCTCATGGCCCTCGTAGTCACCGCCGTATCCGTCGTCGCCGCCGAGACTCATCCTGCGTACGCCCCTTCACCCGTGCCGAGCCTGCCGAGCCTGCTGGTATCGCCGATCCCGCCGATTCTGCCGACCGCGTCATCCATCGTCCCTCTTCCGTCACCCGCATACGACGGTAACGGCGAGGACTGACGCTCGGGCGCGCTGGTGTGAGTGGACATCAAGCTGACACGACCTCAGCGTGGTGAGCGGGAGCGGGCATCGGGGAGCAGCCTCGGGTACGGGGTGTGGGGCCGGTAGGGGGAATCGGGAGCGGAGGCTTGCGGCCAGGGGTGTGCGCCCCGCGCGGAGGGGCGGCTCGGGGGGTGGGCGGGGACGCGGCTAGATGGCCATGCCGTACACGATCGTGAAGAGCGTGCCCAGTGATCCGATGATGAACACACCGGTCAGGCCCGCGACGATCAGCCCCTTGCCCTGCTCCGCGCTGAAGGTGTCCCGTAGGGCCGTCGCGCCGATCCGCTGCTTGGCCGCGCCCCAGATGGCGATGCCGAAGCACAGCAGCAGTGCGACCGCCATCACGACCTCGATCATGACGCGGGCCTCGCTGCCCAGGCTGCCGAACGGACCCCAGTCTGGGGCGATTCCGCCGATGATGGTGTTGATGTCGCCCTTTTCGGCCGCTAGGAACATGATGAACTCACCGCCCCTTGTGGGTTGTTGTGTCTCTTCGCCGGCATGGCGTGGGTCAGCTTCTATCTTCGCTGATGAATCCGCTTCCGCATGTCGACTTGGCGGCATTTCTTGGCGGATCTCGTGCGTGTTGTGGGACACGCCCGCCCGGCGGACGTGTGAGGCGTGTCAACGGAGTGTCGTATGGTTACTCTGTGTATCACGCGGGTGGGTGTCGGACAACGATCCGTGAGGGGTTGAGGGGGCTGAGGGGCAGGCGCCTGGGTGAAGGGTCATCAGTGTGCCTCGCGCAGTGCCCCGGCTGCTGCGCTCCGCCCGCTGTGCTCCGCCTGCTGGCCCCGTCCCCTCACTTCCCCGCGGGCTCGTCCGTCTCCGTAAGGTCCGCGAAGTCGTCGAACTCGCCCGCCTTGACGCCCTTGATGAACGCGTCCCACTTGGCCCGGGTCGTGACGACCACGGTCTCCGGGTCGTTGCTCTCGCGCATCAGGATCTGGTCGTCGGGGCCCACGGCCACCTCGAGGTAGGCGGCGCCCTCCTCCAGGTCGGCGGGTGCGGCCCGCTGCCAGTCGAGCTCTTGCCAGTCGAGCCGTGTCATGTGTGGTCCCCAGGGGTCGTGGTGCTCGGACGGCTGGACTCTACGCGTTCCCCGGCCCCGCGAGAGGCGGCCCGGGCGGGGCGGTGAGGCGCGCGGGGCGGGTCGGCGGCGCACAAGGGGGCGCGCGTCGACGGTCGTCGTATGGTTTCGGCTGGGGAGCGGCTGATTTTCGCCGTGCGAGCGGAAACACGTTCGCATGACGGGTGAATGGGGGAGGATGGCCGGGTGCGTAAGGTCTGGCTGGGTGTCAGTGTCGGTATCGGAGTCTCCTTTTCCTTCGTCGCGCTGCTCGTCGTCGGTACCTACATGGTCGCGGCGGACCTCGTCGGCGGTGCCGGCGGTAAGGCCGTCGGGCTGGCCAAGGGCGCCGTTCCCGCCACGTACGAACCGCTCATCCAGCGGTACGGGAACTCCTGTCCGGCCATCAACCCCGCGCTCCTCGCCGCGCAGCTCTACCAGGAGAGCGGCTGGAACGCGAAGGCGCAGAGCCCGGCCAACGCCAAGGGGATAGCGCAGTTCATCCCCGCCACCTGGGCCTCGCACGGGGTCGACGGCAATAAGGACGGCGTCAAGGACATCTGGGACCCGCAGGACGCGATCCCGTCGGCGGCCGCCTATGACTGCTCGCTCGCCAAGTACGTCAAGGATGTGCCGGGCAATCAGACGCACAACATGCTGGCCTCGTACAACGCGGGCGCCTATGCCGTGATCAAGTACGGCGGGGTGCCGCCTTACCGCGAGACCCAGAACTATGTGAAGACCATCACCACCCTTGCCAAGAGCTTCGAGGCGCCGATCCAGAAGGTCCAGCCCTCCCAGCAGTCGGCCGGGGCGATCTACTTCGCGCAGAAGCAGCTCGGCAAGCCCTATCTCTGGGGCGGGAACGGCACGCCGGAGGAGGGCGGGCGGTTCGACTGCTCGGGGCTGACGAAGGCGGCGTACAAGACGGTCGGCATCGATCTGCCGCGCGTCGCCAACGATCAGTGGAACGCCGGACCGCATCCCAAGCGGAGCGAGCTGCTCCCCGGTGATCTGGTCTTCTTCGCCTACGATCTCGACGATCCGAGATCGATCCACCATGTGGGGATCTATGTGGGGGGTGGCTACATGATCAACGCGCCCTACACCGGTGCGGTGATCCGTTTTGACAAGATCGACTCGCCGGACTACATCGGTGCTACGCGGGTGACTCAGGATGGCGCGAAAGCGCTGCCGCGGGCGAACCCCGCGTGAGGATTCCCTCTGAGCTGCGACGATCGGTCACCCTTCGATAACGTCCCGGTGATCGTTGGGTGGAGTACGGAACCCCTGGCGAGAAGAGGGCGTTCCCTGGAGGTGGATCGAGGCGTGGATCAGCGTGGGTCGACGGCGGATTCTCCGGCGCCGGTCGCGTTGCCACGGCTCGCAAGGCATGACGGGGGTCGGCAGCTGCACGTAGTGACAGGCAAGAGATAAGGGGCCACGGCATATGGCTGGACTCGCACTGGACGGGTCGAACCCCGATGTCAGCCTTCTCTACGACATCAACGGGCTGGCGAAGGACGCCCCGCACTGGTTCGACCGCGTCATGGAGTTCGTCGGCGAGTACGGGATCATCATCGGGCTCGCCATGGTGACCCTGGCCGCCTGGTGGAGCGTCCGGAAGCGGCCCCAGGAGGCGCCGTCCGCCGTCGCCGGGCTGGTGTGGGCCCCGCTGGCCGCCGGGCTGGCGCTGATCGCCAACATCCCCATCCGCGGCTTCGTCGAGCGGCCCAGGCCCTTCAGGGACCATCAGGGGCTCGACGTCCTGGTGGCGGGCAAGACCGACTTCTCGTTCGTCAGCGACCACGCGACGCTGACCATGGCGGTCGCCGTCGGCGTCTTCATGGCCCACCGCGCCTATGGGGCGGCCGCCATAGGGCTCGCGCTGCTGGAAGGGTTCTGCCGCGTCTACATGGGCGTCCACTACCCGACCGATGTGATCGGCGGGTTCGCCCTGGGGATGGCGGTCACGCTGCTGCTGGCGCCGCTCGCGATGATGCTGCTGACCCCGCTGACCACCGCGGTCGCGGGTTCGCGCGTCGGCCGCCTGATACGGGTCGAGCCCGCCGCCGCCGACCACGACGCGGACGAGGCACGCGCGGAGCTCGCCGAGCCCCGCTCGGTGGGCGGCGACCACGGGAACAAGGACCTGGCGGCCTAGCGGCACCCTTACGGACGCCACGAACACGGACGCGACGAACACGGACGCCAACGAACACGGACGCCACGAAGACGGAACGGATGCGACAGAAGGCCCGGCGGCTGCCGGGCCTTCTGTCATCTCCGCGGATCCGCCGCTGCCGACGTCCGACGTCCGACCCGACGTCCGACCCGACGTCCGACCCGACGTCCGACCCGACGTCCGATGTCCGACGTCCCGCGAGTCCCTGGCGCAAGAGCTCACAGGGCCTGCGGGAAGTCGAAGAGCCGGTCCGGGTCGTAACGCTTCTTCACCCGCGTCAGCTTGTCGGCGGCCGAGCCGTAGTAGGCCGAGCGCCAGTCCTTCAGCGACGCGTCCGTGTAGTTCTGGTACGCCGCCCCGGAGGCGTAGCGCCGCATCGCCTTGTGGGCGCCGTCCAGCCAGGCGTTGCCCGCGGTGCCCGAGCCGCCCGCCGCCCAGGACGCGGTGTACTGGGCGAGGAACCGCGAGCGGCGGTGGACGAAGGAGGTGGCCGTGGGCGAGACCCGGTTGACCGCCCCGCCGAGCGCGGTGAGCGCGATGCTGACCGCGCCCCCGCCGCCGGTGCGCCGCCCGTAGCGCTCGAGCTGGTCCAGCATCGCCCGGACGCCCGCCTGGCTCAGCGAGCGGTCGAAGAAGTCCGAGCGCGCCGCGTAGGTCTCGCGGTTCAGCACCCCGGAGGTGCTGCGGCCGGGCTTGTCGCCGGGCAGATGGCAGTTGGCCGTGGAGGTGTCGCCGCAGCCCGCGTACATCCGCATGGCGTCGACGTAGCCGCGGCGGCGCAGGCTGACCCGCGAGGCGGGGCCGGGGCCACCCGGTCCGTCGGCGAGCTTGTCCACCGCGTTCTGCAGCGCGCCGTAGGTGCCGAGCGAGAAGCAGCTGACGGAGACGGTGGGGGTGCCTCCGGGGGCGGCCGACAGATGCAGCGCCGACCAGATCTCGTCCGGCTGGTCCGGGCCCCACTTCTGCCAGGCGCTCAGCACCTTCGCGGCCTTGGACCATGGCCATGACATGTAACAGGTCACGCCGTCGGCCGCGTCATGCGTACGGAAGCGGAGTTCGGTGACGACGCCGAAGTTGCCGTTGCCCGCACCGCGCAGCGCCCAGAACAGCTCGGCCTCGCGGCTCTTGGAGACCTCCAGGGCCTTGCCGTCCGCGGTGACGATGGTGGCGCCCGTAAGGCTGTCGGCGGTCAGCCCGTACGCCCGGGAGACCACGCCGTGGCCGCCGCCGAGGGTCAGCCCCGAGATGCCGACGCTCGGGCAGGAGCCGCCGGGGACGGTGACCCCGCGCGCGCCCAGTGTGGTGTAGACGTCGATGAGCTTGGCCCCGGCGCCGATCCGCGCCTCGCCGGAGGTCGTACGGATCGCCGAGAGCGCGGAGACGTCGATGACGAGGCGGCCGTCGCCGCTCGACCAGCCGGCGTAGGAGTGACCGCCGTTACGGATCGCGACGGGGGCGCCGTGGCGCCGGGCGAAGTCCAGGCAGGCGGAGATGTCCGAGGTGTTCTCTATATAGGCGACGGCGGCCGGGCGTAGATGGTCGAAGCGGGTGTTGTAGAGCCGGCTGGCGGAGGTGTAGTCCGAGTCTGCGGGGCGCACCAGGTCGCCCTGGAGGTCCTTGCCGAGCGCGCTCCAGTCCGCGGACTTCGGCTTGCCGTCGACGGCGGGCCGACTGCCGCTCGCCGAGGCCGAACGGGCGTCCGACGTCGAGGAGGAGCCGGCCGGGCTCGTGTCACCGCCGGCCTTCCCCGCGTCATCGTCGCACGCGGTGACCGCCGTGGCGGTGGCCGCCAGCCCCGTGCCCGCTGCCAGCAGTGTCCGCCGGTTCATGGCGGTGTCCCCTCCCTGTCGACGCTGCTCCCAACCGTCGACCGGGCCACCGCGAAGCCGGCCCGGTCCCTTGGTCAGAGGGGTGGGCCCGGGGGTGTGGTTCCGCTCGTGGCCGAAGAGTTGTCGGGGTACGGACAACCCGCGCCAATCGGACGAGTCCGATCCGAACTAATCGGACGAGTCCGATGAATCGCCTGTGTCGGACGGCGTATGACGGGCCGTCGTGTGGTTCGCCGCGTCATCGCGGGCGAGGGCTCTGGCGCGACGGGCCGGACCGGACCAGCCGCAGGTGCAGCGGGCGATGGAGAAGGAGCCCCGCTCCACGGTGGTGGTGCGGTTCTGGCCGGGGCCTATGTCGCCTGAGTCGAGCACATGACCACGCTACCGGGCCGTGACGAGCCACCGGTGTGAATCGTTAAACGAACAAGTACCAAGCGGGACGAGCGTGGCCAGGGGGTCGGCGGTCGATGGTGTTCCAGCAGCGCGGGCTCGGCGTACGGAGACGGGTGAGAGCGGTCGCCGGAGCCCTGTCGGGCGGCCTGCTGGCCGTGTCGCTGGCGACCGTGAGCGGCTGCTCCACCGAGACGGCGGCCGATGAACGCCCAGGCGGCACCGCGCGCGAGAGCGCGGTCACGGTGCTGCACCGGGCCGCGGATGTGCTGGTCAAGTCGGGCAGCTCACGGGTCCGTACGACCATGGAGACGGCGACGGGCGGCACCCGCGTGTCCATCCGGGGCGCCGGCGCGTACGACTTCGAGAAGCGGCTGGGACGGCTGCGGCTGCTGCTGCCGAGGGACGCGATGGGGGCCGCCGAGCATGCGCCGATCACCGAACTCCTGGCCTCCGGGGCGCTTTTCATGCGCAACCGCGGCGCGGGCATTCCCCGCGACAAATGGGTGCGGGTGGATACGACGGACATTCCCGACGGCAATCTGGTCACCGGCGGGGCCACGGATCCGCTGACCGCCGCCGAGCTGCTGCGCGGGGCGCGGGAGGCCAGCCTGGTCGGGGAGGAGGGACTCGGCGGGGACCTGGTGCGCCACTACCGCGGCACCACCGACATCGGCCGGGCGGCGCGGGCCGCCTCGGAGGGCGCGCGGGGATCGCTGGCGGCCGCGGCCAGGGGGTTCGACGAGGGCACGGTGCGTTTCGACGCGTATCTCGACGGACTCGGCCGGCTGCGCGAGGTGCGCCACCGGTTCACGGTGACCAGCCGGGCCGACGGCCAGGAGGCGGCGGAGCGCCCGGACGCCGCCGGGCGGCACCGCGGCGAACTGGGGGTCGCCTCCACCACGGAGCTGTACGACTTCGGGGCCCCGGCCGAGGTTGAGCTCCCCAAGCCCACGGATATCTACACAGGAAAGGTCGGATCACCTCAGAAGTAGTCGGAGGGGCCCGCTTTGCCCTTCGAAATGGCCCATCCGTGCCATGCGCGGAGTGTGTACCGATCCCTACGCTGGGAAGCCGCTGCTCGAAAGTGCTCGCAGGTGCTCGCTGGAGGAGGTGAAACACGTGGTTGCGCGTCGCGGCTCGTCGGGCCCGGACCCCGTGGCCCTCGTCGAAATCGATCTCTACGGTGACTTGATGATCGCTGCGTCGAGCGCGGACGAGGACAGGCTCAGTACGGACCGTATCGACGAGGTGCTCCGGGTGCGGGCCGACCGATCAGATTCGGCCGAGGGGCCCACGGGCGCCAAGGGAAACGGAAAGGGCGCCGAGGACAGGAAGCGCTCGGAGAAGGCGAAGCGCCCGGAGGAGGCGAAGCGTCCGGGGAAGGCGAAGGCCGCCGAGGAGGCGAAGGCCGCCTCGGAGGCCGATGCCGGGAGCCCGGACGCCCCGTAGCGGACGCCGCCCCGGCAACGCGTCGATGCCGTCGTCTCGCCGGCGGGCGCCCAGCGGCCCCGTCCGGCGAGAGGCGAGCGGACGGTCATGTCCACGCCCGGAGGAACGGACCCGTACCGGCACCGACCCGGCAACGGCCTGTACCGGCCGGAGGTGTCCCGTGCTCGTGGTGCCCCGAAAGCGGCCCGTACCGGCGCTGACCCGAGGACGGGCCGTACGGCCGCCCACCCGGCAACGGCCCGTCCCCGCGCTCAGGTCCGCAGCAGCCGGGCGATGGCCGCCGTGGCCTCGGCCACCTTGGCGTCGACTTCTCCCGTGCCCTCCGCCTCGCCCTGGGCGGCGCTCTCCACGGCCGCGCTGGCGACACAGTGGCGCAGATGCTCCTCGAGCAGCTGCAGGGCGAAGGACTGGAGCGCCTTGGTGCTCGCCGAGACCTGGGTGAGTATGTCGATGCAGTAGACGTCTTCCTCGACCATCCGCTGCAATCCCCTGATCTGGCCCTCGATCCGGCGCAGCCGCTTCAGGTGCTGATCCTTTTGTTTGGCGTATCCATGCCCACCCTGGGGTACGGAGTCCTGGGCGGAGGTGTGCCCGGACGCCTGGCCCCGCTCGTCGCCGTCGGTGGGCGCGGTGGCGTCGGCCGCCGTGGTCGTCATGGCTTCCTCCCGTTGGTTGCGCTATGTCCGCATATACCCCCAGTGGGTATATGGTACCGCCTTTTCCGGTCGAACCGGGCCCCCGTGCTGAGCACTCCGCCCCATGGGCGACACTGGGAACGCCGGTTACCGTGGCCGGAAGATGCGCCTAGCATCGTCGAGTCCCCATCCGCTGCATTCCGAGGATCCCCAGTGCGCTTTCGTCTGACCCCCAGGGAGACGAGCTTTTACGACATGTTCGCCGCGTCCGCGGACAACATCGTGACCGGCTCCAAGCTCCTGATGGAACTGCTCGGGGCGGACTCCTCCGCTCGTGCCGAGATCTCGGAGCGGATGAGGGCCGCGGAGCACGCGGGGGACGACGCCACGCACGCGATCTTCCACCAGCTGAACTCCTCCTTCATCACACCGTTCGACCGCGAGGACATCTACTCCCTGGCCTCGTCCCTCGACGACATCATGGACTTCATGGAGGAGGCCGTCGACCTGGTCGTCCTCTACCAGGTCGAAGAGCTGCCCAAGGGCGTCGAGCAGCAGATCGAGGTGCTGGCGCGGGCGGCCGAGCTGACCGCCGAGGCGATGCCGAATCTGCGCACCATGACCAACCTCACGGAGTACTGGATCGAGGTCAACCGGCTGGAGAACCAGGCGGACCAGATCCACCGCAAGCTCCTGGCCCACCTCTTCAACGGTAAGTACGACGCCATCGAGGTGCTCAAGCTCAAGCAGATCGTCGATGTGCTGGAGGAGGCGGCGGACGCCTTCGAGCATGTGGCCAACACGGTCGAGACCATCGCCGTCAAGGAGTCCTGAGCCCGGGCATGGACACCTTCGCGCTTGTCGTGACCATCGCGGTCGCGCTGTTCTTCACCTATACCAACGGCTTCCACGACTCGGCCAACGCCATCGCGACCTCGGTCTCCACCCGGGCGCTGACCCCACGGGCGGCGCTCGCGATGGCCGCCGTGATGAACCTCGCGGGTGCCTTCCTCGGCAGCGGCGTCGCCAAGACCGTCAGCGAGGGCCTGATCGCCACCCCCACCGGCGACCAAGGCATGATGATCTTGTTCGCCGGACTGGTCGGCGCGATCGCCTGGAACATGGTGACCTGGTACTACGGTCTGCCGTCGTCCTCCTCGCACGCGCTGTTCGGCGGGCTGGTCGGCGCGGCGCTCGCGGGGGCGAGCACGGTCCACTGGGACGGGGTGCTGGAGAAGATCGTCATCCCGATGGTCCTCTCGCCCATCGTCGGCCTGGTGCTGGGCTACTTCGTGATGGTGATCATCCTCTGGGTCTTCCGTGACGCGAACCCGCACAAGGCCAAGCGCGGCTTCCGGATAGCGCAGACCGTCTCGGCGGCGGGCATGGCGCTCGGCCACGGCCTCCAGGACGCCCAGAAGACCATGGGTGTTGTGGTGATGGCCCTGGTCATCGGGGGTGTCGAGGACGAAGGCGACGCGATTCCGGTGTGGGTGAAGATCTCCTGCGCCGCGATGCTGTCGCTCGGCACCTACGCGGGCGGCTGGCGCATCATGCGCACGCTGGGACGGCGGATCATCGAGCTGGACCCGCCGCAGGGGTTCGCGGCGGAGACCACGGCGGCAGGCGTCATGTACACGGCGTCGTTCATGTTCCAGGCGCCCATCTCGACCACCCATGTCATCACCTCGGCGATCATGGGCGTGGGGGCGACCAAGCGGGTGAGCGCGGTCCGCTGGGGGGTCGCGAAGAACATCATCCTCGGCTGGTTCATCACCATGCCAGCGGCGGGCGGAGTCGCCGCGGGCAGCTACTGGATCGTCAACCTGGCCTTCGGCTGACCGCCGCACAACAAGACCGGACCCATGAGAAGTGGGCCCGCCCCCGGGAGCCAGGGGCGGGCCCTTCGTCTTGCGGTGGCACCGCCATGCAGCACCGCAGGACGTTCTGTCCTCGCCGGTCGTGCGAGGGGCCTGGTCAGCCGAAGCGGCCGGAGATGTAGTCCTCGGTCGCCTGCACCGACGGGTTCGAGAAGATCCGCTCGGTCTCGTCGATCTCGATGAGCTTGCCCGGCTGGCCGACACCGGCCAGGTTGAAGAAGGCCGTACGGTCCGAGACGCGCGCCGCCTGCTGCATGTTGTGCGTCACGATGACGATCGTGAAGCGCTCCTTGAGCTCACCGATCAGGTCCTCGATGGCGAGCGTGGAGATCGGGTCGAGCGCCGAGCAGGGCTCGTCCATCAGCAGCACATCGGGCTCGACCGCGATGGCGCGGGCGATGCACAGCCGCTGCTGCTGACCGCCGGAGAGCCCGGCGCCCGGCTTGTTGAGCCGGTCCTTGACCTCGTTCCACAGGTTGGCGCCCTTGAGGGACTTCTCGACGACGCCCTCGAGCTCGTTCTTCTTGTACGAGCCGTTGAGCTTCAGCCCGGCGGCCACGTTCTCGAAGATGGACATCGTCGGGAACGGGTTGGGGCGCTGGAAGACCATGCCGACCGTGCGCCGCACGGAGACCGGGTCCACCCCCGAGCCGTAGAGGTTCTCGTCGTCGAGCATCACCTTGCCCTCGACCCGGCCGCCGGGGGTGACCTCGTGCATCCGGTTGAGGGTGCGCAGGAAGGTGGACTTGCCACAGCCCGACGGGCCGATGAAGGCGGTCACCGAGCGGGGCTCGACGGTCATCGAGATGTCCTCGATGGCCTTGTGGCTGCCGTAGTAGGCGGTGAGCCCGCTGACGTCGATGCGCTTGGCCATGTGAATCACTTCTCTTCTTCTTGGCCTCAGCGGCCGGACTTCGGGGCCTTCCAGCGGGCGATGCCGCGGGCCACCAGGTTCAGGATCATGACGAAGGCGATGAGCACGAGCGCCGCTGCCCAGGCCCGGTTGAAGGAGGCCTCGTTGCCGAGCTGCCACTGCTCGTAGATGTAGTAGGGCAGCGACGACTGGGCGCCTTCGAACGGGTTGTTGTTGATCCCCGCGGCACCGAAGACCAGCAGCACGATGGGCGCGGACTCACCGGCGATACGGGCGATCGCCAGCATCACGCCCGTGGTGATCCCGCCGATCGCGGTGGGCAGCACCACCTTGAGGATGGTGCGCCACTTGGGCACGCCGAGCGCGAGGGACGCCTCACGCAGCTCGTCCGGGACCAGCTTGAGCATTTCCTCGGTCGAGCGGACGACGATCGGCATCATCAGGATGGCCAGCGCCATGGCACCGGCGAAGCCCGAGTAGCTGAAGCCGAGGATGATGATCCAGAAGCTGAGGATGAACAGACCGGCGACGATCGAGGGGATGCCGGTCATCACGTCGACGAAGAAGGTGACGGCCTTGGCGAGCCGGCCGCGGCCGTACTCCACCAGGTAGATGGCGGTCAGCAGGCCGATCGGAACGGCGATGAGCGCGGCGAGGCCGACCTGCTCCAGGGTGCCGATGATCGCGTGGTACGCGCCACCGCCGGGCAGGATCGTCTGCACGCCCTCCATGGAGTGGCTGAGGAAGTAGCCGTCGAGCACGGTCCGGCCCCGGTCGATGGTCTCCCAGATCAGGGAGAGCAGCGGGACGACGGCGAGCAGGAAGCAGACCCACACCAGGCTGGTGGCCAGCCGGTTCCTGGCCTGCCGGCTGCCTTCGACCACGGCGCCGAGGGCGTACGAGGCGATGATGAAGACCAGGGCGGCGAGCAGGCCCATCTGGAACGGATTGCCCATTCCGAGGGCGGTGCCGATGCCCGCTCCCAGGCCCAGCGAGACCACGACCAGGGCGTACGGGGCCCACCCGGGCAGCCGGGCCTGCTGAAGGCTGGAAGCGCGGCGTGCGGGGTTCTTGTCAACGACAGTGCTCATGCGGCGGTCCCCGAGTACTCCTTGCGGCGGGCGATGATCATGCGCGCGGCGCCGTTCACCAGCAGGGTGATGACGAACAGCACCAGACCGGAGGCGATCAGCGCGTCACGGCCGTCGTTGCCGGCTTCCTTGAAGCGGCTGGCGATGTTCTGGGCGAAGGTGCCGCCGCCCGGGTCCAGCAGGCTGGTCTCGATCAGGAAGTTGGGGGACAGCACGGTGGCGACCGCCATGGTCTCGCCCAGCGCACGGCCCAGGCCCAGCATCGAGGCGCTGATGATGCCGGAGCGGCCGAAGGGGAGGACCGCCATCCGGATGACCTCCCAGCGGGTGGCGCCGAGCGCCAGCGCCGCCTCCTCGTGCATCTTCGGGACCTGCCGGAACACCTCGCGGCTCACGCTGGTGACGATCGGCAGGATCATGATCGCCAGCAGGATGCCGACGGTGAACAGGGAGCGCGCGGCGCCGCCCTGGTAGCTGAGGATCCCGGTCCAGCCCAGGTAGTCGTCGAACCAGGTGTACAGGCCGGTCAGGTGCGGCACGAGGAACAGCGCGCCCCACAGGCCGTAGACGATGCTGGGGACCGCGGCGAGCAGGTCGATGACGTAGGCGACCGGGGCGGCCAGCCGACGCGGGGCGTAGTGCGAGATGAACAGCGCGATGCCCACCGCGATCGGGACCGCGATGACCATGGCGATGATCGAGCTGACGACCGTGCCGTAGGCGAGGACGGCGATGCCGAACCGCATCGGCGAGGAGCCGGTGTTCCACTCGAAGGTGGTGAGGAAGTTGGCCTCGTCCTTGGAGATCGCGATGGCGGCGCGGTAGGTGAGGAAGGCCGCGATGGCCGCCATGATCACCAGCAGAGCGATACCGGAACCCCGGGAGAGGCCGAGGAAGATCTTGTCACCGGCGCGGCCGGTGGAGCGGGTCCTGACCTTCGATGGTGACCCTGCGGTTGTTGATGTGGGTTCTATGTCCGTTTTCATGGGTTCTCCGGTCTGCGGAGCCTGTTGCGGTGAGGCTCCCTGTGCGGCGGTGCACCGGACGATGCGGCTGACTCCGCCGTGGCGATCGCCAGGGCGGAGTCAGCCGCACTCGGGTCAGGAGAGGCTCTTGACGCTCTCGCGGACCTTGTTGGCGATCTCGGTCGGCAGCGGGGCGTAGCCCAGCTCCTTCAGCGAGGTCTGGCCGTCCTCGCTGGCGACGTAGGTCAGGAAGGACTTGGTCGCGGCGAGGGTGCTCGCCTTGTTGCCCTTGTCGCAGGCGATCTCGTAGGTGACGAGGGTGATCGGGTAGGCGCCGTCAGCCTTGGTGTCGTAGGCCAGGTCCAGGGCCAGGTCCTTGCCGGTGCCCTTGATCTTGGCCTCGGAGATGGCCTTGGAGGCGTTCTCGACGGTGGCCTGGACCGGGGCGGAGGCGCCGGTGTCGAGGTCGACGGTCTTGATGCTGTTCGCGGTCGCGTAGGAGAGCTCGAAGTACGAGATCGCCCCCGAGACCTGCTTGACCTGCGAGGAGACACCGGAGGAGCCGTCGGCCGACTGGCCGCCCTCGCCCTCCCACGCCTTGCCCGGCTCGTGCGGCCACGCCTTGGGCGCGGCGGCCTTGAGGTACTTGGTGAAGTTGTCCGTGGTGCCCGACTCGTCGGAGCGGTGGAACGCCTGGATCTTGAGGCTCGGAAGCTTCGCGTCCTTGTTCAGCGCCTTGATCGCGGGGTCGTCCCACTTCTTGATCTCGGAGTTGAAGATCTTGGCGAGGACATCGGCGTTCAGCGTCAGCTTGTCCACGCCGGGCACGTTGAAGCCGACGGCGATCGGGCCGCCGACCATCGGCAGGTCAATGGCCTGGCCGCCCTTGCAGACCTGCTTCGAGGACTTGACCTCTTCGGGCTTCAGCGCCGAGTCGGAACCCGCGAAGGCGGTCTTGCCTTGCAGGAACTCCTGGATGCCCGCGCCCGAGCCGGTGGCCTTGTAGTTGAGCTTGGTGTCCTTGCACGCCGCCCCGTAGGTCTTGATCCACAGGTCCATGGCGTTCTTCTGCGCGGAGGAGCCGGAGGCCAGCAGCTGCCCCTTGCCGTCGCACTTGATGTTGGAGGCGGCCTTGGAGTCGCCCCCGCCGCCCCCGCCGCTGTTGTCGTCGGAGCCGCACGCCGTGAGGACAAGGACGCCGGAGACAGCGAGGGCACCGGCGGCGATGGCGCGAAGCCGGTTCTTGCGCTGAAGCTTCACTTTCAGGAGTTCCTTCCGGAGAGCCGCCGGTGGGGGACGGCGCGAGATGGGTGGAGCGCACTTGTTGCGGCGTGCGCCGGAGCCGAACGCGGCTCACGCTCAGTAGGGCCGAAATTAGGCAGATCAGGTGAAGCGGCCTGAGGGGGTGAGTTAACGGATGGTGAACCTCGGCCGTCAGTGTGGTGGCCATGTCACGGCCAGGTCACGGCTGGATCGCGGCGTGGGTGACCTCCTCGCGGAGGTCGCCCGGGGCCCGTCCGACACCTGTGCGGCACCCGTCCGGTGAACCGGATCGGGGTGGCTGCCGGCGTAACCGCCGCGTGTCTCTGTCGGATTGCGGTGCGGCATGTCACTATCCGTCCCTACGTGCCTGTACGTCAGATCTGGCGCGCTAGGCCCTGCCCGGTGGATCTTCGCGGATCAGCCCACGGCGTCTGGTGCAGCGGGCACCTCCCAGCGGTAGCTGGGGGAGCATCGCAAGGCGGAGGGTCGTCCTCGTACCGGGTTGTACTCGGACGATCCCGACAACGCGGCGAGGCGCCGTGCCAGGCGTCGCGGGCCCGCGAAGATCCGCCGGACAGGGCCTGGGGAGACAGGAGCGCGCACGGCCGGAGCGGAACGAGAGGAGACCGCGGGTGAAGCGGGACGGGAGAGGGAGGAGTGTGAGCGTCGCCGCGGCCACCGCACTCGTCTGCGCGCTGGGACTGTCGGCCGTGCCGGAGACGGCGTACGCCGCGCCCGGCGAGCCGGGGCCGACGCCGGGTGGCGGGACCGGTGGCGGGGCCGGTGGCGGCGGGGCCGGGGACCGGAGCCTGGAGGCGGTCCGTCAGGAGGTCGAGGGGCTCTACCGCAAGGCGGAGTCCGCCACCGACGCGTACAACCTGGCGCGGGAGAAACAGGCCCGGCAGGAGAAGTCCATCCTGAGGATCGCCCGAGCCGTGGTGAAGGCCCAGAAGGAGATGGCCGGACTGCGCAAGCGGGCCGGGGCGATGGCCCGGGCCCAGTACCGGGGCGGCGGGATGCCGGCGGAGGCGCGGCTGTTCCTCAACGGCGACCCGGGTGACTTCCTCGACGGCGTCACGCTCGCGCGCAAGGGGGAGAAGGCGACCCACGGTCTGATCGGCCGTCTGGCGCGCACCCAGGTGGCGCTGGACCGCTACGCCGAGTCGGCCTCACAGGAGTGGGAACGGCTGGACCGGAGCCGGGCGAAGAAGGCGGCCGCGAAGAAGGAGATCCTGCGCAAGCTGGCCCGGGCGCAGCGGCTGGAGTCCCGGCTGGCGAAGGACGAGCGGGAGCGGCTGCGCCGGCTGGAGGAGGACAAGGCCCGTGGCGCGCAGGCCAAATGGCTGGACACCGGGATACTGCGGGAGCTCGGGAGCGGCGCCACCGCGAAGGGCGGACGCGCGGTCGACTTCGCCAAGGACCAGCTCGGCAAGGACTATGTGTGGGGCGCGGTGGGCCCGGACACCTATGACTGCTCGGGGCTGACCCAGCGGGCGTGGGCGGCGGCCGGCCGGGCGATCCCGCGGACCTCGCAGGAGCAGTGGCGGCTGCTGCCGAAGGTGAGCGTGAAGGACATGCGCCCGGGCGATCTGATCATCTACTTCAAGGACGCGAGCCATGTGGGGATGTACGTGGGCAGCGGCGCGATGATCCACGCCCCGCGCCCCGGCCGCCAGGTGACGGTCGCGGGCGCGGGCTCGATGCCGATCCTGGGCGTGGTGCGGCCGGACGCGAGGTAGTGCGGGCCATCCGGACAGGCCCTCTCAGGCCGGCGGCAGCTCGTTCAGGGCCGTCTCGAAGGCGTCGTACGCGCGCTGGTCGAACAGGACGAAGCGGGCCTCGGTGACCGAGGTGTCCGCATCGCGGACGGTGCTGAGCGCGATCCGGGCCGCGTCGTCCAGGGGCCAGCGGTAGACGCCGGTGGAGACGGCCGGGAAGGCGACCGTACGGGCGCCCAGTTCGTCGGCGACCCGCAGTGACGCGCGGTAGCAGGAGGCGAGGGTGGCCGAGCGGTCCTCGGCCGCGGAGAAGACCGGTCCGACCGTGTGGATCACCCAGCGGGCGGGCAGCCGGCCGGCCGTGGTGGCGACCGCTTCACCCGCCGGAAGTCCCTTGCCGTAGCGGGACGCGCGCAGATCGCGGCATTCATCCAGAATGTCGGGCCCGCCCCGCCGATGGATGGCTCCGTCGACGCCACCCCCTCCCAGCAGGGAGGAGTTGGCCGCGTTCACGACCGCGTCGACGCTCTGCTCGGTGATATCGCCCAGCGCCAGCGTGATGTTCGTCATCCCGGGATTGTCTCCCGGCCCGCCAAGTGCCGCATGACGTGCGGCATATGACAAAAGTCGGTGCCTGGAGGTCATTCCGCGAAACGGCCGCCTAGCGCTAAGGTCGCCTGGCAGTATCCGGTACCCGCGCCCTGACGTCGCTGAAACCGACCAGTCGGTGTGCGTACCGGAATCCCACGTGCGCTCCACCGTCGGCGGGGCGCGCCCTCGGGGGGAGGGAAGGAAT
This sequence comes from Streptomyces sp. 5-10, assembly GCF_014712245.1. Lineage (NCBI taxonomy): Bacteria > Bacillati > Actinomycetota > Actinomycetes > Kitasatosporales > Streptomycetaceae > Streptomyces > Streptomyces sp. 5-10. Next base: position 23,640 of record NZ_JACVYG010000040.1, read on the forward strand.
CGAGCGATGTCCGTACCCGTGCCGAGGCAACGGGAGGCACCGGCCCAGTCAGCCGGTCCCGCCACCCTGCCCGACAACGGGCTCACCCTGCTGGTGATCGAGGACGATCCGTCCGGTGCCTTCAACGTTCCCGAGATGCTGGACACCGAGGGTAACCGGGTCCGCATCCGTACGGCCCGCAACCTCACCGAGGCCAGCCGGCTGCTCACCGACGGGGTGCAGTGCATCCTTCTGGCCCTGCCGGGCCCGTGCCACGACGGCGCGGACTCGCTGGCCATGCTGCGCGAGGTGCTGAGGCTCGCGCCCTCGCACGCCGTCCTCGTGCTCACCGCGGAGGACGACGCCGAGCGCGCCGCCGAGGCGGTGCGGGTGGGTGCCCAGGACTTCCTCTTCCGCGGCGAGCTGGACGGCCGGATCCTCAGCCGCGCCATCCGCTACGCCGTCGAGCGCAAACGCTCCGACCTCGCCCAGCGCCAGCTCACCGAGTCACGGCTGCGCGCCCAGGAGAACGCCCGGCTGGAGCGCGGACTGCTGCCCACCCCGCTGCTGGACGGCTCGGGGCTGCGCTTCACCGCCCGCTACCGGCCCGGCCGCAGCCGGGCCCTGCTCGGCGGCGACTTCTACGACACCGTCCGCACCCCGGACGGCACGGTCCACGCGATGATCGGCGACGTCTGCGGCCACGGCCCGGACGAGGCCGCCCTCGGCGTGGAGCTGCGGATCGCCTGGCGCGCGCTGACCTTCGCCGGGCTCTGCGGCGATCAGCTGCTGGGCACCCTTCAGCAGGTGCTGGAGAACGAACGCGCCGACGATGAGATCTTCGCCACACTGTGCACGGTCGACATCGCCCCGGACGGCCGCCGGGCCGGGGTCTGTCTGGCCGGGCACCCCTCACCGCTGGCGATCCGCCCGAGCATGGCGCCCCGGCTGCTGCCGACCGACGAGAACGGCCCGGCGCTGGGCCTGCTGCCGAACGCCCGCTGGCCGCGCCGCGAGGTCGAGCTCGGCGGGGCGTGGAGCCTGATGATGTACACCGACGGGCTGATCGAGGGCCGCGTCGGGCAGGGGGTGCAGCGGCTCGGCCAGGAGGGGATGGTCGAGATCGTGGCGCGCCAGGTCGCGGAGGGACGGCGCGGTGAGGAACTGCTGGACGCGACCGTCACCGAGGTGCGGTCGCTGAACGGCGGGGAGCTGACCGACGATCTGGCGGTGCTGCTGCTGGACCGCGGCTGATCGGCCGCGGCCGGTTGTGATGTCGCTCGTGCCCGCTATCGGCCGTTGAAGGGTCCGTAAGGGCCGTCGGAGCTGGAGCCGCGGCCGCGCGGCCAGCGGCGGCCGCCGCCGGAGACCTGCCGCAGCGCGGGCCGGACGTCGACGATGTACACGATCGTCGCGATCAGCCCGATGATCGGCAGGAAGTCCAGGATTCCCATGAAGAAGTTCACCGCGGCCGCGAGACCGAGGATGATCAACCAGAATGCCTTGGTCTGCTTGTCCGCCGCTCGGTACGCGTCCTCCCGGCGGATCGCCGAGTCGACGAAGGCGAAGAGGCTGAAGAGGAGCAGGGCCCAGGAGACCCAGTACATCAGCTTGCCGAAGCCTTCCACCAGCACGCCGTCCACCGCCTAGAAGATTTGTATGGGAAGCGTCTCTGCGGGCCACCGTACCCGCCCACCGGGCCGGGCACGCAGGGTATACCCGGCGTACCCGGCCCGGACGTGGGCGTGCGCGCGTCAGCCGGCCGACTTCGGCTCCGGCTTCTTGGCGGCGGGGGCGGGCTTGTTGCCGCGGGCCGGGGCCTTCTTGGCCTGGGAGGCCGACGAGGCCGCGGACGTCTGCGCGGCCGAGTGGCCGGAATTGCTCGACGCGGCCGGGGCGGCCGGCTTGGCCGGGGACTTCGGGGCCTCCTTGGAGTCCATGGAAACCGACTGCGACGGCGCCTTGGACCGGGCGTGGCCGTCCCGCTCCTCCTTGGGCTCGATCGCGCCGGCGATGTCGACGACCTCGTCGGCCGCCTCACCGCGCCAGTTCCGTACGACCTCCTGGCCGTGCTCGGCCACCTCGTCGTACCGCTCCCGCGCCTTCACGGCGAGCTCGGCGGCCCGGCCCACACCTTGCAGCGCGAGCTCCTGCGCCGTGTCGCGCAGCCGCTTGATGTCGGTGTCGAGCGTGCCCAGCATCTCGGTGAGCTTGTCCTGGGCGCCCTTGGCCTGCTGGGAGACCCGCTCCTGCACGACCTTGGGGTCGGTGTTGCGCACCGCGTTCAGACGCTCCGGGGCCTCCGCGACGATCTTCTCGACGAACGACGGCACCTCCTTGAGCTTCTGGGCGGCGATGTCGGCCGTGCCCGCCATGAAGTACAGCGGGGTCGGGTCGGTGAGGGTCTTGCGTACGTCGTCGGTGATGGCCATGGTGATGGTCCTCCCGGATCAGTTCGAGGGTGCGGCGACGTCGGCGCCGGTGTCGGGGGTGTCGGAGGCGTCGTCCGAGGCGGTCTGGAGCCCGTTCTCCTTGCGGAAGGACTCGTAGATCTGCAGCAGGACCTGCTTCTGCCGCTCGTTGATCGAGGGGTCGGCGAGTATCACGCTGCGCACCTCGGTCTCTTCGCGGTCCCGCTCGTCGAGGATCCCCGCCTGTACGTACAGGGTCTCGGCGGATATCCGCAGCGCCTTCGCCAGCTGCTGCAGGATCTCGGCGCTCGGCTTGCGCAGCCCGCGCTCGATCTGGCTGAGGTACGGATTGGACACCCCGGCCGCATCGGCCAGCTGCCGCAGCGACAGCTGCGCACTGCGCCGCTGCTCGCGCAGGAACTCGCCGAGGTTGCCGACGTTGAGTGATGCCATGTCTTCGATGCTGCAACAGACGTGCTAACTATTGCAAGCATTTGCTTGCAATAGTGGCGCGTGTCATGCGGGGCCGTGAGTGTGAGCCGGTCGTTGCGTCTCGGCGGTGCGTCGTCGGTGGTGCGATCTCGGTGGCGTGACCGCGTCGAAAAAATTTCGCGCGGTCTGTCGATCCGGGCGGTGCCCGTTCGACGCAGGGGTGAGAGGCGGGGAAGCCCCCGGCCTTCGTTCCGAAATCCCGATCTCGTTCCCCATGAGGAGTCACCATGCCGCGCTATCTGTCGATGATCCGCGTCGATGAGCAGAACGCCCCCGCCGAGGGCCCCAGCCCCGAGCTCATGGAGCGGATGGGCGAGCTGATCGAGGAGATGACCAAGGCCGGGGTCATGCTGGACACGGCCGGGCTCACTCCGACCTCCGACGGCACCCGGGTCACCTGGTCCGGCGGGAAGATCAGCTGCACCGACGGCCCCTTCACCGAGAGCAAGGAGGTCATCGGCGGCTACGCCCTGCTCCAGGCCAAGGACAAGGCCGAGGCCCTGGAGTGGACCAAGCGGTTCCTGCGGGTCCATGAGGAGTTCTGGACCATCACCGTCGAGGTCCGTGAGGTGGTCGAGCCCTGAGCCGGTAACGCTTGCTCCGTCCCCTTATGGCTGCTCTGATGGTGGCCGTGACGGCAGCAAGCCCGGCCGATGCGGCGAAAGCGGCTGAAAGCGCCCAAAGTGGCGAAGCAGCCGACATCGCCAGAACGGTCGAAACGGTCTTCAGGATCGAGTCCGCGCGGATCATCGCAGGCGTCACCCGCATCGTGCGGGATGTCGGCCTGGCCGAGGAACTCGCGCAGGACGCCCTGGTCGCCGCGCTGGAGCGGTGGCCGGAGTCGGGTGTGCCGGGCAATCCGGGCGCCTGGCTCATGGCCACCGCCAAGCACCGCGCGATCGATCTCGTCCGCCGTAAGGAGACCTACGCACGCAAGCTGGCGGAGGTCGGGCGGGCCCTGGAGGACGTCTCACCGCCCGACCCGGCGGATCTGGCCGGGACCGCCGAGGACATCGACGACGATCTGCTGCGGCTGATCTTCACCGCGTGCCACCCCGTGCTCTCCACCCAGGCCCGGGTCGCGCTCACCCTGCGGCTGCTGGGCGGGCTGACCACGGAGGAGATCGCCCGCGCGTTCCTGGTCCCGGAGTCCACCGTCGCTCAGCGCATCGTCCGGGCCAAGCGGACGCTCGCCAAGGCCGAGGTCCCCTTCGAGGTGCCGTACGGCGACGACCGGACCGCCCGGCTCTCCTCGGTCCTGGAGGTCGTCTACCTCGTCTTCAACGAGGGCTACTCCGCGACCACGGGCGACGATCTGGTGCGCCCGGCCCTGTGCGAGGACGCGCTGCGCCTGGCGCGGGTGCTGGCGGGGCTGCTGCCCCAGGAGCCCGAAGCGCACGGGCTGGTCTCGCTGCTGGAGTTCCAGTCCTCCCGGATCGCGGCCCGCACCGGCCCCGGTGGTGAGCCGGTGCTGCTCGCCGACCAGAACCGCACCAAGTGGAACCGCCTGCTCATCCGCCGGGGTGTCGAGGCGCTGCAGCGGGCGGGCCAGGGCCCGTACTCCCTCCAGGCCGCCATCGCCGCCTGCCACGCACGGGCGATCCGCTACGAGGACACCGACTGGACGGCCATCGCCGCCCTCTACGGCCGACTGATGGCGCTGACTCCGTCACCGGTGGTGGAGCTCAACCGGGCGGTCGCCGTCGCGATGGCGGAGGGGCCCGCGGCGGGTCTGAAACTGGTCGAGGCGCTGGCGGAGGAACCGGCCCTCAAGGACTACCACCTGCTGCCGAGCGTCCGCGGGGATCTGCTGGAGCGGCTGGGGCGGCATGAGGAGGCCCGGGCGGAGTTCGCGCGTGCGGCGGCCCTGACCCGTAACGCCCGTGAGCGGGCGCTGCTGCTGGAGCGGTCGTCGGGCTGAGCCGGTCTTGGCGGTCTGAGCTGATCTTGGCGGTCTGAGCCGGTCTTGTCCGTCTGGGCCGGTCTTGCCGGGCGGAGCTGATCTTGTGGTCGGGGCGAAAAGGTGCGCATGCTGCCCCATGACCTCATCCTCTTCCTCTTCCTCATCCTCATCCGCGTTTTCCTCGTCGTCGTTTTCCCCTCTCTCGTCACCGGCCGATCGGCTGGGCTTCGGCGCGATGCAGCTGCCGGGACGATGGGCCGGTCCCGTCGTCGAGCGGGCGACGGCCGTGGCGGTCGCACGGCGCGCCGTGGAGCTGGGCGTCCGTCATATCGACACCGCCGCCTTCTACTTCTCCGCCACCGAGCGGGCCAACGACATCCTGCGCGCGGCCCTGCACCCGTACCCCGAGCACCTCACCATCGCCACCAAGATCGGGCCGCTGCGCACCGCGACCGGGGAGATGTACGCGGAGGCGCGGCCGGAGCAGCTGCGCGGGCTGGTGGAGGAGAACCTGCGGCAGCTGGGCGTGGACGCGCTCGACCTGGTGTATCTGCGGGTGGGGCGGCTGAAGGCGGTGGGCGGGGTGCCGATCGGGGAGCGGTTCGGCGCGCTGGCCGCACTGCGGAAGGAGGGGCTGGTACGGGAGCTCGGGGTGAGCAATGTGAGCGCCGAGCAGCTCGCCGAGGCCCGCGCGATCGCGCCCGTGGCGGCGGTGCAGAACCGGTTCGGGGTGCTCGACCAGGCCGACGGGGCGCTGGTGGACGAGTGCGCCGCGGCCGGGATCGCCTATATGCCGTTCTTCGCTCTGGGCGGCGGTCACACCGCCCTGGAGCACGAGAGCCTGCGGACGGTCGCGGAGCGGCACGGCGCGACCGCGCATCAGATCGCCCTCGCCTGGGGCCTCGCCCGCTCGCCCGCGATCATCCAGATCCCCGGCACCAGCTCACTGGCCCACCTCGAGGAGAACATGGCGGCGGCGCGGATCGCCCTGGACGAGGACGACATGGCGCTGCTGGAGCCGGTGGCGTCGGCGGGCTGACGACGGGTGGGCCGACCGGTGCGGGACGGGCCGGTGCGGGACGGGCCGGTGCGGGACGGGCGGGACGGGCCGTGACCTGGGCGCGAGGCCGTTGTCGTACCCCCGTGGTCGAATGAACGGAAGGCGGGCGCAGGGTGCGCCGACGGCGGGAGGTGGCGCATGTCCGGTGGGGCGAGCGGGGTGCGGGTGCGGCTCGAGCCGTGGGAGGACAGCGCGCTCTGTCTGGAGCTGCTGCGCCGCGTCAACAGCCCGGAGATGACGAGCCACCTGGGCGGGCCGGAGAGCGAGGAGCGGATCCTGGTCCGCCACCGGCGGTACGCCGAGCTGACCGGGCCGGGCGCCGGGCGGATGTACCGGATCGTGCTGCCGGAGGGGGACGAGACGGCCGGCAGCATCGGGTACTGGGAGCGGGAGTGGCGGGGTGAGTCGGTGTACGAGACCGGCTGGACCGTGCTGCCGCCGTTCCAGGGGCGGGGGATCGCGGCCGCGGCCGCGAGGGAGGTGGCCCGGGCGGCCGCGGCGCAGCGGACCCATCGGTATCTGCACGCGTATCCGTCCGTCGGCCACCCCGCGTCGAACGGGGTGTGCCGCAAGGCCGGGTTCACGCTGCTCGGCGAGTGCGAGTTCGAGTATCCGGTGGGGACGATGATGCGGTGCAACGACTGGCGGCTGGAGCTGTGGCCGCCCTCCTAGCCGCTCACGGCGGTCTGCGTGTCCTGGGCGCCTTCGGCGGCCGGGGTGCGGGGGTGTGCGTAGTGCACGGAGAGGCCGGTGCGGCCCGGCAGGAGGTCGGGGCGGAGCACCAGGCGCTCGTCGTAGTCCCCGCCGTTCTGACGGCGGAACGGAATCGGCTCCTCGGTCGGCAGGGCGGCCAGCCGCTTCCGCAGCGCGGCGGCATGGGTTTCGTACGCCTCGGCCGGGACCCGGTCCGCGCCGTACACCACATACGGCGGCAGCACGGACATCCCGCTGTACCAGAAGGTGCCGTGGTGCAGCGGGAACAGCAGATCGCCGAGCTCGCCGTTGACGCCGCGCGGCCCCATGGTGGCCTCGGGCGCCCCGGCGGTCAGCACCACCATGGCGCGCTTACCGGCCAGCTTGCCGTCCCCGTAGCGCAGGGTGCGGCCGTCCGGCCCGATGATCCCGTAGGCGAAGCCCTTGACGAAGACGCGGTCGAACCAGCCCTTGAGGATGGCGGGCATGCCGTACCACCACAGGGGGAACTGCACGACGAGCGCATCGGCCCAGGCGATCTTCTCCTGTTCGGCGCGGATGTCCTCGCTGAGCGTCCCCGCGTCATAGGCGCGCCGCGAGGCGGCCCCGACGATGAGGCGTTCGTCCGCGTCATGCCGGAAGTCGGCGCCGTCCACCACCGGGTTCCAGCGCATCGCGTAGAGATCGGACAGCCGGTACTCATGGCCCGCCTCGCGCAGGGCACGCAGCCCCTCGTCGCGCAACGCACCGCTGAGGGACCGCTGTTCGGGGTGGGCGAATATCCACAGCACGTTCATGCCCACCATGCTCGGAAACCGGCCCCGGGGCCGACGAGTGGCTGGATGGCCAGGATGTACAAGGATCTGGCCAGTTCGGCGGGCGCGGGGACCAGTCTCGTGAGTGTGCGGGCCAGTCCCGTCGGCATGGGGACCAGCCCCAGGGGGTGTGCGGAGCGCGCGGATCCGGGCGGTCAGCTCCGCGCGCTGATCAGCGCCTCCACGCCGTCGAGGATCCGCTCCAGGCCGAAGACGAACTCGTCGTCGGGGCCGCCCGGGGTGTCGAACTCCCCGGTCCGCAGCGCCGCCGTCACGGCCGGGAAGTGCTCGGCGTCGGTCAGCTTCTCCAGCAGCCTGGCCCAGGACGCCATCGCGGACTCGGGGCTCTGCCCCTTGCGCCGGTGGGCCGCCAGGATGTCGAAGGTGATCCGGGCCTCGTTCCGGACGAAGCCGCTGACCAGCATCAGCACGGATATCTTCTCGCCCTCGCTGAGGTTCGTGCGGCGAAGGCAGGCCAGTCCGCGCTCCATCCAGGCCACCGAGTTGGGCGTCGAGGGCGGGCCGCTTACGGGTACGTTCACCGCCCACGGGTGGCGGGCGTAGGCGGTGCGCAGCGCCCGGGCCCAGTCGGTGAACCCGGCCCGCCAGTCCTTCGCCGGTTCGCCGGGCGGCGGCGGGCCGTAGGCCGCGTCCTCCATCAGCATCAGCAACTCGTCCTTGGCCGAGACATAGCGGTACAGGGACATCGTGGAGACGCCGAGCTCGGACGCGACCCGGCTCATGGAGACCGCGCCGAGGCCGTCCGCCGAGGCGATGCCGACGGCGGCGTCGACGATCCGGCCCAGGGTCAGCCCGGGGCGGGGTCCCTTGCCCGGGCGTTCCCGCAGTCCCCAGGCGGCCTCGATGCTCGCCGGCAGGCCGGTGCCGCTCTCCTCGGTGGCCATGGCCTCGGCCCTCCGTACCTACGTGCGCTGATGGTGGCTCGGTTGACCGCAATCCTAGGGTTATGTATACCCTACGCAGTAGCGCGTATGGCATACGCAGAGAGTGGAGCGGGGGAGGGATCATGGCCCATCGACCAGCCATCGAGGCGAGCGGCCTCGAGAAGGTCCTACGGGTCGGTGAAGGTGCTCAGGGGCGTCGATCTGTCGGTCGCGCCCGGCAGCGTCTTCGCGCTGCTCGGCCCCAACGGGGCGGGCAAGACGACGACCGTGCGGATCCTGGCCACGCTGACGCCACCGGACGCCGGGCGGGCCCGCGTCGCGGGCTTCGACGTCGTCGCCGACCGCCGCCGGGTCCGCCGCGCCATCAGCCTCACCGGGCAGTACGCCGCGGTGGACGAGATGCAGACCGGCGAGGAGAGCCTGGGGATGATGGGGCGGCTGACCCGGCTCGGCCGCGTCGGGTCCCGTGGCCGAGCGCGGGAACTGCTGGAGCGCTTCGACCTCACCGGCGCCGCCCGCCGCACCGTGGGCACCTACTCCGGCGCCGGCCGGTCGGCGACAGCGCCCGGCAGGCCCTGGTCTGGTGCGGCGGAATCCTGGGGGTGGCGGCCGGGCTGTCGGGCGTGCCCTTCCGCCGCCGCACCGGCTGAGCCCGCTGAGCCGCTGCTGCTGAGCCACTGAGCCACTCATCACTGAGCCGCTGAACCACTGGGGCGGGTTCCCGGCGGCGCCGTCAACGGGGGTCGGCGCCGCCGGGCAACTCAGCTGCCGTACGGATGGGTGGTCCGCGCCGTGCGCAGGGCCCGCGCCCACCAGGTGAGCTGGTCGAGCATGGCCCCGGCGGCGGCGTCCGGACCCTCGGGGTCCTTCAGCCGGCCGTCCTCTCCGAACAGCCCGCCCGCGTTGTGGAAGCTGACCGTGTCCCGGACGGTCACGGCGTGGACCTCGGCGAAGACCGGCCGCAGATGCTCGACCGCGCGCAGGCCCCCGGAGATGCCGCCGTAGGAGACGAAGCCGACCGGCTTGGCCTGCCACTGGGTGAAGTGCCAGTCGATCGCGTTCTTCAGGGAGGCGGGGTAGCTGTGGTTGTACTCGGGCGTGACCACGGCGAACGCGTCGGCCGCGTCCAGCCGGGGCGTCACGGCCTCCAGGGCCGCGACGTCCTCGGCGCCGGGACGGTGGGTGAGGGCCGTGGGCAGCGGGGTCTCGGCCAGGTCCACGACGTCGACGGTCATATCGGGGCGGAGCGTCGCATGACCGGCGAACCAGTCCGCGACCTTCGGCCCGAAGCGGCCGTCGCGGGTGCTGCCGATGATGATGGCGAGCCGGATGGGGGAGTCGGTGTCGGTGCCGGTGGCGGATGCGGACGTGGTGGTTGCCGTCAGGACGGCGGTGTCTGTTGTCATGGAACGAGCCTCGGACTTAAACAAAGGTTGAAGTCAAGCTACCCTCGGCACTATGACGCAACTGACCTGGAAGACCCATGAGCTCACGGTCGGCGAGCTCTCGCAGCGCAGCGGGGTGCCCGCCTCCGCGCTGCGCTTCTATGAGCGCGAGGGGCTGATCCACAGCCGCCGCACCTCCGGCAATCAGCGCCGCTACACCCGCGATACCCTCCGCCGCGTGGCCTTCGTCCGCTCCTCGCAGCGCGTCGGCATCCCGCTGGCGAGGATCCGGGAGGTCCTCGGGCTCTTCCCCGAGGACCACGTCCTCACCAAGGAGGACTGGGCACGGATCTCGGAGTGCTGGCACGCGGACCTCAACGAGCGCATCGAACAGCTGCAGAACCTCCGCGACCACCTCACCGACTGCATCGGCTGCGGCTGTCTGTCGATCGACAAGTGCGCGCTGGCGAACCCCTACGACCGGCTGGGCGAGCAGGGCGCGGGCGCGCGCCGACTGCTCAGGTCCAGCTGCTGAAGCCCTCAGCGTCTCAGAAGCCGTCGGGGCACCAGGGGCGGCGCGGGGTTCGCAGCAGCCGGTCCGCCAGCGCCGCGGCGCCCGGGCGCTCCTCGGCTATCCGGCCCAGCGAGGCGAGCCTGACCGCCGACTCGTCGCCCAGCCACAGCGTGCTCAACTCGCCGATGTCCATGGTCAGATCTGCCGGGCGGCCCGTGGTCGCACACGCCGCGCCGTCGGGGCCCGCCTCCAGGAAGTAGCGGCCCCCGGCCAGCCCGGCGGCATCGCGCAGCTCGAGCACCAGCGAGCCCTCGGCCGGGTATGTACGGGTCTCGAGCAGCTGGGGCACATCCAGCGGGCGCAGCCACAGCCAGTCGGCATAGGTGGTGATCTGGGCGGCGCGCGGATCGCCGAGCAGCAGCGGGAGCAGATCGTCCGGGGCGCGCCGGCCGGTGTGGACCCGGGTCACCCAGTCGACCGAGAGCAGGAAGTGCCACAGCGCCCGCTCGGCGGCCGGGGTGACCGTGGTCAGCGCGAGCACGGTGGCGGTGTTGTGCGGTCGTTTGTTGCCCTCCCAGTGGTCGTCCGCCGTATAGGCGAGCAGTCCGTCCACCGAGCCGTCGGGGGAGCGGTAGAGCACATAGAACGGCTCGGTCCAGGGGCGGTTGGGCAACCGCCGCTGACCGGTGTTGATCCGCCACCAGTGGTCCGGACGGTCGATGGCGCCGTGCTGCCGGGCGCGCAGCCGCTCATGCAGGGCGGGGCCCAGCTTCCGCACCTCGTCGGCGTCGGCGAAGTCGACCCGGCCGCCGTCCACCGGAGCCGAGTGGCGCGGGTCGAGGCCCGCACGGGGGACGTCCACCTCCCATTCGGTGATCCAGGTGGCCGGGCCGAAGCCGTACCGCCCGTAGATCGGATACTCGGCCGCGATCAGGGTGGCCACCGCCTCGCCCCGCTCCTTGGCGGCGCGCAGATCGTGCTCCATCATCCGGCTGAGCAGGCCCCGGCGGCGGTGGGTGGGCGACACCGCGACATTGCTGATCGCGTCGGCCGGGACATCCGCACCGCCGACCGCCGTCAGCCGCTGGGCGAAGCTGCGGAAGGTGGCCACGCAGCGGTCCCCGTCGAAGACCCCCTGCGTGCGGGACAGATCTATCTGCTCCCGCCGCAGCTCCACCTCCTCCTTCGGCGCCTCCGGCGGACGCAGGAAGCCGGTGTTGAGCGCGACGGTCCAGTGGCTGAGGTCGGAATCGGCGAGTGGGGTGCGGAGTTCGAGGGCCATGCGCACACGCTAAGCGGCCGCCGCCACCGGCCGCACGCCGATTTCCACAGCCCTCGGACCAGGTCATTTCATCACACCGCACCCTGTGGACAGCTTGGCGAGCACTCCGCGAACAGCTCCGGTGAGTACCGCGCGAACAGCTCCCTGAGCACCGTGCGAACAGCTCCCTGAGCACCGTGCGAACAGCACCCTGAGCACCCCGCGGGCAGCCCGTCGCTGCCTACGCCAGCAGGTCGTCCACCTGCGCCTCCCCCTCGCGGTACCGGCGGGCGATCTCCGCGCTGCAGCCGTCCGCCGTGCGCTGGAGCTCCTGCCGCCGCCGTGACACCTGCTGCTCATGGCCGACGAGGCGGGCCATCGCGCCGTGCAGTTCCTCGTCCGTGCGGGCCCGCAGATCGGACAGGCCCACCTCGGCCAGCATCTCCTCGGCCAGCCGCTCGTACTCCGCGTCCTGCGGCGTCCCGAGGGTGACATGCCGGGCCGAGGAGCGGTGCCGTGGGGGGAGGTCCGCGAGGATCTCCGGCAGCCGGTCCACCAGCGCGGCGGGCGGCTGGGCCGAGGCAGCCGCGGGCGCCGGGTCACGGCGGTGGCCCAGCTCCGCGCGGAGGATGTCGATCCGCCCCTGCAGCAGTCTGCGCAGATAGCTCAGATCCGCCTCCTCGCGCTGTGCCGAGCGGCGCAGCGCCCGCAGCTCCGGCAGCCGCAGAGCGTTCAGACCGCTCGCGGCCGCGGACGTGGACGTCACGGCCGGCGCCGTCACGGCGGCGGAGTCGGCCAGCCGCCCGCCGCGCTGGCTCGGCGGCCGCGGCGGCAGCAGGCCCTCGGTGGCCATGGGCTGGCCGGTGCCCGATGTGGTCATTGGTGTCCGTCCCCTCCAGCGATGCGTCGTTCCCGCAGTTCCTGCCCGCCTGCACCGCCTGCACGCATCGTGCCACCAGTGATGCTCCCTGTGCAGCGGCTCTCCACCCGATCGGCCCCGGATGGACGCACGGCATGATGGTCGCCATGCGTGCTGTGGTACAGAGAGTGGACGGGGCGAGCGTCGTCGTGGACGGCGAGACCGTCGGCGAGATCGTCGGCCAGGGGCTGTGCGTACTGGTCGGGGTGACGCATGACGACACCCCGGAGAAGGCGGCCCAGCTCGCCCGCAAGCTGTGGTCCGTAAGGATGCTCCACGACGAGAAGTCCTGCTCGGACCTGGACGCTCCGCTGCTGGTCATCAGCCAGTTCACGCTCTACGGCGACGCCCGTAAGGGGCGCCGTCCCACCTGGAACGCGGCGGCGCCCGGCGGGGTCGCCGAACCGCTCGTCGACGAGGTGGTGGCCCAGCTGCGGAAGCTGGGCGCGCACGTGGAAACGGGCCGGTTCGGAGCGGCCATGAAGGTCTCGCTCACGAACGACGGCCCGTTCACGGTGCTCGTCGAGGTCTAGCCCAACCGCGAGGTCCAGCCCAACCGAGAGATCCAGCCCGACCGCGGGATCCAGCCGAACCGCGAGGTCCGGTGGACCGGCAGCGGCTTCACGGCTCCACGACCGTCTCCTGTGCGGCGGCCGTGGAGTCCGCGATCAGCTCCGCGTCCACCGGCACATTGCGCTTGACCAGCGCGAGCGCGATCGGCCCCAGCTCGTGGTGGCGGGCCGAGGAGGTGATGAAGCCCAGCTGGCGGCCCTCCTCGCCCTCCGAGGCCAGCCGTATGGGCGCGCCGTGGGACGGCAGCGCCACCTCGCTGCCGTCGAGGTGGAGGAAGACCAGCCGGCGCGGTGGCTTGCCCAGGTTCTGCACCCGGGCGACGGTCTCCTGGCCGCGGTAGCAGCCCTTCTGCAGATGGACGGCGGAGCCGATCCAGCCCAGTTCGTGCGGGATGGTGCGGTGGTCGGTCTCCAGGCCGACCCGCGGCCGGTGGGCCTCGACCCGCAGCGCCTCGTACGCCAGCACCCCGATCGGCGGGCCGCTCGCCTCGGCGAAGGCGGTAAGGCGCTCACGCGGCAGGAAGAGGTCCCGGCCGTGCGGGGTCTCGCGGACGACGGCGTCCTCGGGGGCCTCGGTGATGCTCCCCGCCGGAAGGTGGACGACCGCGTACTCCTCGGTGCGATCAGCGATGTCCACCCGGTAGAAGAACTTCATGCTCTCCAGGTAGGCGATCAGATCGCCCTGGCTGTCGGGCTCCACATGGGCCCAGGTGGTTTCGCCGTCGTCGACGAGGTAGAGCGCGTGTTCGATATGGCCGTGGGCGGAGAGGATCAGGGCTTCGGTGGCCTGGCCCGGCGGGAGTTCGCTGACGTGCTGGGTGAGCAGCAGATGCAGCCAGCTGAGCCGGTCGGCACCGCTGACCGTGACCACTCCGCGGTGCGAGAGGTCCACGAAGCCGGTGCCGTCGGCGAGCGCGCGCTGCTCGCGGAACAGGTCGCCGTAGTGGGCGGCGACGCCTTCGTCGGGGCCCTCGCCGGGGACGGCGCCGGGCAGCGACAGCAAAGGGCTCTTCATGAACTCAGCCTACGACCTGCGGGCTCGGCCTTCACCGGAGCGGTTTCCGGCGTCGTCTCCCCCGCGCCGCGCGGCCTTTCCGCCGAGTTGCCCGGCCTCTCCGCCGAGCTGCGCGGTCTCTCCGGCGCGCTGCCGGGCGGAGCAGGAGGCACACTGGCCGAAGATCGCGAAGTGCTTCAGATCGGTGTCGAAGCCGAAGTCCGCCCGGAGCTGCCGGGTGAAGGCGTCGGCCACGGAGACATCGGCCTCGATCACATCCGTGCAGTCCCGGCACACCATATGGATGTGATGGTGCCGGTCGGCCAGGTGGTACGTGGGGGCGCCGTGGCCGAGATGGGCATGGCTGACCAGGCCCAGCTCCTCCAGCAGCTCCAGCGTGCGATAGACCGTGGAGATGTTGACGCCGCTCGCGGTGCGGCGCACCTCGGTGAGGATCTCGTCCGGAGTGGCGTGCTCCAGATGATCGACGGCTTCGAGCACGAGCTGGCGCTGCGGGGTCAGACGGTAGCCGCGCTCCCGCAGATCGCTCTTCCAGTCGGTGGTCGCCACGGTGCAAGTGTAGGCGGGCCCGCGATGACCGGCCGGACGCGCAGGGGCAGAACCGGACGCGGTACGGAGGAGCCGGACTCGGCGGGGGTCGGAAGCCGGATCCGGGAGCCGGAAGCCGGGAGCCGGAGAGCTCAGCGGAAGAAGGCGATCCCGTCGTCCGGCAGGTCCTTGAGGTCCTTGGCCCACTCCCGGGGGTCCACGACCTTCTTCAGGTGCGCGGACATGTACGGGCGCAGCTCGACCTCGGGGGTGGCCTTCTCGCCGACCCACATCAGATCGCTGTTGACGTAGCCGTACAGCCGCTTGCCGCCCGAGTACGGGGCCGCGTGGGCGGTGCGCGCCACCGCGTCCGTCGCCAGGTCGATCTGCGGCTTGCCCTCCGCGAGCTCGCCGTACCAGACCTCGATGATGCCCTGGTCCCGGCTCATCACGACCTCGACCTTACGGTCCTTGTCGATCCGCCAGTAGCCGGACTCGGTCTCCAGGGGACGGACCTTCTTGCCCTCGGAGTCCAGCACCCAGGTGTGCGAGACGTACTCGATGAAGTCACGGCCGTCGTGCGTGAAGGTGGCCTCCTGGCCGAAGTTGCACTTCTCGGCCCCGGGGAAGTCCGAGACGCCGGCCCCTTCCCAGTTGCCCAGGAGGAAGGCGAGCGGCACGAGGTCCGGGTGGAGGTCGGACGGAATCTGGATCATGAATTCAGGCGATCTGTCGAGAGTCGAGCCGTGGTGGCGGGGCGGGAGCGGTTCAGCGCTGGCCCTGGTACAGCTTCTTCCAGGTCAGCGCGGCGAAGCCGAGCGTGGCCACGGCGACCAGGATCATCAGGGTGGTGAAGACTGCCTCAAGCACGAGCGCGCTCCTCGGAACAGATGACGGACGGCACCGAGTCTAGTCGGCACCGGGACGGCCGGTGGAGACAGGTGGCCGTGCGGCGCCGGGGCCGGGTGCCGAGCCTAAGGTTGACGCATGGCGAAGAAGCTGGTGATCAAGGTGACCGCGGGCGCGGACGCTCCCGAGCGGTGCTCCCAGGCGTTCACGGTGGCGGCGGTGGCCGCGGCGAGCGGGGTCGAGGTCTCGCTCTGGCTGACCGGGGAGTCGACGTGGTTCGCGCTGCCGGGCCGGGCTGCGGAGTTCGAGCTTCCGCATGCCGCGCCGCTTCCGGATCTGATCGACGGCATCCTTACGGGCGGCGGAACGATCACGGTGTGCACACAGTGTGCCGCGCGGCGGGAGATCGAGGAGAAGGATTTGATCGAGGGTGCCCGGATCGCGGGTGCGCAGGTCTTCGTGAGCGAGATCATGCCGGACGGCGTCCAGGCGCTCGTGTACTAGGGGGCGGGTGACGGCTCTTGACGCCTGCGGCGGGCTGTTCCCCTCCCCGCCCCTTCCCGAAACTGGGGCTCCGCCCCAGGCCTCGCTCCTCAAGCGCCGGAGGGGCTGGGAGGTGGGGCTCCGCCCCAGGCCTCGCTCCTCAAGCGCCGGAGGGGCTGGAAGGCGGGGCTCCGCCCCAGACCCCGGGGTCTCAGCCGTGAAGCCCCTGCCACGCGGCGGAGCCGCATATCGATGCTGCGGGCAGGTCAATGCCGGTGGTTGTGCTCGTCCAGCTCCCGCCACCACCGGTCGGACTCCTCGTCCCCCGATTCGTCCCACCACCGGTCGTCCGGGCCCCGGCGATTGGCGACGATCGCGGCCAGGGGCGGGATCACCATGGCGACGATGCACATCGCGACCGCGGCGGGGACGGACCACAGGCGCACAAAGGCCCACGCCGAGATGAAGAGCGTCAGACACGCGCCCATCAGGAAGAAGTATGCGTGGCGGCGTCGCGCGTACATACGTCCAGCGTACGTCCGGGACCGCCGCACCGACAGACGAAGGACCCCGGCGCCCACGGACCAAAGCCCCCGCCTCGACGGACGAAGGGCCGCACCCCGCCGAGGCGTCCAACCCCGGGGTGCGGCCCTCCGGCCGTGCGTCACGACGCGTCGTAGCGCGTCAGACGGCGATGGCGACCTCCGCCAGCCCGCCCTTCTGGGCGACGACGGTGCGGTCCGCGGTGCCGCCGGGAACCAGGGCGCGCAGCGTCCACGTGCCCTCCGCGGCGTAGAAGCGGAACTGTCCGGTCGCGGAGGTGGGGACCTCGGCGGTGAACTCGCCGGTGCTGTCCAGCAGCCGCACGTAACCGGTGACGGGCTCGCCGTCGCGGGTCACCGAACCCTGGATCGTGGTCTCACCGGGCTTGATCGTCGAGGCGTCGGGGCCGCCGGCCTTGGCTCCACACATGGATGTCTGTCCTTACGTTCGGGGGAGAGGGGTCAGCTGTCGGAGCCGAGCTCGACCGGCACGCCGACCAGCGAGCCGTACTCGGTCCAGGAGCCGTCGTAGTTCTTGACGTTGCTCTGGCCCAGGAGCTCGTGCAGGACGAACCAGGTGTGAGCGGAGCGCTCACCGATGCGGCAGTAGGCGATGGTGTCCTTCGACAGGTCCACGCCCGCGCCCTCGTAGATCTCCTTGAGCTCGTCGTCGGACTTGAAGGTGCCGTCGTCGTTGGCCGACTTCGACCACGGGATGTTGCGGGCGCTCGGGACGTGGCCCGGACGCTGCGACTGCTCCTGCGGGAGGTGGGCCGGGGCGAGCAGCTTGCCGGAGAACTCGTCGGGGGAGCGCACGTCGACCAGGTTCAGCGAGCCGATGGCGTCCACGACCTCGTCGCGGAAGGCGCGGATGGAGGTGTCCTGCGGCTTGGCCTTGTACTCGGTCCGCGCGCGGGTCGGCACCTCGGCGACCAGGTCGCGGGAGTCCAGCTCCCACTTCTTGCGGCCGCCGTCGAGCAGCTTGACGTCCTGGTGGCCGTAGAGCTTGAAGTACCAGTAGGCGTACGCCGCGAACCAGTTGTTGTTGCCGCCGTAGAGGACGACCGTGTCGTCGTTGCCGATGCCCTTCTCCGACAGGAGCTTCTCGAAGCCGGCCTGGTCGACGAAGTCACGGCGCACCGGGTCCTGGAGGTCCTGCTTCCAGTCGATCCGGATGGCGTTCTTGATGTGGTTCTTGTCGTAGGCCGAGGTGTCCTCGTCCACCTCGACGATGACCGTCTTGGGGTCGTCGATACGGGCCTGGACCCAGTCGGCGTCCACCAGGACGTCACTGCGGCTCATGTTTCTCTCCTCCGGGGCAGTTGCGGCGGTACGGGCACGCTCACGACGCGGCGCCGCGCGGGGCGTGCGGCGAGCGTACGAGCGAAGGTGCGGGAGGGCCCGGCTGACGGGCCGAAGAGGGGTGCCGGTCCGTGGCGTGTGCGGACCACGTCCGATTCAGACGGTGCGACAGAGCATGGCGGCGACGCGGCACAGGTCGACTGCCCGCCGCTTCGTGAGATCCGCCTGTCGCTTCATGGGTCCGATCGTAGGGACGGACGGGCGGGCATGTCACCGGAGTGTCGCATCATGAGACGCTATCGTCCGGAATGTGAGATGAGAGAAGCGTGAACGGCCGGGAGGCGCGGCCGGAGGGGGCTGCGGCGGGCAGGAGTGTCCATAGGAGCGGACATGATCGTCTCAGTGAATGGACCAGGGGCGTGATCGGACGCCCCTGGTACTGATCGCGTCAGCCCGTCAGCTGGACGTTATTACCCGCGACCGAGACGTCTATGCCGTCCTTGGAGGTCTCCACCTTCTCCAGCCGCATGCCGGTGGGCAGCCCCTCGATCTTCCGCTCCATATCGGTCTTCTCGCGCACCTTGTCCTCCCACTGGGGGATGCTGCCGCCCGGGATGGACTCGGCGTGCAGCCGGATGGTGTTGCCGTTCACGATGGTGACCTGGGAGTGGGCGGTGAGGCTGAAGCCCAGCAGACTGCCGGTGATCTTGACCTTGTTGGTGCCCGACGGGTCGTAGGCGACCGTGATCCCCGGACCGGCGGCCTGTGACAGGTCCGCGTAGCTGATGTGGGCCGAGCCGGTGGCCCGGTCGGCGCTGGCCGACGAGAAGTTGCCCGAGATGCGGACGTTGTGCAGCTGGGCGTCGAGTTCGGTGACCCGGACGCTGCGGCCGTCGCCCGCGTCCGTCGTCAGCCCGTCCACGCCGACGTCGACCTCGTCCAGCTCCTTGCCCGCGACCTGGGTGAGGAACGGGAAGCCCTTGATCGAGACATTGGGCGTGGTGGTCAGGGACTGAGAAGTCTTGATCTTGTCGGCCGCCTTGGACTCGGCCATGTACACCGCGATGCGGTCGGCGGCCACGAAGAGGCCGCCGAGTATCACGACGACGATCAGTGTGATGCGTAGTGCGCGCATGTGCGTGGGTCCCCCAGGCTCTCGCTCAGGCCCTCGCGCCTGAGGCTGCGAGCCTATCCGGAGCGGCTGAACGGGAGCCGGGGAGTCAGCCCAGGGCGCGGCCGATCACATAGACCACGGGGGCGGCGGCCGCGAGCGGCAGCGCCACGCCGGCCGTCATATGGACGAAGCGCGAGGGGTAGTCGTAAGCGGCGACCCGGTGGCCGATCAGCGCGCACGCCCCGGCCGCGAACCCGAGCAGGGCGGCGGTGGACGTGCCCGTTCCGGTGAGCTGTCCGGCCC
This sequence comes from Streptomyces sp. 5-10, assembly GCF_014712245.1. NCBI lineage: Bacteria > Bacillati > Actinomycetota > Actinomycetes > Kitasatosporales > Streptomycetaceae > Streptomyces > Streptomyces sp. 5-10. The sequence goes on from NZ_JACVYG010000040.1 coordinate 42,685, forward strand.
CGACCCCGGCGCCCGTGGCGGCCGCCAGCGCGACCACGACGGCGGCGGCGGTCGGCAGCGGCAGCGCCCGGACGAGCACGGCCACGGCGACGGCGGCCGCGCCCACCACCACGGCGTCCGAGGACTCGGCGACGGCGGCCAGATGGCCGGCCGCGAGTACGGCGAGGGCCGTGGCGGCCACGGCGGCCGTAAGGCCGTACAGCCGCTCGTCCGGGGAGGCGTGGCTGCGCAGCTGGAGGATCAGCACCAGCAGCAGCCAGACGCCGATGGTGCCGATGACGACCGTAGGGGCGTGCGCGGGCTCGGTGGCGAGCAGGGCGACGTCGGCGGCAAGGCCGCCCGCGAAGGCGAGTGCGATGCCCTGCCGGGCGGGCCACATGCCGTTCAGCCGGAACCAGCCCGCCGCCGTGACCGCCTGGAGAGCCGCCACCGCGACGGCGACGGCCGGGCGGCCCAGCGGCGCGGTGGCCGCGAGCAGCGCGGCGAGCACGGAGGTCAGCACGGCGGGGACGAACCCCGGGTGGAGGATCTGCGGACGGCCCTCGGCCTTGGCCTTCTCGGCGGCGGTGAGCGGCCGGTCGGGCTGCGGGGCGGGCGGCTCGGCGGTCGCGGTCGCGGCCTGTGCCCGCGGCGGGGCCGGGGCCTGAGCCTGTACCGGGGGCTGTGCCTGTGCCGGGGGCTGGGGCGGTGCCGGGGCCCGAGGTGGCGCCTGGGACGGGTCGGCGGGCTGGTGGTACGGGTGCTGCTGCTGATCCCAACCCTGGGCGTACTGGCCCTGGTGCCCTTGGTGGCCCTGGTGCGGCTGCCGGCCCTGCTGCCCCTGGTGGCCGTGCTGGGCGGCGGCGTAGGGATCCGCGTACGGCTGCTGCTGGTACTGCTGCTGCGGGTGCTGGTACTGCTGCGGCTGGGCCTGGGCGTACCCCTGCTGCTGCGGATACCCCGCGTACCCCTGCCAATCGGTCGGCTGCTGGGCACCCTGGCCATTGCCGCCGTGAGCGCCGTTGCCACCGGGACCGCCGTGGCCGCCATGACCGCCGTGGCCGCCATGGCCGCCGTAAGGATGCGCGCTCTGGTCGTATCCCCCATAAGGAGCCGCGTACGACCCGTACGGGGGATACGGCTGCTGCGGCTGCTGGCCCGGCGGCTGCTGGCCCTGCTGCTGGTGAGGCTCCTGGGGCTGATGTGGCTCGTGGGGCTGGTGCGGCTGGTTGCTCATGAGCTCGGGGTTCACCCTCCTGCGAACGGCGGGAGCACCTCGACCGTGCCGCCCTCGGCGAGTTGGATCGTCTTGTGGTCACGGGTGCCGACCGGGGTTCCGTCGACCAGGAACGAACAGCGCAGCAGGACCCGCGCGAACTCCGGTCGTGCGGTGTGCCGCTGCCGGGCCGCGTCGAGCGCCTCCGCCAGCGTCCACGCGGTGTACGTCTCCTCCGCGGTCCCGGCCGCCGCGCGGGCCGCGGCCCAGTACCGGATGGTCCCGGCGGGCGTGCTCATCATCGCCATCGCGATCCCTTTCCCGTCATCTGCCGCCTCCATGATGACGGGTGCGGGGCCGCGCCCGGGACCACGCGCGGTTCGTCGAAAATACGGCCGGTTAGGGGCGAGCGTCACTTAAGGTTTCCGTGTGCTGGTACGACTGATACGGGCGTATCTGAGGCCCTATACCCGAACGATCACGCTGATCGTCTTATTACAGCTGGTGCAGACCCTCGCCACCCTCTACCTGCCCGCGCTGAACGCGGACATCATCGACAGCGGAGTGGTGAAGGGCGACACCGGCTACATCCTCCGTGTCGGCGGACTGATGATCGCCGTCACCCTCGTCCAGATCGTGTGTGCCGCGGGAGCCGTCTACTTCAGCGCCCGCACCTCCATGGCGCTCGGCCGCGATGTGCGCGCCGCCGTCTTCGACCGGGTGCAGTCCTTCTCCGCCCGGGAGATGAACCAGTTCGGGGCGCCGTCCCTGATCACCCGCACCACCAACGACGTCCAGCAGGTGCAGATGCTGTGCCTGATGGCCTTCACGCTGATGGTCTCGGCGCCGATCATGTGCGTCGGCGGTGTCGTCATGGCGCTCAACGAGGACGTGCCGCTGTCCGGGCTGCTCCTGCTCATCGTTCCGGCCCTGGGCCTCGTGGTCACGCTCATCGTCCGCCGGATGCGGCCGCTCTTCCGCGACGTCCAGCAGCGCATCGACACCGTCAACCGGGTGCTGCGCGAGCAGATCACCGGGATCCGGGTCATCCGCGCCTTCGTCCGCGACACCCATGAGCGCGACCGCTTCACCGCCGCCAACACCGGGCTGATGGATGTCTCGCTGCGCGCCGGGCAGCTGATGTCGCTGATGTTCCCGGCGGTGATGCTGGTGGTGAACGTCTCTAGCGTGGCCGTCGTCTGGTTCGGCGGGCACCGCATCGACAGCGGCGGGATGCAGGTCGGCGCGCTGACCGCGTTCCTCAGCTATCTGATGCAGATTCTGTCGTCCGTGATGATGGCCACCTTCATGTTCATGATGGTGCCGAGGGCCGAGGTGTGCGCCGAGCGCGTCCAGGAGGTGCTGGACACCGAGACCAGTGTCGTACCGCCGCTGATGCCCGTCGCGCCCGCGCCCGCCGACGCCGGACGGGGGCTGCTGGAGCTGCGGGGCGTGGAGTTCCGCTACCCCGGCGCCGACGAGCCCGTGCTGCGCGACATCTCGCTGACCGCCCGGCCCGGCCGGACCACCGCCGTCATCGGCTCCACCGGCAGCGGCAAGTCGACCCTGCTCGGGCTGGTGCCGCGGCTGTTCGACGCGACCGACGGCAGCGTCCACCTCGACGGGGTGGACGTGCGCGACCTCGACCCCGAGGTGATGACCCGGACCATAGGGCTGGTCCCGCAGAAGCCGTACCTCTTCGCCGGCACCGTCGCCGCAAACCTGCGGTACGGCGATCCCGACGCCACCGACGAGGAGCTGTGGCGGGCCCTGGAGACCGCCCAGGCACGGGAGTTCGTGGCGGCCATGGAGGGCGGTCTCGACGCCCCGATCGCCCAGGGCGGGACCAATGTGTCCGGCGGCCAGCGGCAGCGGCTGGCGATCGCCCGCGCCCTGGTCCGCAAGCCGTCCGTCTACCTCTTCGACGACTCCTTCTCCGCGCTCGACTACGCCACCGACGCCCGGCTGCGGGCGGCGCTCGCGGACGAGACGGACAACGCGACCGTCGTCATCGTCGCCCAGCGGGTGTCCACCATCCGCGGCGCCGATCTGATCGTGGTCCTCGACGCGGGGCGGATCGTCGGCGCCGGCACCCACGCCGAGCTGATGGCCGGCAACGAGACCTACCGCGAGATCGTGCTCTCCCAGCTCACCGAGGAGGAGGCGGCATGAGCGGCCCCACGGCACCCCGCAGGGGGCCGGCGCCCGCCGCCGGGCCCGCCCGCTTCATGGGCGGGCAGCCCACCGAGCGGTCCATGGACTTCCGCGGCTCCAGCCGCCGGCTGCTGGCCCGACTCCGCCCCGAGCGCGGTATCGCCCTGCTGGTGCTCGCGCTGGGCACGGTCAGCATCGGTCTCTCGGTCGTGGGTCCGAAGATCCTCGGCGAGGCCACCGATCTGATCTTCGCGGGCATCGTCGGACGGCAGCTGCCCGACGGCGTCAGCAAGGAGCAGGCCGTCCAGTGGCTGCGCGACAAGGACCAGGGCACGGTCGCCGACATGGTCGCCTCCATGGACGTCACCCCGGGCCAGGGCGTCGACTTCCACGCGGTCGGCATGGTGCTGCTGTGGGTCACGGCGCTGTACGTGGCCGCCTCGATCCTCAACCTGTGCCAGGCGCGAGTGGCGACCGTCGTCGTCCAGCGCGCGGTCTTCCGGCTGCGCGAGGACGTCGAGCACAAGCTGGCCCGGCTGCCGCTTTCGTACTTCGACAAACAGTCGCGCGGCGAGGTGCTCTCCCGCGCCACCAACGACATCGACAACATCCAGCAGACGCTCCAGCAGACCCTCAGCCAGATCATGGCCTCGCTGCTGACGATCGTGGGCGTGCTGTCGATGATGTTCTGGATCTCGCCGCTGCTGGCGCTGGTGGCGCTGATCACCGTCCCGGTCTCGGTGTGGGTGACCACGCGCATCGGCAAGCGCGCCCAGCCGCAGTTCGTCGCCCAGTGGAAGACCACGGGCAAGCTCAACGCCCATATCGAGGAGATGTACACCGGCCATGCGCTGGTGAAGGTGTTCGGGCGGGAGAAGGAGTCCGCGCGGGCGTTCCGGGAGCAGAACGACAAGCTCTACGGGGCGGGCTTCCGGGCCCAGTTCATCTCCGGCCTGATCCAGCCGTCGATGATGTTCATCGGCAACCTCAACTATGTGCTGGTGGCCGTGGTCGGCGGGCTCCGGGTGGCCTCGGGCGCCCTGTCGATCGGCGACGTCCAGGCGTTCGTCCAGTACTCCCGGCAGTTCAGCCAGCCGCTCACCCAGGTGGCCTCCATGGCCAACATGGTGCAGTCGGGCGTGGCCTCGGCGGAGCGGGTCTTCGAGCTGCTGGACGCCCCGGAGCAGAGCGCCGAGCCGGTGGACGCGCGGCGGCCGGAGGCGGTGCGCGGGCGGGTCGCGTTCGAGGAGGTCTCCTTCCGCTACCAGCCGGACACGCCGCTCATCGAGGGGCTGTCGCTGTCGGTGCTGCCGGGCCAGACCGTGGCCATCGTCGGGCCGACCGGCGCCGGGAAGACCACGCTGGTCAATCTGCTGATGCGGTTCTACGAGGTCAGCGGCGGGCGGATCACGCTGGACGGGGTGGACATCGCCGCGATGTCACGGGAGGAGCTGCGCTCCCACATCGGGATGGTGCTCCAGGACACCTGGCTGTTCGGCGGCACGATCGCCGAGAACATCGCGTACGGGGCGGAGGGGGCGAGCTTCGAGAGGATCGTGGAGGCGGCGAAGGCCACCTATGTGGACCGCTTCGTACGGATGCTGCCGGACGGCTACGACACGGTGATCGACGAAGAGGGCTCCAATGTCAGCGCCGGTGAGAAGCAGCTGATCACGATCGCGCGGGCGTTCCTCTCCGAGCCGTCGATCCTGGTGCTGGACGAGGCCACCAGCTCGGTCGACACCCGTACCGAGGTCCTCATCCAGCGGGCGATGGCCTCGCTGCGCAGCGGCCGTACGAGCTTCGTGATCGCCCACCGGCTGTCGACCATCCGGGACGCGGACGTGATCCTGGTGATGGAGTCGGGGCGGATCGTGGAGCAGGGCTCGCACGACGCGCTGCTCGCGGCGGGCGGTGCGTACGCGCGGCTCTACGCGTCCCAGTTCGCGGAGCCGGTGGCGGAAACCGAGTAGGCGACCGCTCGGTGCGGGTTCAGGCGGGTGCAGGCGGGTTCAGGCGTGGGCCGCGGCCCAGTCGGCGATGTGGGTCAGCAGATCGGGGGAGGCGGCGGTCTCGGCGTGGCCGTAGCCCGGCTCGATCCACAGCTCCGAGGTGGCCGGGTCCGCCGCCGAGGCCAGCATCCGCGGATGGTCCAGCGGGAAGTACGGGTCCCGGTCGCCGTGCACGATCAGCAGCGGCGTCGGCGCGATCAGCGGCGCCGCGGCCACCGGGGACAGCGGATCGACGGCCCAGCCTCGGGGGTCGATGCGGGTGCGCAGCCCGTAGCGGGAGACCAGCCGCCCCGCGGGCCGGGTGACCGCCCAGTGGAGCCGCCGCATGGGCGCGGTGCCGCGGTAGTACCAGCGGGCGGGTGAGCTCACGGCGATGACGGCATCGGGCGCGGCGCCGTCGACGGCATCGGGCGCGGCGCCGTCGGCCGACCCGGCGAGGGTGTCGGCGGTCGAGGGGGAGCGTTCGGCTGCTTCCCTGAGGGCGTCGGCCGCCTGGGCGGGCGCGCTGGGCATGGCGTCCGTGCGCCCCGGTGAGCGCCCTGTGCGCTCCCCCTGGGTGATGTCTTTCAGCGGCTGGATCTCATCGCTCTTCTCGGTCTTCCCGTAGAGCGCCGCCTGCCGGATCACCACCGAGCCGCCCATCGAGAAGCCGACCGTGGCCACCCGCCGATGCCCGAGTTGGCGCGCCCAGCGCACCGCGGCGGCCAGGTCCAGCACCTCGCGATCGCCGACCGTGGACCGTCCGCCGGACCGCCCATGGCCCCGGAACGAGAATGTGACCACGGCCGTACGCTGGTGAAACGCCGATGCCACCCGCCGCAGCGCGGGGCGCTCCAGGGCGCCGGAGAAGCCGTGTCCGACCACCAGCGCGAGGTGGCCGGAGGGTTCGGTGCGAACCCCCGGGGAAGGCTCGTAGCGCGCCTCGATCGAGACCCCGTCGTCGGTCAGCAACATGGCCCGTCGCTCCCCAGCGGTGACCGTGGAGGGACAACGGGGAGCAGATTGAGCCTCTCCGGCACATGTCATGTGGGTTATTCTGTCGTGAAGAGGATCCGGGCAACGTAGCCCCCGGGTCCTTTTGTGCTTTCAGAGCGGGGGTGCGCGTTTGAGCGCACCGTCGCTCCAAGGGCGCGGAACGTGACCGTACGAAGTAGTAGCCGCAGACTCCCCCGGGCACGGCCTGGGAGGTGCCCCTCTCGCAAGGGACCGAGGAGGAACCGACGTAATGGGCGAGCGAAGCGTGCACAACCTCGAGAAGACGGCCGGGGCAGGTGATGGACGATGAGTTCCCTCCTGCTGCTGACCAACGCACTCCAGCCCTCGACGGAGGTGCTCCCCGCCCTCGGCCTGCTCCTGCACAGCGTGCGGGTGGCCCCCGCCGAAGGGCCCGCCCTGGTGGACACCCCGGGCGCCGACGTCATCCTGATCGACGGCCGCCGCGATCTGCCGCAGGTGCGCAGCCTGTGCCAGCTGCTGCGGTCCACCGGCCCCGGCTGTCCGCTGATCCTGGTGGTGACCGAGGGCGGGCTCGCCGCCGTCACCGCCGACTGGGGCATCGACGACGTCCTGCTGGACACCGCGGGCCCGGCGGAGGTCGAGGCCCGGCTGCGGCTGGCCATGGGCCGCCAGCAGATCACCACCGACGACTCCCCGATGGAGATCCGCAACGGCGATCTGTCGGTCGACGAGGCCACCTACAGCGCCAAGCTCAAGGGGCGTGTGCTCGATCTCACATTCAAGGAGTTCGAGCTGCTGAAGTACCTCGCCCAGCACCCCGGCCGGGTCTTCACCCGGGCGCAGCTGCTCCAGGAGGTCTGGGGCTACGACTACTTCGGCGGCACCCGCACCGTGGACGTCCACGTCCGGCGGCTGCGCGCCAAGCTGGGCCCGGAGCACGAGTCCCTGATCGGCACGGTGCGGAACGTGGGCTACCGCTTCGTCGCGCCGGAGAAGGTCGAGCGCGCCGCGGAGGAGGCCCGGGCCAAGGCGATGACGCGGGACGCCGGCGCGGGCGGTGCGGGCGGCGCGGGCGGTGCGGCGCGGGGCGAGCACCCCGAGGGCGCGACCGGCTCGGCAGGCTCCACGGGCTCGGCGGGCTCTGTGGGCTCCACGGGCTCTGTGGGCTCCACGGGCTCCACGGCGAGGGCCGCTGCCGCACGACCGGCCAACAGCTAGCTGGACCCGCGTAGACTTCGCGCGTGGCCAAGGTGACGCGGGATGATGTGGCAAGGCTTGCGGGAACGTCGACCGCGGTCGTCAGTTACGTCATCAATAACGGACCCCGGCCGGTCGCCCCGGCCACGCGCGAGCGGGTGCTCGCCGCGATCAAGGAGCTCGGCTACCGGCCGGACCGGGTCGCACAGGCGATGGCGAGCCGCCGGACCGATCTCATAGGGCTGATCGTTCCGGACGCCCGGCAGCCGTTCTTCGCGGAGATGGCGCACGCCGTCGAGCAGGCGGCCGCCGAGCGCGGAAAGATGGTGCTCGTCGGCAACTCGGACTACCTGGACGAGCGCGAAGTGCACTATCTGCGCGCCTTCCTGGGGATGCGGGTGTCGGGGCTGATCCTCATCAGCCAGGGCCCGAGCGAGAACGCGGCGGCGGAGATCGAGGCGTGGGACGCCCGGGTGGTGCTGCTGCACGAGCGCCCCGAGGCGATCGACGACGTGGCGGTGGTGCTGGACGACGTCGGAGGCGCGCAGCTCGCGGTGCGGCATCTGCTGGAGCACGGCCATGACTACGTGGCCTGCCTCGGCGGCACCGAGATAACCCCGACCGTCGGCGACCCGGTCACCGACCACGTGGAGGGCTGGCGCCGCGCGATGCACGAGGCCGGGCGGCCGACCGACGGGCGGCTCTTCCAGGCCCCTTACAACCGGTACGACGCCTATAAGGTCGCCCTCGATCTGCTCGCCGGCCCCGACCGGCCCCCGGCCATCTTCTGCGCCACCGACGACCAGGCGTTCGGGGTGCTGCGGGCGGCGCGTGAGCTGCGGATCGATGTCCCCGGGGAGCTGGCGGTGGCCGGTTTCGACGATGTGAAGGAAGCCCACCTCACCGACCCCCCGCTGACCACGGTCGGCTCCGACCGCCCCGCGATGGCACGCGCCGCGGTCGACCTCGTCCTGGACGACGGCGTCCGCCTCTCCGGCTCCCGCCGCGAACGCGTCAAGCAGTTCCCCTCGGCGCTGGTGGTCCGCCACTCCTGCGGCTGCGCATAGCGCTTCGCGCTTCTGGCTCGGGTCGGGGCCTTGGGGCCCCGACGGCCCCGGTTGTCTTCGCCGCAGGGCGTGAGCGGCCTTGCGGGGCCCGCGGGTGAGCCCGCGTGCTTTGTGGTGGGGGCGCCCGTGCTGGTGGTCCGCCGCTTTTGCGGCTGCGCCTATGGGGTGTCCGGCGGGTCTTTCCCCTCCCCGCCCCTTCCCGCTACCAGGGGCTCCGCCCCTGGACCCCGGGGGCCTGGGCCGGAGCGCCCCCCATGCGGCGGAGCCGCGTATCGATGCTCCCGAGGGGCGGGGAGGGGAGCAGCCCGCCGCAGGCGTCACGATGCGTCGGGTGCCCCGGCTAGTGCGTACTGCCCGGGCTGAGGTCCTGGGGGCTCCCTGCCCTTTCCCGCTACCGGGGGTGGAGCCCCGTCATGTGGTGGGGCCCTGTCATGCGGGGGAGCCGCATATCGATGCTGTGGGAAGGGGTGGAGCCCTGGGCTGGGGTCTGGGGCGGATGCCCCGGTTTCGGGAAGGGGCGGGGAGGGGAGCAGCCCGCCGCAGGCGTCAAGGTTCGTCGGACCCCCGCCTTACGGGGTCCCAGCGCCGCGGAACAGACCCGAGCGGCCCGAGGGCCCGCCCTCATCGCGCACGCGGCCCCGGAGGGGCCTTATGTCGGGCATACCGACTTCTGGTGGGGTTCTCAGCGGGCACTCAGGTGGTTCTCATACTCCCGCCGCACAGTCATAGACATGACGGACAGCACACGCCGCAGCGGCGCAGACGAGCCCTATCCCTACGCGTACGGTGCCGGTGCGGGGTATCCCGATCCGCCCGCGTACCAGCCTCAGCAGCCGGTCACCACGCCGTCCGGGGTCACCGTATGGCCGGGTGACGGAAGTGGCGGCGGTGACGGCAGTAACGGCAGTGGCGGCGGTGCGGGGGCGGACGGCGGCGCGTTCGCGAGTGTGGGTGAGGGTGAGGGGGCGCACGGGGGCGCGGGGCGGCGCAGGGCGCGGGCCTCGCGGCCGGTCGTGCTGATCGCGGCCGTGGCGGCGGTCTCGGCACTCGTGGGCGGCGGGGCGGCCGCACTGGTCACCAACGCCACCCAGAAGTCCGACACCACGATCTCCACCCCCGTGGTCAACGCCAACTCCACCAGCCACAGCGGGGTTTCGGCCGTCGCGGCGGCCGTCAGCCCCAGCATCGTGGAGGTCAGCGCCAGCGGCACCAGCGGCCAGTCCACCGGCTCCGGCGTGGTCATCACCAGCGGCGGCGAGATCATCACAAACAACCACGTGGTCTCCGGCGCCGACGCGATCAAGGTGGCGTTCAGCGACGGCAGTAAGAAGACCGCGACGGTCGTCGGCACCGACAGCAAGAAGGACCTCGCCCTGATCAAGGTGGAGGGCGCGAGCGGGCTCAAGGCCGCGTCCCTCGGCGACTCCAGCAAGGTCACGGTGGGCGACCAGGTCGTGGCCATCGGCTCGCCCGAGGGCCTGACCGGCACCGTCACCAGCGGCATCGTCTCCGCGCTCGACCGTGACGTCACCGTCTCCACGGACCAGGGCCAGGGTCAGGACGGTCAGGGGCCGGGCGGCGGCGGGCAGTGGCCGTTCGAGTTCGGCGGCGGCCGGTACAACGGCGACGTCGGCTCCTCCACCACCACCTACAAGGCCATCCAGACCGACGCCTCGCTCAACCCCGGCAACTCCGGCGGCGCGCTGATCAACATGAACGGCCAGGTCATCGGCATCAACTCCGCGATGTACTCCGCGGCCTCGGGCCAGAGCTCCAGCAGCGCGGGCAGCGTCGGCCTCGGCTTCTCGATCCCGATCAACACCGTCAAGTCCGATCTCGCCGCCCTCCGCGCGGGCGGAAGTGACAGCAACACCTGATGGACGTGCGAGGCTGGCAGCAGCGCCGCACAGCCCGCCGCGGCCACCTCCCCGCCCCATCGTCACCGCTTAAGGAAACCGCCCCATGAGCCCCGCCGACCACGGCGATCAGCCGGCCCGCATCCTGATCGTCGACGACGAGCCGGCCGTACGGGAAGCCCTGCGGCGCAGCCTCGTCTTCGAGGGCTACGCGACCGAGACCGCCGTGGACGGACTGGACGCGCTGGACAAGGTCGGCTCCTACGACCCCGAGCTGATCGTGCTCGATGTGCTGATGCCCCGGATGGACGGGCTGACCGCCGCGCGGCGGCTGCGCGCCACCGGGGTGACGCTGCCGATCCTCATGCTCACCGCGCGGGACACGGTCGGCGACCGGGTCACCGGGCTCGACGCGGGCGCCGACGACTACCTCGTCAAACCCTTCGAACTGGACGAGCTCCTGGCCCGTATCCGCGCCCTGCTGCGCCGCAGCTCCTACGCCGCCCAGCAGGGCGCGGCGCTGCCCGAGGGGGATGTGCTGGCCTTCGGCGACCTGCGGATGGACCTGACGACCCGCGAGGTCGCCCGGGGCGGGCGCCGCGTCGAGCTGACCCGGACCGAGTTCACCCTGCTGGAGATGTTCCTGGCCCATCCGCGCCAGGTGCTCACCCGTGAGCAGATCCTGAAGGCGGTGTGGGGCTTCGACTTCGAGCCGTCGTCCAACTCGCTGGACGTGTACGTGATGTATCTGCGCCGCAAGACCGAGGCGGGCGGCGAGCCGCGGCTCGTGCACACCGTGCGCGGGGTGGGGTACGTCCTGCGGCCCGCGGAGGGCGAGCCCTCGTGAGGTTCCGCACGCTGCCGCTGCGCTCGCGGCTGGCCCTGTTGACCGCCGTGGCGGTCGCGGTCGCGGTGGCGGTGTCCGCGTTCGCGTGCTGGCTGATCGTCCGGGAGCAGCTCAGCGCCCAACTCGATTCGTCCCTGCGCAACGTCACGGTGGACGAGCGCAATGTGCTGAGCATCCTGGAGGCGTGCCAGAACCCCGAGGGCGCCGACGACCGCACCCCGCACGCCCTCGGCTCGTACTCCGTGCAGATCGTGCTGGCCGACGGGAGCCGCTGCACCCAGCCCGGGGCGACCAAGCTGCCGGTGACCACCGCCGATGTGGCCGTGGCCGTCGGGCAGCGGCCGAGCGCGCTGCATGACGCGACGGGCGAGGGCGGCGAGGGCATGCGGGTGTTCACCTACCGGCCGACCTCCGGCCCCGGCAGCCCGCTGCCGCGCGGGATCGCCGTCTCCATGGCCCGCCCGCTGAGCGAGGTCGAACATCCGCTGGGCACGCTCGCGCTGGTCCTCGCCCTCGTCGCCGGGGTCGGCGTCGTGGGCGCGGGAGCGGCGGGCCTGTGGATCGCGAGGACCGGGCTGAAGCCGGTGGACCGGCTGACCGAGGCGGTCGAGCATGTGGCCCGCACCGAGGACCTGGCCGTACGCATCCCGGCGGAGGGCGATGACGAGATCGCCCGGCTCTCGCGGTCGTTCAACTCCATGACGGCGGCCCTCGCCTCCTCCCGCGACCGTCAGCAGCAGCTGATCGCGGACGCCGGGCATGAGCTGCGCACCCCGCTCACCTCGCTGCGGACCAATATCGAACTGCTCGCGCGCAGCGAGGAGACCGGGCGCGCGCTGCCGCCCGCCGACCGTAAGGCGCTCATGGGGAGCGTCAAGGCGCAGATGACCGAGCTGGCGGCGCTGATCGGCGACCTTCAGGAGCTGTCCCGCCCCGACGCCCTGCCCGGCAGCGGGCCCCCACAGGTGGTCGCCCTGCACGAGGTGGTGCGGACGGCCCTGGAGCGGGCCCGGCTGCGCGGTGCGCATCTCACGATCAACGCCTCGATCGAACCGTGGTACGTCCGGGGTGAGGCGACCGCGCTGGAGCGGGCGTTGGTCAATCTGCTCGACAACGCCGTGAAGTTCAGCCCTTCGGGTGGTGTGATCGACGTCGTCCTCAGAAGCGGAGAGGTACGGGTGCGGGACCATGGCCCCGGCATCCCCGCCGAGGAACTGCCGCATGTCTTCGAGCGCTTCTGGCGCTCCCCGTCCGCCCGCAGCATGCCCGGCTCGGGCCTCGGGCTGTCGATCGTGGCCCGTACGGTCCAGCAGTCGGGCGGCCAGGTGGGGCTGGAACCGGCCCCCGGCGGCGGCACGGTCGCCTGGCTCAGACTCCCGGGCGCGCCGACGGCTCCGCCGGGGATCGCGGCCGACTGAGCGCGAGTCCGAAGCGGCTCGGCCCGACTCGGGTCCGGCTCCCGCCCGGTCCGGCTCAGCCCGGTCCGGCCCGGGTTCGGTTCGGCTCGGGGGTCCGGTTCGGCTCAGACATCAGCCGCCGCAGCGGCCGGGCGGGTCCGAAGGGCTCAGCGGGTCCGAAGGGCTCAGCGGGTCCGAAGGGCTCAGCGGGTCCGACGGGCTCAGCGGGTCTTTCCGAAATTCAGCCCCGCACCGGTCAGGTCGGCCCGAATCCCCTCCGGGGACACGCCGATGTTCGCCAGCCGGATGCCCTTGGCCTTTTCGGGCAGCTGGAAGGAGAGTTCCAGCTTGTTCGTCAGCTCCGGCACCTTCAGCCGCGCCAGCGCCGCCGCCACCGTCGGATCGATGCCGAGCTTCCTGGCCAGCTGGGGATGGTCGTTGGCCGCCTGGACGAGGTTGACCGCGAGCAGCGCGGGGACGAACCGCGGCGCGCCCGTGATCTCGTCCAGCTTCCGCTCGTCGTTCAGCGCCTGCCCCGCCTCCACCGGCGACACCCCGAGCTTCTCCGCCACCGACGGGATCGCCAGCAGCGCCTGCGCCTTCTCGGAGTCCTCGCTGATCTGCGTGGCCGCCTTCTTGTGCAGATACAGCCCGGCGCGCGGCTCGGGGCCGGGCCGGTAGGTGGCGATCCCGGGGATGTCCAGCCGCATATCGGTGACGCTGGTGGAGATCCCACGGTCTCCCTGGCGCCGGATATGTGCCTGGGCGTGCAGCGACACCTGCTGGCCCGCGACCGGCAGCTTCCCGTCCGCGCGCACCGAGCTGGGCCCCAGCGCCCGGAACCGCACCTGGGAGGCGCCCAGTTCACGGCTGAGGTCCTCGAAGGACAGCAGCACGTCGCCCTTCATCCGGCCCACCGTCGCGCCCCTGAAGGAGCTGGGCAGATCCCCTACGATCCGGATGTCCTGGGCCTGGGCGCGCACCTCGGCGAGCGAGACCCGGTCGGCCGCCACGTCCGGCACGGCGATGTCGACCTGCTGGAGGTCCTTGCCCAGCACCTGGGTGAGGAACGGGAAGCCGTGGATGGTCACGTTCGGTGCCGTGGCCAGGTTCAGCTTCTTCTGGAGCTCCTGCTCGGCCTTGCGCTCGGCGTACATCACCGCCCAGCGGTCGCCCAGCACCAGCAGCAGCGCCAGCACGACCAGCCCGATCAGCGCCTTCGCGGTGCGCGGCACCGCCCGGAAGCGGCCGCGCCGACGACGGGACGAGCGGCGGTGGTTGGGCGGTGACCACTGCTCGCCGTCGTCCACGGAGCCCGAGGCGGCCGGCTTGTCTCTGCGCCCGCCGAGGTCGGCGTCGTCGTCATCGCCCGACGTCAGGCCGAGGCCCAGCGGGTCGTCCGGATCGTACGGGTCGGCCAGCTCGGCGAGTTCCTCGTACGGGTTCCGGTAATGAACGCCGGGTGAACCAATGTGGGGGTGTGAGGACTGCGGTGAAGGTATGCGTGTGGGGGATCGCATCAGTCAATAGCACCACGGCACACTGCTCCACCCGCAAGTCCTAGCGGCGATACGTGGCGAACGGCACGTTCCGGTTTTGCCTTCCGTACACGTGCCGTTTCTTATCGCGTGCCGCTCTCAGCGCGTGCTGCTCTCAGCGCGTGCCGCGTGAGACCGCCCTCGCCTCGGTGACCGTCACCGCCCTGCCGTCCATCTCGCAGCCGTCGAGCTGGGCCATCGCCTTCTCCGCGGCCACCTCGTCCATCTCCACGAACCCGAACCCCCGCGAGCGGCCGCTCTCCCGGTCGGTGATCACGGTGGCGTCCAGCACCTCGCCGAACTGCCCGAACAGGGTCGCCAGGTCCTGTGTCGTCGTCTGGTAGCTCAAATTGCCCACATGCAGTCGTTTGGACATGACCGGCTCTCCTTGTTCTCCGTGGTTCCCAGGGGAGCGAACCGGCTCAATCCTCTCAGCGAGGTAGGAAACCGGCCATTCGCATGGGCTGAACCGGTCATGCGGCATACGGCTCAGCGCAGCGTGCCGAGCTGCTCCTTGGCGTACGGCACGAGCGCGTCCGTGCGCCCGGTCAGCACCTTCTCGGCCCACTCGGGGTCGGCGAGCAGGGCCCGCCCGACGGCCACGAGATCGAACTCGTCCCGCTCCAGCCGGTCCAGCAGATTCTCGATGTCCGCCACCTGGGCCCGCTCGCTGCCGGTCCCCGGCACGAACGTCGGCAGGAAGTCCTGGTTCAGGCCGACCGAGCCGACCGTGATCGTCGGCTTCCCGGTGAGCTTCTTCGTCCAGCCCGCGAGGTTCAGGTCCGAGCCCTCGAACTCCGGCGTCCAGTAGCGCCGGGTGGACGAGTGGAAGACATCCACCCCCGCCTCCACGAGCGGGGTGAGCAGCGCCTCCAGCTCCTGCGGGGTCTCGGCCATCCGCACGTCGTAATGGTCCTGCTTCCACTGGGACGTACGGAAGATGATCGGGAACTCGGCGGAGACGGCCTTACGGCAGGCCGCCACCAGCTCGGCCGCGAACCGGACCCTCGACGCTGGGTCGCCGCCGTAGGCGTCGGTACGGCGGTTGGTGCCGCCCCACAGGAACTGGTCGATCAAGTACCCGTGCGCCCCGTGGAGTTCGACCCCGTCGAAGCCGATCCGCTCGGCCGCGGCGGCCGCGTCGGCGAAGGCGGCGATCACCGCGTCCACGTCGCCCTGCGTCATCGCCCGCCCGACCGGCCGCCCGTCCAGCCCGACGCCGGACGGGCTCAGCACGGGCGCCTCGGGGTACGGGGGCGCCCCTTCCGCCCGCGAAACCCCCACATGCCAGATCTGCGGCGCGATCCGCCCACCGGCGCTGTGCACCTGCTTCACGACCTCGGCCCACCCGGCCAGGGCGTCCTCCCCGTAGAAGCGCGGCACGCTGTCGCTCAGTCCGGCCGAGGGGTGGTCGACATAGGTCCCCTCGGTAATGATCAGCCCCACCCCGGCGGCCGCGCGGCGCGCGTAGTACGCCACGACCTCGGCATTGGGCACGCCGCCCGGCGAGAACATGCGGGTCATCGGCGCCATGGCGATCCGATTGGGCACGGTGAGCCCGCCCACGGTGAAGGGGCGGGACAGCACCTGGGCCGCACGCTCGGCGCTCCTGCTTATGGACACGTGGACACTCCTTGACTGGACGTCATCACCGCGCGGAGTCGCGCGGCCCGGCCAAGCTAAAACCTGACGTTGGCGTCAGGGGCAAGCACCGGAGGCTGCCTCCGCAGAAGCTCGCGGTAGCGCTTGGCGTGCACGGCGAGGTTCTCGTCGGAGATGGTGCGGGCGCCGTGCAGAACCAGCGGCTCGGCGAGACGCATGCCGATCAGGCGGGCGGTGGCGTCGAGGGGCGCCAGTAACTGGGTCATCGTGAAACGGGAAGTGGGATCGACGGAAGCGTACGACTCTTCCGGTCCGCCCGTGGAGGTGACCAACTGGAGGGTCTTGCCACGCAGTGCGGAGCCGCTGCCGCCGTAGGCGAAGCCGTGGGTGAGGACCTGGTCGATCCATGCCTTGAGCGCTGCGGGGACGGAGTACCAGTACCAGGGGAACTGCCACACGATCCGGTCGTGGTCGCGCAGCAGTTGCTGCTCACGGTCGATGTCGAAGCGGCCATCGCGGCAGGCGGTGCCGAGCTCATGAACGGTGACGTGGGCGAGGTCTCTCACGGCCTCGACCAGGCGGGCGGTGATGCGGGAGGAGGCCAGGTCGGGGTGGGCAACGACAACCAGGGTGCGCATCGGGGTGATCCTTGACTGTGGTCGGTTAATGTGACGGATCGTTCCGTCACGGAGTTTGTGACGGAACGATCCGTCTGTCAAGCTGGAATCGCACCCACCGCGCGCCGCGTCATAGCAAGCAGAAGGAGCGCACATGCCTCGCAAGACAGCGGAGGAGAACCGGCGCCACGTCCTGGCCGTGGCGAGCCGCCTGTACTACCAGCGCGGCATCCGCGCTGTCGGTATGGATCTGGTGGTCAAGGAGAGCGGGGTCGGCAACGCCACCGTCTACCGGCAGTTCCCCACCAAAGACGCTCTCGCCAGCGCCTACACGCAGGACCGCGCCGACGCCTGGTTCGAACGTATGCGCAAGGTCACCGACCAGGTCGACGACCCGCGCGAGAAGCTCCTCGCGATCTTCACGGCCGTCATCGAGGAGACCAGGCAGCCCACCTTTCGCGGCTGCCCCATGCTCAACACCCACACCGAGTTTCCCGACCCGGAACACTCCGCGAACCGTGTGGCGGTCACCCACGAGCAGCGGGTCCGTGACTGGATGCGTGACTTGGCAGCCGACGCCTGCGCTTCCGACCCCGAGCAGCTAGCCGACGACCTGACGCTCGTCCTCAACGGCGTCTACGTCACCGCCACCGTCCTCGGCCCCCAGGGCCCGGCTCAGCGCACCGGTGAGCTCGCCCGCCGCCTCATCTGGACCGCCTGCGACGAACCTCGCCGCGCCTGAACCCGGACCTGACCGGGCAGTTGGTGCATAGGCGCTCTACTGCCCCTCGACGGGCGAAGCCCAAACTGGTTGCTTGACCAACGATGCGAGGGGGCCCGACATGGGAACGCACGGCAAGCCGCCCACACCGAACCCGCAGCCGAAGCAGCCGAGCCCACGGGACTCCGACGGACAGCATCCGGATGTCTCCAGGCCGGGCGGCGGGACCCACCGCAAGTGACCGACCTGGAAGGGCTACAAGCGCGGGCGGCCGAGACGCTCGACATCACCGAGCCGTGGGTACGGCGCGCGTTCGAGGCCGTCCCGCGGCACGAGTTCGTCCCCGGCACCGTATGGGTGGTGGACGGCGGCGTATACCGGCCGCTCCGCCGAGCGGACGACCCGGAACGGTGGGCCCGCATGGTGTACGACCCCGCACAGGCCATTGCCATCCAGGTGGATGACGGTGCCCCCGATCCCGCCGGCGGCGATGTTCCCACCAGCTCCATCTCGGCACCGGCTGCCGTGGTGACCATGCTCGCCGAGCTGGACCTGCGGCCGGAGCATCGGGTGCTGGAGATCGGGGCGGGCACCGGGTACAACGCAGCGCTTTTGGCCGAGCGTGCGGGCGCCGAGCGGGTGACCACGCTGGAGATCGACCCGGACATGGCCCATGGCGCACGGGTCGCGCTGCACCGGGCCGGGTACGGCGGGGTGACGGTGCTCGAAGCGGACGGTGAGCGGGGCTGGCGCAGCGGTGCCCCGTACGACCGGCTGGTGGCGACGGCCTCGGTGACGTCGGTCCCATGGGCGTGGGTGGAGCAGATGCGGCCCGGCGGCCTGATCCTGGCCCCCTTCCGGACCGCGTTCTGCTCGCACGGCCTCGCCCGGCTGACCGTCTCGGAGGGCCGCGCCGAGGGCCGGTTCGCGGGCGCGGTGATGTTCATGGCGGTGCGTGGCCAACGCGCGCGTCCGCGCATCGATGCCGTCTTCTCCACAGAAGCCTGGGAGGAGAGCCGCGAGAGGAAGGCCGACCTGGACGTCGCGGTCCTCGCCGACCCGCACGCCGAGTTCGCGGTGGGGCTGAAGCTTGCGGACGTGGCGCACTGGCCGCAGGACGGCGGGCACTGGTGGTGCAGCCGCGACTCGTGGGCCTACGCGACGGATGGCGCGGTGCACCAGTGGGGCCCGCGCGACCTGGCCGACGAGACCGCCGAGGCCCTCGCCTGGTGGGAGGGCGCCGGGCGGCCTGCGCTCTTCGACTTCGGCCTGACGGTCACGGCCGACGGCCACCACCGGGTATGGCTCGGCGATCCCTCGGCGGCCTGGCCCCTGCCCGCCGCGTAGCCGGAGCGCCGTCCCGTCGGCCGGGGCCGTCCCGCTCGCCCGACGGGCCGCCTCCGCCGGGGTGCCGCATCGGTTGGGTGCGGCCCGTTGGCCGGGTGCGGCGCCGTTTCGCGCGCTTCGCGCGATTGAGCAGCGGGGCAAGGGGGGCGGGGGCGGCGGGCCGACCGCCGGCCGCCGGGCCGGTGGGAGCGACCGCCGGTGGCGGCATCCGTGTGCGGGGGGGGGCGAGGCCCGTCGCCGGACCGCCGGACTCCGCATCCACCAGCAGCCGTGCCTGGACGGTCCACCGTCGCATTCGACGCCGCAGGGGGTACCTCTCCCGAAAACCCTTGACAAGGTAGTTGCTTCAGATCAAGTGTTTTCGGAGGGGGTACCCGGAGGGGCCGCGCCACCGGGCCCCGCTCCGGATCGGCATCGGCTCCCGGGCGCGATGGCCGTCACGGCGCGGGCTGTCACCGGCCCGGCGGCCGGCAACGCGCCCTGCGCCCCGGTCCCCGCCCGCCGCTGCTCAATCGCGCGAAGCGCGCGAAACGATGCCCGCGCCTTCCCTCCGGCCTGTGTTCAGAGGGAGCGATCGAGTTGCCCCGCCCTTACGGCGCGTATGAAGACGCCGAGCGCGGCGGGCGTCGTACGGATCACCGCGTCGGGTTCGTCGCTCTCGCGTATACGGATGCCGTCGGGGGCGACGCCGAGTTCCACGCAGTTTTGGTTCACGTCCGCGCTGTAGGAGGACTTGCGCCACTTGAGGTCAGGCATGACCACGCTTCCTAGTAATGGCTGTAGAGGATGTGTTGGATCAGGCCCAGCGAATCTCGCACGTCGTGGCGGACCGCAGAAGGGCTGGTGTCCACTGGCGGTAGGGCCACGCCACGGAGCCGGTCGAAGTGCCTTCGGTACTGGGCGACCGAGTCCGGGTCGTGGAGGAACATGGACTGGCTTGCGTGGTCCAACTGGATGGTTTCCAGAATTCCGCCGTGCGAAGCGATCAGGTTGAAGGGTGTCTTCACCATAGGAAGGCCGTCTGCTGTAAAGGGCAGGATCTGAATCGTCACATGCGGCAGTTCGGCCAGTTCTACGAGCCGCAGTAACTGCTTGCGCGTCGCGGCCGAGCCGCCGAACCGCATGTGCAGCGCAGCCTCGTGGATGACGGCATGGACCGTGGGCGGGTCTTCGGTAGTGAGGGCCGCCTGACGGAGCATTCGAAACTCCACCGCCCGGTCGATCTCGGAAGGGTTCGTCACCATGTCGCTCACCCGGAAGATGGCGCGGGTGTAATCCTCCGACTGGAAGATCCCGGGGATGAACAGCGACTCGTAGGAGCGAAGGCCGACAGCGCGGGACTCGAGTTCCGCCAAGTCCAGGACTGCGGCGGGCATGGTGCCTTTGTAGCCGCTCCACCAGCCTTTGCCCTTGTCCTCCGCGAGACTGACCAACGCCTCAATGAAGGGCACACTTGTGCACCCGTAACCCTCGCAAAGGCGGCGCAGTCGGTCGCTCGGGATCGCCGTGCGGCCGCCCTCGACGTGCGTCAGGTGCACACGACCCATGTCGATGAGCGCGCCCGCCTCATGCAGCGTCAACCCGGCTTGCTCGCGCAACCTTCGCAGCTCTGCGCCAAGGCGGCGCTGTCTCTCGGTGGGGTTGGTTCGCAGTGCCAACGGGGTCTCTCCTCAGGGTGTGGGCCACAGTCTGCCGTCAGGGGGTGGGCCGGTCCACTCATTCTCGCGATTAGGTTGAACTTGTCATCCTTCATCTCTACCGTGTGTGTGGTGGCAGTCACACAGCGGAGCTGTGTTGGGCCGCACGATGCCCGTTCACGAAGCGCCACGGAGGCGTCGCATGGGAGCACACGCACACCCGGAACACCCGCACCGCTACACCCTCTCCGCCCCCGCCCTCCCCACCTCACCCCGCCTGTGCCGCGACTTCGTGCGCGGGATCTTCACGGCCTCAGGACTTCCCCAACTCGCCGACGCGGCAGCGATCTGCACATCGGAGTTAGTCACCAACGTCCACCGGCACGGCAAGGGCGACGTACGGATGGCCGCCACCGTTCAGCACGACCGCGTCCGGGTGACCGTCCACGACGACAGCCCCGAACTCCCCTCGCCCCGCCGCGCCGCGAACGATGAGACCAACGGGCGCGGCCTCTTCCTGGTCACGGCCCTCTCCGACGTCTGCGGCATGACCATCGACGAACCGGCCGAAGGCACCGGCAAAGCAGTCTGGTTCGAGTTCAACGTCCCGCCCACGCACACGAAAAGCCCCGCATGAACCCCACTCCCGCCGAGCGGGTCGCCGCGATCCTCCGGGACGAGTTCGCCGCCCACGGCGTACGGCTCCCCGACGTACGGGCCGACCTCAGCGACCCCCGCCAACCCCAACTGGAGCTCGGCACCGTCCCCCTCGGCACCGGCTTCGCGCTGCTGCGCGTGCTCACGGACTACCAGCGCCTGCTGAAGGCCGAGCGGGCCCGGTCGGACCGGAGAGGTTAAGACATCGGCCAAGTGGAACGGCGGGCGAGGTCGGGCAGGACGGTGGCCAGGCCGGCCAGGGCCGTGATCGCGCCGAGCCAGAGGGGGGCGCGCAGGCCCCAGATGTCGATCACGACGGCGCCGATGGAGGAGCCGAGGATGATGCCGAGCGTGATGAAGGAGGAGTGGACGGTGTTGACCAGTGGACCGGCGTTGCCGGTGCGCTGGACGCGGGTCGCCATGGCCGGGTTCATGGTGACGCCGACCAGGCCGATGCCCATCATGCAGATGACGGCCGGTGCGGGCAGGTCGGCGAGCAGGGCGAAGCCGGTCAGGAACACGGTGTTGAGGACGAGGCCGACGGCGAGGACCGGGATGGTGTGGCGGTCGGCGAAGCGGCCGACGATGTTGTTGCCGACGACGGTGGCGGCGCCGTAGGCGATCAGCAGGACGGGGACGGTGCCGGTGGAGAAGCCGGTGAGATCGGTGAGGATGGGGTTGAAGTAGCTGAAGGCGGAGAAGGTGGCGCCGATGATGAGCGTGCTGGTGGACAGCGCCAGCCACAGCTTGGGCTTCTTGAAGACGCCGACCTCCTGCCGGAAGCCGCCGCCGCCCTCGGCGCGCTCGACGCGGTCCACGCCGAACAGGGTCGTCACGGCGGCGATCACGGTGATGGCGGTGATGGTCCAGAACGCCGCGCGCCAGCCGAACCGCTCGCCGACCAGGGTGGAGAGGGGCAGTCCGAGCAGGGTGCCGAGCATGAGGCCGTTCATCGCGACCGCGATCGCGCGGCCGCGGACCTCGGGGCGGGTGATCTGGGCGCACATCGAGATGCCCACGCCGAAGAAGGCTTGGGAGGCGATCCCGGTGATGATCCGCGCCGCCATCATCGTGGAGTAGCCGGTCGCGGTGGCCGCCAGGACGTTGCCCGCCAGGAAGATGACGAACAGCACCATCAGTGCCGTACGCGGCGGGAGTTTCATGAGCGCCACGGTGAGGAACGGCCCGCCGACCGCCATGGCCACCGCGAACGCGGTAATGAGGTAACCGATCTGCGGGACGGTGGCGTTCAGCCCGTCGGCCATCTGAGGCATCAGTCCGGCGACCACGAACTCGCTGGTCACCATGGCAAAGATGCCGAGTGCCAGGACGTATACGGCACGGGGCACGGTTCGGTCTCCTCAAGAGTTGACGTCAGAGTTATGTATTGCTTAGTTCAAAACGCGGGTACGGGTCGGCGCCGACCAGGGCGGAGCGTGGGCCAGCGGGCCACTGGGTCGGCGGGCCAGCGGGCCAGTGCGTCAGGGGGTCAACGGGTCAGTGCGTCAGCGCGTCGAGGCTGACTTCGGCGATCGACTCCAGCGTGGTCCGGTCGGCGCCGCCCTGGCTCGAGATGCGCATGCCGCCGATCGCCGCGTTGATGAAGCGGGCCAGCGCCCCGGCGTCCCGCCGGGAGGTGATGCTGCCGTCCCGGCGGCCCTCCTCGATCACCGCACGCAACACCGTGAGTCTGCGGGCTGTGTCGCGCTCCAGCATTCCCGCCGCCTGACTGTCGCGTGCGGCCAGTTCCACCGTGGTGTTCACGGTCAGGCAGCCCAGGCTGCGGCCGCCGGCCCGGTGCTCGGTCTCGCCGTCGATGACCATGGCGAACAGGGCGCGGATGCGCTCGACGGCGCTGTGCCGCGTGTCCTCCAGGACCGCCAGCTGGGCGGTGGTCATGGTGTCGATGTAGTGGGCCAGCGCACGCTGGAACAGGTCGTGCTTGCTCTTGAACGTGTTGTAGATGCTGCTGCGCCCCAGGCCCGTGGCTTCGCACAGGTCCTGGGTGGAAGTGGCCTCGTAGCCCTTCTCCCAGAACGTGTGCATCGCCGCGTCCAGGGCCCGTTCCTCATCGAACATCCTCGGTCGGGCCATGGCGTCAGCCTAGCCGTTTTGGATAGATCGTTTCAATACATGCGGGCACGTCTCGACGTCTCAGGAGGGATGCGCTACAGTTGATCTTGCCGTAGCCGCCCGAACTCGGGGCAGTCGGCCGCGCGTTGGTGGTCCAAGGAAAGACGCCCCGCTTCCTGCGGGGAGATGCAGGTGCAAGCCCTGCCCGGCGCTCAAGAGACGAACCCACCCCGCACCCGCGGGGTGGGTTCGCAGCGTTTCAGGGCCCTAGATGGGCGCCGTCACCGTGACGCCGGGCAGTGACGCGGCACCGCTGATCTCCGCGTTGGTCGTGACCGTCTCCAGGTCGGGGAGTGCGGCGAGCGGGGACAGGTTGATGGGTCGCTCGGCGCCGTGGGGAAACGCGATGTTCAGATGACGAAGCCGGGGGAACGCCGAGGGCATCCAGGCGGTGCCCAGCCCCTCATCCTCGACATGCAGATCCAGCCAGGTGATGCCGGGTGGGAAACTGCGGGGGTGGATGCCTGACTTTCCGATCGTGATCTTCAGCCGCTCCAGGGACGTCAGCTCCCCCAGGCCCTTGGGGAGGACAGCCTTGCCCCACCCGCCGGGCGGCTCGAAGACCAAGGTGCGGAGGGAGAGTTCGGCCAGGGGGGAGAGGTCGGGGGCCGCGAAGCAGCCGGTCAGATAGAGCGTCTCGAGGTTCACCAGATGGCCGAGCGCGGCGCCGAGGTCGGTGACCATCTCGTTGCCGTTCAGCCGCAGCCGGGTCACCTCCTCGCCCTTGAGGTTGTTCCTGATCTCGTCCTCCGTGAAGTCCCCGCGCAGGATCAGCCACGGACGCGGCCCCGTGTCCAGGAGCAGCCGCAGATGCTCCATGGACTCGGCCACGAAGTACAGGTCGTCCCGGTCCAGGCGGAGGATCACCTCATGGAAGTACCGCTCGGTGTCGTACCGCCCCCAGCTCGACGCCAGTTGCGCACGCACCCCGACCGCCGGGTGGTCGGCGAACCTGGCCAGATACGGGATCGCCGCGTCCACCGGTATGCGTGAGGCCGTCACCACGCAGCATTCCGCCACCTCGTCCGTCAGTCCCTCCGGCCCCGGAAGGAGATCCAGCACCAGGGGGCCCACCCTGGCCAGATCCCGTGCTCGCGGGATGTCCAAGGGCGGGATGAACTCCATCGCACGCCGCCTGACCTCGTCCCGTATCGCCGGGTCCAGATCGGGTGCGTGCTCCAGACAGGCCATGGCCAGCAGGTTCTGGCGGAGCGATGTCTGTGGGTCCCATCGCTCCGATTCCTTCAGCAATGTGCTCAGCAGTTCCGCCCGCTCGCGCGGCCGCCCATGCGCCACCGCCATGCGGAAGACGTCCTCCCACTGGGCGTCATGCGCATGGCGGACCAGCAGGCCGACGTCCCACGCCTCCACCGCCGCCTTCGCGCCCAGGTAGTCCTGGAAGGTGCGGTGGACGAAGTCCACCGTGCTCACCGAGGGCTCGCGCAACAGCCCGCTGCGCAGCAGCAGATGGCCCAGGATGGCGGGCGCGTCGCCCAGGGCGCGGGCGGCGGGGACGGAGGGAAGGGCCTCCTCGATGATGCGCTCCGCGCGGTCGCGGTCCAGCTCGGCCTGGCCGTTGCGGATCAGGTAGTAGGCGAGCCGCTGGAGGAGCTGGATCTGCGGCTCCTCGTCCAGTTGGACGTCGCCGGGCGCGTAGACGTGGCGCTCGGCGTCGCGCCGCGTCAGCAGCATCGACAGCGCGGCGTCGTACAGCGCCTTGCGGCCCGGTGGCAGATAGCCGCGGCGGGCGCGGTGCAGGGCGCAGATCAGGCCGCACATCAGGGGGTTGGTGGCGAGCCGGCTGAGGTCCTGCTTGGTGCGGATGGCGGTGTGGAGGGCCGACTGGTACGCGTTGAGCGCCGTCCGCTCCTCCTCCGTGACGCAGGTCTGGCGCGCCGCCTCGTGCCAGCGGTCGATGAACGCCGCCATGTCCTCGCGGCTCATCGGGGAGAGCGTGAACTCGGTGAAGTCCTGCGCCCCCAGCCAGTCGTCGGCCACGGCCGAGGGGCGGGAGGTGACCAGCCACAGGTTGTTCGGGTAGGCGATGAGGAGGTCGGCGAGCCAGGCGCGGGTGCGCTCGCGGTCGCGCTCGGGGATCTCGTCGATGCCGTCGATCAGCAGCAGCCCGCGCCCGGCGGTCAGGACGCGGTCGGCCCAGCCGGGCGGCTGGGCGCTGTCCAGGGGGTTGTGGACGGAGGCCAGGAACGAGGCCGGGGAGGGCAGCGATTCCTGGCGGGCGATCGTGCGCAGCGGGAGGACGAAGGGGACGCGGCCGATCAGCTGCTCCAGACCGCGCAGCGAGTCCTGCCGCGCGGTGCAGACGGCGAGCCACTGCACCAGCGTGGTCTTTCCGGAGCCCGCGACCCCGCGCAGCAGCACGCGCTGGTGGCCGGAGAGCGCCCGGTCGGCGGGAAGGACGGCGGGAAGGGGAGCGGGGAGGGCGGTATGCGTGGCGGCGGGCGCCTCGCCGAACGGGTCGCCCAGAGCGCGCTCCTCGCCGGAGGAGACCGCCTCCAGGCTGAGATACGCCGCGTCCAGCGGCCACGTGGCCTCTGCGTGGCTGAGGTCGATCCCGACGATCGTCAGCGTGGAGTGCTTGCCGATCATGTACTCCGCGTACCGCCGCTCGAACCCCGCGTCCTGCGCGGATTGCGACGGGATGCGCTCGATCAGGATGTCGATCTTGGTGATGAGGTCGCTGAGCTGGCCGCTCTGCTCGACGAGGGAGCGGGCGACGAAGGTCGAGCGCTGGGTGAAGAAGTGCAGGATGTGCAGGCAGGCGGTGTCCAGCAGCCGCTCGTGGAGCGCCGCGCCGCCCTGGCTGAGGTGCAGGGTGTCCCGTCCCCGCGTGCGGGTGGCGTGGGTCAGCTCATGGGCCAGTCCGCGGTGGCCGAGCTGCACCGCCTGGACGTCGTTCATGTCGAGGTCGCCGAGCGCGTACAGCGTGGTGGCCAGCTTCTCGGCGACGAGCTCGTCCTCGTCGGCGGGGCAGGGCCGCTCGCCGGGTCCCGCGTGCCGGGTGGCCTGTGCGACGAGTTCGGCGGCGAGCTTGGTGAGGTCCTTCTCGGTCAGGGTGCGCTTCTCGCCCCGGAACGAGATGAGGGAGGAAATGCGGACCGGCTGGTTCACCAGCCCGGCGCCCGGCCCCTCCTTGACGAACAGCTTCTTGATGAGCGGTGTGACGACGCTCGACGCGAGGCGAGCGCCGATGGTTGCGGGATCCACGTCCCATTCCCCCCGGTAGTCGTGTGCCCCCCCGGCCGCGGAGGGCCGCCGACAGCGTACAGCGGGGTAAGGCCCTTGGTCCCGAACCGGACATCCGAAAGTCCCTGCGAAGGTGACATCTCACACAGGCCGTCCGGGGTCTACTACGGAAAATAGGGGATCTCGCAGGTCAGAGGTGTGATGGGAGTTTCTGGGAATTCCGCACGGGATACGGCTCCCCATAAGGAATTCGCTACGTACCCACTTAGTAGAAGAACACCTTGGCCTATTAACGAGAACGGGATAACAAGGGGCGTCCCTAAGACGCTTCTGGAGGTACTTCCCATGGCCCCGCGCGCCACAAACCGCCGATTCTCGCTTACGTCCGTGTCCAGGGGGCGCGCCGCCGTGGTCGCCGTGGGTCTGGGGGCCTCCCTCGCGCTCGGCGCCGGGACGGCGTTCGCCGTGGGGACGGGCACGGCCGCCTCCGCCCCGTCCGTCAGCCAGGCCGCCCCGAAGGCGCCCGCCCCGAAGGCGCCCGCCCCGAAGGCCCCCGCCGCGAAGGCGTCCGCCGCGAAGGCGTCCGCTCCTAAGGCGTCCGCTCCTAAGGCGTCCGCGAAGGCCCCCGCGAAGGCGGCGAACGCCTGGGAGACCCCGGTCGACAAGTACGCGATAGGCGCCGCCTTCGGCCTGGCGGGCAACCTCTGGTCGCACAACCACAGCGGTCAGGACTTCGTCGTGCCGACCGGCACCCCGGTGCACGCGGCGCACGGCGGCGTGGTCGTCAAGGCGGGCCCGAACGGTGGCGGTGACGGCCCCGCGTACGGCAACGCGATCGTGATCAAGCACGACAACGCGACGTACTCGCAGTACGCCCACCTCTCCCGGATCGACGTCCGGGTCGGGCAGTCCGTGAGCACCGGCCAGCAGATCGGCCTCTCCGGCAGCACCGGCAACTCGACCGGCCCCCACCTGCACTTCGAGATCCGTACGACGCCGAACTACGGCTCCGCCGTCGAGCCGCTCAAGTTCCTCCGCGACCACGGCGTCAAGGTCTGACGCTCACATCCGACGCTCTGACGCTCATATCTGACGCGTCGTGCGTCATCCGTGGGTCGATGACGCGTGCGCCTGCTTCAGCAGATCGAGGGCGACCTCCAGGACAGCCTCCCGCTTGTCCTCGGGGTCGCCCTCGACCGTCTGCAGCGCGAACATCCGCGCATGCATGCTGAACAGCGCGGTGACGCTCCGGACCTGGTCGACCAGGGGCGCCTCGGGGTCCCTGACCAGGGCGGACATCGCGAGCATCCGCTTCTTGAAGATCTGGCCGATGCTCAGCTCGCGCACCGTCGCCTGGTTCTCCTGCATGAAGCGCATCAGCGGCTCGCCGATGTCCAGGGCCGCGCTGTAGCGGCGCAGCAGCTCCTGCTTGGTCTCCAGGGTGCGCGGCTGCTGCTCGCCCCAGGCGATCAGCTCGTCCAGCGGCCGGCCCAGGTCCTGGAACAGGCTGAGGACGATGTCCTCCTTGGTCTTGAAGTGGTAGTAGAGGGCCGCCTTGGTGACCTCGAGCTGCTCGGCGATCTCGCGCAGCGAGGTCTTCTCGTAGCCGTGCTCGGCGAAGAGTTCCAGGGCGACGTCCTGGATGCGCTGGCGGGTGTCGCCCCGCCGCGGTGTGCTGCCCATGGTGCTCTCCTGTACTGGTGGTCTGGCTGCCTGGCCAGGGCGAACGTAACTTACTTGACGCCCGGCTAGTTGGCGCCTTACCTTCTCTACTGTACTGAACTAGCCGGGCGGCAAGTAAGTGGGCGTCAGGGCTCTCATCATCCAGGGGGAGACGGAGAACATGGTCCGTAAACAATCAGACGACGAAGCGCCATCCGCTTCGGCACCGGCTCAGGCCGCCCGGGAGGCCCAGCAGCCCCCGGCCAAGGCCGAGCCCAAGCAGCGCAGCACCAGTGTGGTGATATTCGCGCTGATGATCGCGATGCTGCTCGCGATGCTCGACAACATGATCGTGGGCACCGCGATGCCGACCATCGTCGGCGAGCTCGGTGGCCTCGACCACCTCTCCTGGGTGGTGACCGCGTACACCCTGGCCACCGCCGCCTCGACCCCCATCTGGGGCAAGCTCGGCGACATGTACGGCCGCAAGGGCGTCTTCCTCACCTCCATCGTGATCTTCCTCGGCGGCTCGGCGCTGTCCGGTATGGCGCAGAGCATGGGTGAGCTGATCGGCTTCCGGGCCATCCAGGGCCTGGGCGCGGGCGGTCTGATGGTCGGCGTGATGGCGATCATCGGTGACCTGGTGCCGCCCCGGGAGCGTGGTCGCTACCAGGGCATCATGGCCGGTGTGATGGCCGTGGCCATGATCGGTGGCCCGCTGGTCGGCGGTACGCTCACCGACCACCTCGGCTGGCGCTGGATCTTCTACATCAACCTCCCGCTCGGTGCCATCGCCCTGGCGGCGATCACCGCGGTGCTGCACCTGCCGAAGAAGCGCTCCGAGGGACGGATCGACTACACCGGCGCGGCCCTGCTGACCGTGGGCATCACCGCCCTCGTGCTGATCACCACCTGGGGCGGCAACGAGTACGCCTGGGGGTCGGCCCAGATCATCGGCCTCGGTGCGGTCGGTGTCCTCTCGCTCGCCGCGTTCCTCTACGTCGAGACGCGGGTCGCCGAGCCCGTGCTGCCGCTGCACATCTTCCGGAACCCCAACTTCACGCTGGTCACCGCGATCGGCTTCCTCACCGGTTTCGTGATGTTCGGCTCGACCACCTTCCTGCCGCTCTACCAGCAGACCGTGCAGGGCGCCACGGCCACCAACTCCGGGCTGCTGCTGCTCCCGATGCTGCTGGGCATGCTGGTCGTCTCGCTGGTCGCGGGCCGGGTCACCACCGCGACCGGCAAGTACAAGATCTTCCCCGTAGTCGGCGGCATCCTGATCACCGCCGGGATGTTCCTGCTGTCCACGATGGACACCGAGACCACCCGCTTCACCTCCGGTCTCTACATGGCGGTGCTCGGCATGGGCATGGGCTGCCTGATGCAGACGACCATGCTGGTGGCGCAGAACAGCGTCGAGATGAAGGACATGGGCGTCGGCAGCTCCTCCGCCACCCTCTTCCGCACCCTGGGCGGCTCCTTCGGCGTCGCCATCCTCGGCGCCCTGTTCACCAACCAGGTGAACGACACCATGGCCGAGCGGGGCGGGAGTAAGGCCGCGGCCATCACCTCCGGGAGTGCCCAGCTCGACCCGGCCAGCCTCAAGCTGCTGCCGCCGCCCATCCGGGACGCGTACACCCACGCGGTGGCCAGCGGTGCCCACCAGGTGTTCCTGTGGGGCGCGCTGATCAGCATCGTCGGTGCCGTCGCCGCCTGGTTCGTCAAGGAGGTCCCGCTGCGCGGGGCCGCCGCCAAGCCGGCCGACGGTGACGAGGCCGCGGCCGAGACGGCGCCGATCGCCGAGACCGTCTGACCCGGCGCCGATCGCCGAGACCGTCTGACCAGCGGTCCGGGTGGGCCGGGCCGCCATCAGAGGGCCGCTGTCAGTGGGACATGACAGCATCGGCCCCATGGTGACCTCGCCGGACGAGGCGCGGCTGGCGCAACTGCGCCGGCTGCGCCTCGCGAAGGACGTGATGGACCGCGACTGGGCCGAGCCGCTCGACCTGGACGCGGTCGCCGGGCATGCCGGCTATTCGCGCTATCACTTCATCCGCGCCTTCAAGGGCGCCTACGGATCCACGCCGGGGCAGTATCTGACCCGGCGCCGCATCGAGCGGGCCGAGGAGCTGCTGCGCTCGGCCAATCTCTCGGTCACCGAGATCTGCTCGCTCGTCGGCTTCAGCAGCCTCGGCACCTTCTCCACGAGCTTCAAGAAGCAGACCGGGCTCACCCCCAGCGCGTACCGGGACCTGCACGTCGGCCGGGCGGCATCGGTCATCCCGGGGTGTTACGCGATGCTGTGGTACGGCGGGCGCGACGCCCGAGCCCCCGGCTCCCCCGCCCCCGCCCCCGGTGTCCGAGCCCCCGGCTCCAAGGACAGCAATTCTGGAGAAGCGGAATGAATCCGCCGCTGCCTAGCGTGGCCTTGTCGCGACGACGCGCGGCCCACCCCGATGCCTCCGGAGGCAGCAATGATCAAAGGGATGTCCATCGTCACCATCTGGGTCCTCGACCAGGACCGGGCCAAGGAGTTCTACACCGAGAAGCTGGGCTTCGAGGACCGCACCGACATGAGCATCGGCGGGGACGGCGAGGGCGGCGGTATGCGCTGGCTGACGGTCGGCGCCAAGGACCAGCCGGATGTGCAGCTGACCCTGATGGTGCCCAGCTCGCCGGGGCTCGACCCGGAGTCCGCCGAAGCCCTCAGGACGCTGGTCGCCAAGGGTGTGCTCGGCCCCGGGGTGATCACCACCGATGACATCCACCGGGACTACGAGGCGCTCAAGGCGAAGGGCGTGGAGTTCGTCCAGGAGCCCCAGGAGCGTCCGTACGGCACCGAGGCGCTCTTCCGCGACGACTCCGGCAACTGGTTCTCGTTCACCCAGCCCCGCGAGCAGATGGACTTCGACAAGCCCCGGAGCGGCTGCGTCTCGGACTGAGCGCCCGGTCCGAGAACTCGGACTCGGCTCAGTCCGGCACCTCGATGATCGGGAAGCTGCCGGTGTTGGTGGGCGCGGACTCCGGCAGCCACAGCACGGCGACCGCGCCCACGCACTCCCCGTCCGCCTCGTCGCCGCCGTCCATCAGCGGATCCGCGTTGCGGAACGTCAGCCGGGCGCCCAGCACCCGCGCCTGGCCCGCGGCTATGGTCAGCCCCAGGCCGTGCCCGGTGCCCGCGCGGTCCTTGCTGCCGGTGCGGAACCGGCTCGGCCCGTCCTTCAGCAGCTCCTCCGGGAAGCCGGGGCCATGGTCGCGGACGCGCAGTATCCGCCCTTCGACGGTGACCTCGAAGGGCGGTTTGCCGTGCCGGGCGGCGTTGGCCAGCAGATTGCCCAGGATCCGCTCCAGCCGCCGGGGGTCGGTGGAGACATGGGCGTCGCGCACCACGTTGACGGCCGCGTCCGGGGCCACCGCCCGGACCCGGCGGGTGATGAACTCGGCCAGGGCTATCTCCTGGAGCTCCGCGCGCTCCGCGAAGCCGTCCAGCCGTGCCACCTCCAGGACGTCCTCGACCAGGGTGCGCATCGCCTGCGCCCGGTCCCGTACCAGCTCGGTGGGGCGGCCCGGCGGCAGCAGTTCGGCGGCCGTGAGCAGGCCGGTGACCGGGGTGCGCAGCTCGTGGGCGATATCGGCGGTGACCCGGCGCTCCGCCTCCAGCCGCTGCTGCAGCGCCTCGGCCATGCCGTCCACCGCCCGCGCCAGATCGTCGGTCTCGTCGCGCACCCGGCCGCCGATCGCCTCGCGCACCCGGACCTCGGAGTCGCCCTCGGCCAGCTTGCGGGCGGCGGTGGCCGCCTTGCGCAGCCGCCGGGAGAGCTGATCGCCGACGAGTACACCGAGCGCGATACCGCCCAGCACCACCGCCACCGAGCCGATGATCAGCACCCGGTCCAGGTCGTCGAGGACGGCGAACCGGTCCTGGAACTTGGTGTGGACGGACAGCACCTTGCCGTTCCGCAGCGGCACCGAGGCCCACACCTCGGGGGTGCCGGTGCCGGAGTCCTCCAGATAGGTGGCGCGCTGGCCGCGCCACGCCTCCTTCTTCAGCTGGTCGGGCAGACGGGGGTCGTCCAGCTTGGCGCCGAACCCCAGCACCCGGGACTGCTCGTACCACCGCTGGGCGACCTTCACCCGCTCGTCCATCACGGTGCGGCTGTTGTCGAGCATCGAGACGCGGGCCGCGTTGTGGACGACGAGGCTCAGCACCACCGCCACCAGCGTGCTCACGGCCGCGATGGCGAGGCTGACCTTCCACCGCAGGCCCGTGCGCAGGGCGAACCGCCGCAACGCCGCTCAGCCCTTGAGCTTGTAGCCGAAGCCGCGGACCGTCTCGATGCGGTCCTGGCCTATCTTGCCGCGCAGCCGCTGCACATGGACGTCCACGACCCGGGTGTCCCCGCCCCAGCCGTACTCCCAGACCCGCTCCAGCAGCCGGTCGCGGGAGAGCACGGTGCCGGGCGCGGCCGAGAACTCCAGCAGCAGCCGCATCTCGGTCGGGGTGAGCGCCACCTGAAGGCCGCCCTTGCGGACCTCCATGCCCTCGGGGTCGACCTCCAGATCGCCGAAGCGCAGCACCCCGCCGTCGGGCTCCTCGGGGACCGGCTCCGCGCCCCGCCCGCCGGGGCCGCTGGCATGGCCGAAGCGGCGCAGCACGGCCCGGATGCGGGCCACCAGCACCGCGCCGTCGAAGGGCTTGGTCACATAGTCGTCGGCGCCGGCTTCGAGGCCGAGCACCACATCGATGGAGTCGGCGCGCGCGGAGAGCATGATCACGGGAACGGTGGACTCGTCGCGGATCCGGCGGCACAGGCTGACCCCGTCCAGGCCCGGAACCATCACATCGAGCAGCGCGATATCGGGGCGGTCGGCCCGGAAGCGCTCCAGGCCGGTCAGCCCGTCGGGCGCGGCCGTCACGAGAAAGCCATCGCGCTCCAGGGCGAGCTGCGTGGCTTCACGGATGACATCGTCGTCCTCGACGAAGAGCACATGGGTCTCGGCCACAGCCTCGCTTCAGCCTTCCGTTCCGTCGTCGGCGCGCGCGGTCGGCACCGGGGTCGCGTCTTCCTTGGGCACATTCTTGCTGTAGTCGGTGCGCTCGCGGGACCGCACCGTGAACGAACGGTCCGCCCCGGACCAGCCGTAGGTGATCACGGTCTCGCTCGAAGGGCAACAGACCGAGTCCCCGGAGGTGTAGGAGAGCTTGGTCACCCGCAGCCCGTCCTTGGCGACGTCGGCGTAGACGGGCGGCTGCTCGTCGCTGAAGACGTTCTCGTACCGGCCGCCCACCTTGCGGTACACATACGAGCCGATGCCGAAGCCGTCGGTGCAGCTCATGACGTTGATGACCAGGTCGGAGTCGGCGGAGCCGGTCAGCCGGCCGGACGTCACGTCCACCGGATAGCCCTTGATCTCCTGCTTGGCCTCGCGCTCCTTGGCCGCGGGGCAGGGCTTGAGGCTCGTCTTCAGATCGTCGCTGACGCGCGGATCCGCCTTGACCAGCTTGATCACGTCGACCTTCTTCCCGGCAGCCGGTGACGGCCGGCCCGAGGCGCGGCCACCCGCGTACGCGCCGGAGTCCGCGGCGGCCGAGGCCCACTCGGTGCTCGCCGGTCCCTCCTTGCGCACCCCCTGGCTCGCGTCGCCGCATCCGGCCAGCATCCAGCCGCCGGCGGCCGCGAGGCCCACGACCGCGCCGCCGGTGAGCATGACTGTCCTGCTGGGAGAGGCCCTGGTCAGGCCGCGCACCGTTCCTGCCCCCGCTCCTGGCGGGCGCGCCGGACCCGACCCGTGTGCCGCCGGACGTTGGTGGCCGACCCCGCGTCCCCGTCCCGACGGCCGAGCGCCCGGGCGTCCAGATCGCGGCTCTCCAGCTCCTGCCGCAGCCGGGCCAGCGCCCGGTGCAGCGTGCTCTTGACCGTTCCGGTCGACATTCCGAGCGCCTCCGCGGTCTCTTCGGTCGTCATCTGCTCCCAGTGTCGCAGCACCACGACACTGCGCTGCTTGGGAGCCAGCACGGAAAGGATGTCCATCAGCAGGGCGCGGTCGGCGTGCTGCTCGGTGCCGTCCTCGACGCTCGCCTCCGGAAGCTGCTCGGTGGGCACCTCGTCCAGCTTGCGGGCGCGCCACCACTCGGTGCGGGTGTTGATCATGACGCGCCGGAGGTAGGCGTCCGCGAGTGACTTGTCGGCTATGCCGTCCCAGCGGCCGTAGGTGCGCACCAAGGCGGTCTGGAGCAGGTCCTGTGCCTCGACCGGGTCGGGGATCAGCCGACGGGCGCTGCGCAGCAGCGCGTCCTGCCGATTCCGCACGTACTCCTCAAAGTCCAGAACATTGCTGCTGCTGCTCATGGTGTGCAGCCTCCATCCCGCTGTTTCCCCGCCGCTTGTGTGTCCGGCTTCTCGCTCGGCACGGGAAGGACGCTACGGAGGCGCTGTTGCGGCGCCATGCGCAACTGCGCCTCGGCAAACGCACAGCTACCCATAGGTTGTGTAACAACGGAACCCGGTTCGACCGAGTGTCAGAACCGGGTCCTGGGCGTGTCACAGGTCTGTCACAGACAGGGCCGTGACGAGGGATGTTCTCAGGTCAGCGGCAGCCGGTAGAGGCCGCCCGGGAGCGGCTCCACCAGTCCGTCGGAGACGAGTCCGTCGAGCGCGCGGGCGCGCTGCACCGGCTCGTCCCACACCTGGTCCAGCGCCGCCTGCGGCACCGGTGTCACAGCCTCCCGCAGCACCGCGAGCAGCTTGCCGCGCACCTGACGGTCCGTACCCGCGTAGGTCTGGCCGCGCCGCGGCGGTCCGTCGTGCTCCGGCGAACCGGCCTGCCGCCAGGCGCACAGCGCGGCGATCGGGCAGCGCGCGCAGTCCGGGGTGCGGGCCGTGCAGACCAGCGCGCCCAGCTCCATCGTGGCCGCCGCCCAGCGCGCCGCGGTCGGCTCGTCCTCGGGGAGCAGGGCGCGGGCCAGCTTGCGCTCGGCGGCGGTGGTGGCGTTCGGCGGGTACTGCGCACCGCTGACCGCGCGCGCGAACACCCTGCGGACATTGGTGTCCAGGACCGGATGGCGCTGGCCGTACGCGAACGAGGCCACGGCCGCCGCCGTGTACTCACCCACCCCCGGCAGCGCCAGCAACTGGGCGTGGTCGCGCGGTACGTCACCGCCGTGCCGCTCCCTTATGGCGGCCGCGGCGCCGTGCAGCCGCAGCGCCCGGCGCGGATAGCCGAGCCGGCCCCAGGCGCGGACCGCCTCCCCGGGCGGTTCCGCGGCCAGGTCGGCCGGGCGCGGCCAGCGGGCGAGCCACTGCTCGTACACCGGCAGCACCCGGTTCACCGGGGTCTGCTGGAGCATGAACTCGCTCACCATCACACCCCAGGCGCCCGCCTCGGGGCGGCGCCAGGGGAGGTCGCGCGCGTGCGCGTCGAACCAGTCGATGACGGGCCGGTGCAGAACGGCTCCGTCGGGGTCGGAGGATGCGGCGGCCGGGGCGGCGGAAGCGGAAATGGCAGTCATCGCTCTCGATCCTGACATGACGGGACGGCTCGCGGGGCCCAGGGCGCGGGCGTTCGGGTTTCAGCCGCGCCAGTCGTTGCCGAATCGTGCGATACGGCGCCCGTACGGGAACGGATGGCCGCTTGCCGCGCCCGGGTGCGGTCTTCCGGTGCCCCCGGGGTGACCTCGGGGGCACCTCATGGCCGCCTGTGGGGCCCTCATGTGCCGGATCCGGTCGGATCATGAGAAAAGTAGGGCCTGGAGCGAGGGTTATTGGCCGGTACCGCTCCCGATCTCTCGTAGAGTTTCCGCGTGGGATCTCTGCGCAATCCGATCGGGCCGCTTCCCTCCTCCATTTACTGGCGGCGGAGGGCCGTTGCGCTGGCCCTGCTCATCGCCATCATCCTCGTGGTCATCTGGGCCTTCGGCTGGGGTGGTTCGGGCGGTGGCGGACGTGACGAGGGCAAGGGATCGGGCGGCGGGGGACCCGCGAGCACGATCACCCCGGGCCCCTCCTCCTCCGGGCC
This sequence comes from Streptomyces sp. 5-10, assembly GCF_014712245.1. NCBI lineage: Bacteria > Bacillati > Actinomycetota > Actinomycetes > Kitasatosporales > Streptomycetaceae > Streptomyces > Streptomyces sp. 5-10. The sequence goes on from NZ_JACVYG010000040.1 coordinate 78,504, forward strand.
GGTCAACAGCGAACGGCCGGGCGGGCGCGATGAGTCGGACAGCGGCGGCTCGGGCTCCGGCGGCAGCGGGGGCAGCGGCGGCGGCTCGGACGACGGCGGCGCGGACGCGAGCGGCGGTGGCGCGGGCGGCGGCAGCGGGTCCGGTGGCGCGGGCGGTGCGGGCGGCGCGGGCGGTTCATCGGGTGGCGGCGCGGGCGGTGGCATCGGCACCGGGACCGGGCAGGGCCTGCCCGCCGGGTCGAGCCTGCCGGACTGCCGCCCCGGCGACGCGGATCTGACGGTGCGCAGCGTCAAGGACTCCAAGGTCAAGAACACCTGGGCGCCGGGGGAGAAGCCCACCTTCGAGATCGTCGTGAAGAACACCAAGGCGAGCTCCTGCAAGGTCGACTTCGGGCGCGCGGCCGCCTCGCTGACCATCACCGACGCCCACAACGCCCACGTCTGGGCCTCCGACGACTGCCCGGAGGGCAGCGCCGCCGCGCTGGTCGAGGTGCCCGGGTCCGGCCAGACCAAGCGCACCGTGGAGTGGGACCGCAAGCGCAGCGCCGAGCACTGCGCCACGCCGTCGGGCAGCGCGTCGGCCAAGCCGGGCACGTACCTGGTCGAGGTGAAGGTGGACGGGCTCGGGACGGCCAAGGTGTCGTTCGTCCTCGAGAAGGACTAGGCCCCGCCGAGGACCGGGCCCCGCCGAGGTCTGGATCCCCCGCCAAGGACCGAATCCGCCCCCCGGCCGCTTCTGCCGGGGGGCGGTGGTGTCACCGTGCGCTGCGCGCCGACCGCTGCCCGAATCGGTGACGGATCATCAGCCGCAGAGTTTGTCAAAAGCGTTGACGAATAACCCTGGGCGCTCCTACCTTCATCGCGTCGTGCATCGTACGTCATATATGAGAGGCGCAATGCCCGGATTAGGGGGCCTATGTCCATGGTGCTGCGGGGGTGCCTCGGGCGCACCGGCCGCGCCGGCCGGCAGCCGGACCGACTGAACTGATCAGGCAGCAGCCGCTCATCCACTGACGACGTGAGATGCGGCCCGTTCACCGCCAAGATCCCGGGCCGCGACAGAGAGTCAGCATGCTCCCTCTATGGGGGAGCCTATCCAACTTCGGGAGCGATGGTGCCCCAGTCCAGCGTGCCCCTGTCCAAGGCCGGGAGATCCCCGGCGTCACCGCCTCGGCAACGCAGCCACATGCGATGGACGATCGTCGGCTTCTCGGCGCTCGGCCTCACGATCGCCTATCTCGACCGCGCCGCGCTGAGCGTGGCGATGCCCCATATGTCCGACGAGTTCCACATCAGCTCCGCCGTGCAGGGGGTGATGCTCTCGGCGTTCTTCTGGACCTACGCCCTGTTCCAGATTCCCTCCGGCTGGCTGCTCGACCGCTTCGGCCCGAGGGTCGTCTACCCCATCGCGGTCGGCTGGTGGTCGATCTGGACGGCCCTGATGGCCTTCGCGCGCGGCGTCGGATCGGTCGTGGTGTTCCGCCTCGGCCTCGGTATCGGCGAGGCGCCGGTGCAGCCGGCGAACGTCAAGGTCGTCTCGCGGTGGTTCCCGCGCCGGGAACGGGCCTTCGCCTCCAGCCTGTTCGACATGGGCCAGCAGATCGGCACGGCGCTGTCGATTCCGGTGGTGACGGCGCTGACCGTGCTCGGCGGCTGGCGGCTGTCCTTCGTCGTGATCGGCGTGGTCGGTCTCCTCTGGCTCGTGGGGTGGGCCGTCGTCTACCGCGACCCCGGGGACCATCCGCGCGTCTCCGCGGCGGAACTGGCCCACATCCGGTCCGACCAGGGCGGGGAGGAGCCCGTGGAACCGGCGGTCGGCGGCAGCGGCGGCGGCACCGTGCCGTGGCGCGACCTGCTGAGCGATTCCCAGGTGTGGGCGCTGACGGTCGGCTATGTGTTCCGCTCGCTCGCCGGGGCGTTCTTCCTCACCTGGTATCCCAGCTATCTGCTCGACGACCGCGGGTTCTCCGAGGCGGACTTCGGCATGGTGGGGTGGATTCCGGCGCTCGTCGCGATCGGCTCCACCGTGCTCGGCGGCATCGTGTCCGACCGGATGCTGGCCTCCGGAGCCTCCCCCAACCTGGCCCGGAAGGTGCCCATCGTCGCCGGGCTCGGCCTGAGCGCCTGCATCGGCTTCGCCCCGTTCATCGAGAGCAATGTGGTGCTGATGGTGATCCTGACCGTCAGCAGCGCCGCCCACTCCTTCGCCGGCGCGGCGATCCTGAGCCTCCCGGCGGAAGTGGCGCGCTCCTCGGAGTACGTCGGTGTGGTGGCCGGCTTCCAGAACTTCGGCTCCCAGGTGGGCAACCTGCTCAGCCCCATCGCCATCGGACTGTTCCTGGCGTCCGGCGGCGGCTCCTATGTGGGCCCGCTGCTCGGCGCGGCGGTGAGCTGTCTGGCCAGCGCGGCGATCTACCTGTTCTGGGTGCGCGTCAAGCCCGTCACCCAGCCCCACGACGACCCCGCGGGCCCCGTCGCACCGCATGGAGGGACCACCTCGTGAACGCCTCGTTCAGCACCGCCCGCCTGGTCGACCGGCTCGCCACCGTCATCGGGATCCCGGTGGTCCCGTACGACGAGGAGGGCGCCGTCGACCACGATCTGACCGTCTCGCTGGCGGCACGTCTGATCCGCAATGGAGTCACCGCGCTGACGCCGAACGGCAACACCGGCGAGTTCTACGCCCTCTCCCCGGACGAACGCCGTCAGGTGCTGAGGTGCGTCCTCACCGCCCGCGACGCCCACGCCGGCACCACGGCGGACGCACCGGCGGACGCCCCGGCGGAGCCCACGGTGATCGTCGCCGGGGTGGGGCTCGACATCCAGACGGCCGTCTCCGACGCGCGCTTCGCCCGCGACTCGGGCGCGGACGCGATCATGATCCATCAGCCCGTCCTGCCGTATCTGTCGGCGGACGGCTGGGTCGAGTACAACGCGCGGATCGCCCGGTCCGTACCGGACCTCGGAGTGCTGCCCTACCTCACCAAGCGCGCGGTCACCGGAGCGCACATCACCCGCCTGGTGGAACGGGCGCCGAACGTCGTCGGGCTGAAGTACTCCGTCCCCGACCCGGTCGCGTTCGCCACCACGCGGGCGGAGGCCGCCGACGGCCTGCTGTGGATCGCAGGGCTCGCCGAGTCCTACGCCCCGGCCTACTGGCAGGCGGGGGCCCGGGCCTTCACCTCCGGCCTGGTCAACATCGCCCCGGCGGTGTCCCTGCGGATGCTCACCGCGCTCCGCGACGAGGACTACGGCACCGCCGCCCGGGTCTGGCGGCGGATCCGCCACTTCGAGGAGTTGCGGGCCCGCGACGACGCGGCCCACAACGTGTCGGTGGTGAAGGAGGCCATGCACCGGATCGGTCTGTGCCGGCGGGACGTCCGTCCCCCCAGCCACCCGGTGTCCCCGGCCCTCGCCCGCGAGGTCGCCGAGTCCATGGCGCCGTGGCACTCCCTGGTGCCCGAGACGGCCGGGGAGCGTGTGGCATGAGGATCGAGTCCCTGCGGACCTTCCGGCAGCGGGTGGGCGACCGGCCCCGGGTACTGGTCAAGATCGCCACCGAGGACGGGGTCGACGGGTGGTCGGAGGTGTACAACCACGGCCCCGACCTGGCGTATCCGCCCCTGCTCGACTATCTGTTCGAGCAGATCAAGGGCATGGACGCCCGGTCCCCCGCCCGGATCAACCAGTTCCTGCTGCAGTCCGGCCGCTTCCCCCAGGGCGCGCTGGGCCTGGCCGCCGTCGCCGCCATCGACCACGCGCTGTGGGACATCGCCGCCAAGGCCGTGGGGGTGCCGGTCTACCAGCTGCTGGGCGGCGCCGTACGCGACCGGGTGCGGGTCTACGCCGGTCTGTACTCCGCGCCGGACATCGGCGAACTGTCCGGGACCACCGCCGCGTTGCACGAACGGTACGGTGTCACCGCCTTCAAACTCAGCCCCTACCGGACGGAACCGCACCGCACCCGGTTCGGGCTCCTGGTCCGTCAACTGGGCGACTACTTCGGCGAGGTCCGCGCCGGACACCCCGCGGAGTGGGAGTTCGCGTTCGACGCGCACGCCTGTCTGTGGGAACCGTGGCAGGCGGTCGACCTCGGCGCCGCGCTCGCCCCCAACCAGCCGCTCTTCCTCGAAGAACCGATACGGCCCGAGCACATCCCCGCCTGGGGCCGGCTCCGTTCCGAGATCGCGGTGCCGCTGGCCACGGGGGAGTGCCTGTACTCCCCCCATGAGTTCCTCGCGCTGCTGAGCGTCGGCGGAGCCGACATCGTGCAGCCGGACATCTGCGTCGTCGGCGGTCTCACCCAGATGGTGAAGATCGCCGCCATCGCCGACGCGCACTACGTCCCGGTCGCGCCGCACAACCCGCTCGGCCCGCTCGCCACCGCGGCGAACGTGCACTTCGCGGCCGCGACGACCAACTTCTCCATCCTGGAGTACAAGCCGGACGACGTGTCGTGGTGCCCCGACCCCTATCTCCCCGCCGACGGACACCTCGACCTGCGCCCGGACCGGCCGGGGTGGGGCATCGAGATCGACGAGTCCGCGCTCGTGGAGGATGACTGGGTCACCTGGAAACGAAAGGTGCCGATACGCCCCGACGGCTCGACCGCCTGGATGTGAGGCGGGCGGCGCACGCGGCCGGGACCCGCACCCAAGCGCTCCGCCGGAAGTGTCGCGATGCGCCGTCGGCCGACTGCGGCGCCGTCGTGGCTGGTCCCACGCGGCGGAGCCGCACATCGACACGGCCCCGCGCTCCTTCGGGGCGCTACCGAACCGTAGCGGACTTCCTCTGACCTGCTCAGTGCCACCACGATGCCCCTCACGGCCGGCGGCCTGCCCCTCGCGGCCGGCGGCCCCTGGCCGTCGTGCCGCGAGGGTGGCCCCGCACGTCGGCCCGACACCCGGCCCGACGGGGTCCTGGTGGACAAGGCCGCCACGATCAACCCCGCCGGAAGGCGCGGGCACCGCTCGCGGGGGCGGGAGCCGCCGGGCCCCGACCCCGCACGCAACGACCCGCGCCCCGTCACTCCCGGACGCGGTACGACGCCTCGCCCCCGAACCGGGCGGGATCGCCTACGTCGCCGGGGAGTCGCCGCCGCGGACAGCGCGTCGAGGTCCGGCGGGCCGTCCGCGGCGAGCGGGCCCGCGCCGCCGGGGGCGGTCCGCGCCGCCGGCGGCGCGGAGGACGCACCCACGGCCCGCGGCCCCGCGGAGCTACACGTACCGCTCCAGGATGGACGACTCCGCCAGCCGCGACAGGCCCTCGCGGACCGAGCGCGCCCGGGCCTCGCCCACGCCGTCCACCATCTGCAGGTCGTCCACGCTCGCGGCCAACAGCTTCTGCAGGCCGCCGAAGTGCTCGACCAGTCGCTCGATGATGGCGCCCGGCAGCCGCGGCACCTTGGCCAGCAGCCGGAAGCCGCGCGGCGAGACCGCCGAGTCGAGCGTTTCGGGCGAGCCCGTGTACCCCAGCGCCCGGGCCACGATGGGGAGTTCGAGCAGTTCGGCGTGGGTCAGCCGGTCCAGCTCGGCGAGCGCGTCGGCCACCGTACGGGTGCGCTTGGCGGTCGGCTCGGGCACGTAGTCCCGCACCACCAGCTCACGCTCGGGCTCCACGCCCGCGATCAGCTCGTCCAGCTGGAGGGAGAGCAGCCGGCCGTCGGTGCCCAGCTCGACCACGTACTCCGCGATCTCGGTGGCGATGCGGCGGACCATCTCCAGCCGCTGCGCGACCGCGCTCACATCCCGGACGGTGACCAGGTCCTCGATCTCCAGGGCCGAGAGCGTGCCCGCCACCTCGTCGAGGCGGAGCTTGTACCGCTCCAGGGTGGCCAGCGCCTGGTTGGCGCGGGAGAGGATCGCCGCCGAGTCCTCCAGGACCCGCCGCTGACCGTCCACATACAGCGCGATCAGCCGCATCGACTGGCTGACCGAGACCACCGGGAACCCGGTCTGGATGGAGACGCGCTGCGCGGTCCGGTGCCGGGTGCCGGTCTCCTCGGTGGGGATCGCCGCGTCCGGCACCAGCTGCACCCCGGCCCGCACGATCTTGGTGATGTCCTTGTCGAGCACCAGCGCGCCGTCCAGCTTGCACAGCTCGCGCAGCCGGGTCGCGGTGAACTCGACGTCGATGACGAAGCCGCCGGTGCACAGCGACTCGACGGTCTTGTCGGTGCCGAGCACGATCAGCCCGCCGGTGTTCCCCCGGAGAACGCGCTCGAGGCCGTCGCGCAACGCCGTGCCGGGCGCGACCGCGCTCAGGGAGGCACGCATCAGACCGTCGGCCTTGCCGGGTGCCGATGCCCGGTCGCCTGCTGCCACTGCACTCCTCCGTCGCAAGGTCTGTCGGTGCCACGAGTCGCCCTGCCCTGCCGATGCGCGAGGCCACGTATGGGCGAGACCAGGGCAAAGTCTACCGGCGGCCACCGGCCCCCCGTGGGGTCTCCCGGCGTACGACCGTGGGCACGGAGCGGAGCGCGACTCCCGCCGGTCCGCGCGCCACCCGGCTCGCCGACCCCCGCTCCCCGGCTCGCCGACCCCCGCCGTACGCCCTCACCAGCGCACTCGGCCACGCACCCGCCACCGCCCCGGTGACGCCTCGCCCACCATGTCAACCCCGGTCGTCCGCCTCCCACCGCCCCTTGTCAGCCCCGGTCGTCCGCCTCCCCCCGCGCCTTCTCGCCCCGCTCCCGGCGCCGGGGCAGCATCCGCAGCGCGTCCCCGATGTCCGCCACCTCAAGCACCCGCATCCCGTCCGGGATCCGGCCCGGGTCGCCCGGCACCAGGGCGTGGGTGAAGCCGAGCCGGGCGGCCTCCGCCAGCCGCCGCTGCACCCCGGTGACCCGCCTGACCTCGCCCGCGAGCCCCACCTCGCCGATCGCCACCAGGTTCTTGGGCAGCGGGGTGTCACTGGCGGCGCTGGCCAGCGCGAGTGCCACGGCGAGGTCGGCGGCGGGCTCGGACAGCTTCACCCCGCCCACCGTGGCGCTGTAGATGTCCCGCTTGCCCAGCGCGCTGATCCGGCCGCGCTGCTCCAGCACGGCGAGCATCATCGAGACCCGGGAGGTCTCCAGACCGGAGGTGGTGCGGCGGGGCGAGGGGATCTGGGAGTCCACGGTGAGCGCCTGCACCTCGGCCACCAGCGGCCGGCGGCCCTCCAGGGTGACCGTCAGACACGTGCCGGGCACCGGCTCGTCGCGGCGGGTGAGGAACAGCCCGGAGGGGTCGGCGAGCCCGGTGATGCCCTCGTCGTGCAGCTCGAAGCAGCCGACCTCGTCCGTCGCCCCGTAGCGGTTCTTCACCCCACGGACCAGCCGCAGCCGGGCGTGCCGGTCGCCCTCGAAGTGCAGCACGACATCGACCAGATGCTCCAGCAACCGGGGCCCGGCGATGGCGCCGTCCTTGGTGACGTGGCCCACCAGCAGCGTGGACATCCCGCGCTCCTTGGACGCGCGGATGAGCGCCCCGGCCACCTCGCGCACCTGCGCCATCCCGCCCGGCGCGCCGTCGATCTCGGGCGAGGCGACGGTCTGCACCGAGTCCAGGACGAGCAGCGAGGGCTTGACCGAGTCCAGATGGCCGAGGACCGCGGAGAGGTCGGTCTCGGCGGCGAGGTAGAGGTGCTCGCTCAGCGCGCCGATGCGGTCGGCGCGCAGCCGCACCTGACTCGCCGACTCCTCACCGGTGATGTAGAGCGTGCGGTGCTCCTCCGAGGCGGCCTTGGCCGCCACGTCCAGCAGCAGCGTGGACTTGCCGACCCCGGGCTCCCCGGCGAGCAGCACGACCGCGCCCGGGACCAGCCCGCCGCCGAGCACCCGGTCCAGCTCGTCCACGCCCGTGCCCCGCGCGGTGGCCTGACGGCCGTCCACCTGGCCGATGGGCAGGGCGGCCGAGGTGACCCGGCCGGGTGTGGTGGTGCGCACCGCGGGCGCTCCGTACTCCTCGACGGTGCCCCACGCTTGGCACTCCGGGCAGCGGCCGAGCCACTTGGCGGTGGTCCAGCCGCACTCCGTACAGCGGTAGGAGGGCCGGTCCTTGGCGGATGAGCGGGAGGAGCTACGGGCAGCCATGCCGTAACGCTAGCGTCGGCCACCGACAGAGCCGAACGGCGGAGGTCACGGCCCCCTCACCGGCCTCCTCATCGGCTCCTTCGGCCGCCCGTTCACCGGCTCCTCCACGGGCCCCTTCGCCGGTTCCCCCACGGGCCCCTTCGCCGGCTCCTTCCCGGGCCCCTTCGCCGGTCCTCCGGAGGGCGCCGGGCGCATAGCAGGTCGCGGCCACCGGAGGGGGACACCTGTCCCCTTATGAGGGAGATGGTCACCCGTAAGGGTTAAAACAGCCCAAGTGGCGCGAGGAAGTCTGCATCATCCGCCTACCGTCGCCGGGTGATGAGCAGCAGGTCCGAGCACTCGACACAGACCACCGGCGCACAGCGGGCGCGGCGCCGTGCGCCCCGCTCCACCACGACCCGCCCCCAGCGGCCTCCGGAACGCTACGAGCCGTATCTGGACGGCCTGTTCACGTACTGCCTGTCCGCCCTGTGCGAGCACGACGCCGCGGCCGTCGCGGTGGGCGACGTACTGGCCGTGGCCGAGCGCCGCACCGGCCGGGGGCGCGGCCGGGCCACCGCGGAGGGCGAGCTGTCCCGCCCCTGGCTGTACGCGGTCGCCCGCTGGGCCTGTCTGCGCAAGCTGGCCGAGCGCCGCGGCCGTACGGGGACGGACACCCCGGGCGACGGCGCCGGGGCCGAGCTGCCCGAGCACATCGCCGCCCAGCGCCGCCGCGAACTGGCCGCGCTGGCCTGGCCGGAGGCCGCCGGGACCTCCGCCGAGCAGCGCGAGGCGCTCGAACTCGCGGTGCGCCACCGGCTGGGCCCCTCCGAGGTGGCCGCCGTGCTCGGCAAGGACCAGGAGGAGACCCGCGCCCTGCTCTCCAGCGCCGCCTGCGAGGTGGAGCGGACCCGCGCCGCGCTCGCCGTCGTCGAGCTCGGCCACTGCCCGGTGGTCGCGCGGCTCGCGGGCGACACCCAGGTACTGCTCTCCGCCGCGCTCCGCCGTGAGCTGGTGCGCCATGTGGACGACTGCCGCGAGTGCCGCCGCATGGCCGAGCGCGCCACGGCCGACGGACCCTGGCCCGGTACGGCGGCCGCGCCCGCCGCGCTGCCGGTGGTGGAGGCCCCCCGCGCCGCCGTGCACGCCGCGCTGCTGTCCGCGCGGGGCGGACGGCCCGCCCGCGCGGGCGCCGGGCCGCGGTTCGACCGGCGCGGCTTTCCGCTGGAGCCCCAGGACCGGGCCGCCCGCCGCAGCCGGATGCGCAGCCGTGTGATGACCACGACGGTGGTCGCCACGGTGGTGGCGGCCCCGGTGCTCGCCCTGTGGGCCGCCTACCGGGGCGCCCCGCTCGCCGGTGACGAGCGCGACACGGAATCGGTGGCGGCCGCCGACGCTGACAGTGCGGACCAGGCCCCGGCCGGTCAGGACCGGCCCGCCCGGCGCTCCTACGAGCAGACCGGCGGCGCGCAGGACCGTTCCGGCACGGGGTTGGGCTCCGGGCCGCGCGGTGCCAAGGCGGGCCGTGGGGCGTCGGATGTGTCGGTCGAGGTGATCGACGCGGACGGGACGGTGGAGCGGCCGGGGCGCGAGGGCGGCGAGGCGTCCCACCCGGACGGCTCCCCGGCCGGTGGCGGCCGCCCCGGTGACGGCTCCGGACCCTCCCGGCCCGCCCCGGGACCGGGGCGGCTCACGGTCACGGCCCACCCCGAGGGCGATGAGACGGTCATCACCCTCACCGCCTCCGGCGGCTCACCGGTGCGCTGGTCGGCCTCCGCCGGGGCGCCCTGGCTCCAGCTGAACCACACGGCCGGGGTGCTGCGGCCCGGCGACTCCACGACCATCACGGTCTCGGTGGACCACGATCGGGAGCCGGCCGGTCACTGGAGCGCGCGGGTCTCGGTGGACCCGGCGGGCGCGGTGGTGCGGATCGAGGGCCGAGGCACGCCCCCCGAGCCCACGCCCACCCCCACGCCCCCCTCCAACCAGCCAACCCCGCCCCCGGGCGACCCGTCGCCGACGCCCTCGGGCTCACCCGCCGCGAGGCGCTGACGCGAGGCGCTGACGCGTGGACCGGACGCCTGGCAGACCCGGCCCCCTGGACGGGCGGGCCCGGACACGCCAACCGGGGGTCTAGCGGGTGTCCGACGGGTCGCGGCGCCTGCGGCGGGCTGCTCCCCTCCCCGCCCCTTCCCGAAACCGGGGCTTCGCCCCAGACCCCGAGCCGGGGCTCCGCCCCAGACCCCGAGCCGGGGCTCCGCCCCGGACCCCGGGCCAGGGCTTCGTCCCAGGCCTCGGAACCGGGGTTGCGTCCCAGACCCCGAAACCGGGTTGCGCTCCGGGGCCCGGAACTGGGGCTGCGCCCTTCGTCCCGGGCCGGGGTTGCGCTCCGGGTGCCGGGGCGGGGCTGCGCCCTTCGTCCCGGGCCAGGGTTGCGTCCCAGAGCCTGAGTCGGGGCTCCGTCTCAGAGCCCGAGCCGGGGTTGCGTCCCGGGCCTCGGAACCGGGGCTGCGTCCCAGGCCCGGGCCTGGGCTTCGTCCCGGACCCCGGGGCGGGGTTGTGTCCCGGGCCTCGGGACCGGGGTTGCGTCCCAGGCCCGGGCCAGGGTTGCGCCCCAGACTCATCGGGGTCCAGGGGGCGGAGCCCCCTGGTTACGGGAAGGGGCGGGGAGGGGAAAGCATCGAGCTCCGCCGCGTGGCCCGCCGGACACCCCGTAGACGCGCCGGGTCGTGGTGCCTGCGGCGGGCCCTACGGTCCGCCCATGACATCGGCACAGCCGCGTCAGTCGGTCGGGTCCACCGGATCGGCCGGGTCCGCCGGATCGCCCAGGTCCACCGCAGCGACCGGGTCCGCCGGATCCACCGGAAAGTCCGGGTCCGCCGGATCCACCGGAAAGTCCGGGTCCGCCGGATGCGGCGCCACCAGCGGCAGCGACGACGCCATGCGCCGCTCGCACAGCTCGGCCAGCCGGTCGTACCCGGCCTTGCCCATCAGCTCCGTGAGCTCCGGCCGGTACGACCGGAACACCGGCTCCCCGGCCCCGTGCGCCGAGGTGGCCGAGGTGCACCACCAGTGCAGGTCGTGGCCGCCCGGCCCCCAGCCGCGCCGGTCGTACTCGCCGATGGTGATCCGCAGCACCCGCGTATCGTCCGGCCGGTCGATCCAGTCGTAGGACCGGCGCACCGGCAGCTGCCAGCACACGTCCGGCTTGGTCTCCAGCGGCTCGCGCCCCTCCCGCAGCGCCAGGATGTGCAGCGCGCAGCCCGCGCCACCCGCGAAGCCGGGCCGGTTCTGGAAGATGCACGAGCCCTTGTGGCGCCGGGTCTGCCGCTCGCCGTCCTCGTCCTCCTGCACCCATCCCGAGGCGTGCCCCTCGTCGTGGAACTGCCAGATCTCCGGGGTCAGCCGGGCCATATGGCGTCCGACCCGCGCCTCGTCGTCCTCGTCGGAGAAGTGCGCGCCCAGCGTGCAGCAGCCGTCGTCGGCCCGCCCCGCCTGGATGCCCTGGCAGCCCTGGCCGAAGATGCAGGTCCACCGGGAGGTCAGCCAGGTCAGATCGCATCGGAAGAGCTGCTCGTCGTCGGCCGGATCGGGGAATTCGACCCATGCACGGGCGAAGTCCAGACCGACCTCGTCCTCGGCGCTCGGGACGTCCTCGGCGTCCTCGGCGCCCTCGGCGTCCCCGGCGCCCTCCGCCCCGGACGCCATCGGCTCCTCGGCCGCCCACTCCAGGGCGGCCTTCCGGCGTTTGTCCTGCTTCGCCTTTTTCGTCTTTGCCACGGTGCAAGGGTAGGCGCCTTCGGTGCGAAGCCGGAGGTGGGGACCGCACACGTCCCCGGCGCGGCTCTGCGCGAGAACGCGCGCGATAACGCACGCGAGAACGCATGCGAGAACGCGGGGGACCTGTGCATGACACCGAGCTGGGCGCAGTAGCGTTCACGTTATGAGACTCGGTGTCCTCGACGTGGGTTCGAATACGGTTCATCTGCTCGTGATGGACGCCCACCCCGGCGCGCGCCCGCTGCCCGCGCATTCGCACAAGGCCGAGCTGCGGCTGGCCGAACTCATCGACGGGGCCGGGGCCATCGGCCCCGAGGGCGTCGACCGCCTGATCGCGGTGGTCCGGGAGGCGCTGGAGGCGGCCGAGGACAAGGGCGTCGAGGACGTCCTGCCGTTCGCGACCTCCGCCGTCCGCGAGGCGTCCAACGCCGATGAGGTCCTGGCCCGGGTCGCCGAGGAGACCGGCGTACGGCTCCAGGTGCTCAGCGGCGCGGACGAGGCGCGGCTCACCTTCCTGGCCGCCCGCCGCTGGTTCGGCTGGTCCGCGGGGAAGCTGCTGGTCCTGGACATCGGCGGCGGTTCGCTGGAGATCGCGTACGGCATGGACGAGGAGCCCGACGCGGCGGTTTCGCTGCCGCTGGGGGCCGGCCGGCTGACCGGGGCCTGGCTGCCCGGCGATCCGCCCGACCCGGCGGACGTACGGGCCCTGCGGCGCCATGTGCGGGCCGAGATCGCCCGGAGCGTCGGCGATTTCAGCCGGCACGGGGCGCCGGACCATGTGGTGGCCACCTCCAAGACCTTCAAGCAGCTGGCCAGGATCACCGGCGCCGCGCGCTCCGCCGAGGGGCTGTACGTGGAGCGGCGGCTCACCCGCCGGGCGCTGGAGGAGTGGGTGCCCAAGCTGGCCGCCATGCCCACCCGGGAGCGGGCCGAGCTGCCCGGGGTCTCCGAGGGCCGGGCCGGGCAGCTCACGGCCGGGGCGCTGGTGGCGGAGGCCGCGATGGACCTGTTCGGCGTGGACCAGCTGGAGATCTGCCCGTGGGCGCTGCGCGAGGGCGTGATCCTCCGCCGCCTGGACCATCTGCCCACCTGAGCACGGAGCGTGACCGAGGCCGGAAAGCGGCGGACGTTCCGCCGCAATGGCCGCCGCGGTTCGGTTGCGGAGAGCAGCCGCCGTACGCTGTCCCTCGTGACAGAGCCAGTGGTGCGCATCCCGGATGCGAAGGTCGCGCTGTCCACAGCCTCGGTCTATCCGGAGTCGACGGCGACGGCCTTCGAGATCGCGGCACGCCTGGGCTACGACGGCGTCGAAGTCATGGTGTGGACCGATCCGGTCAGCCAGGACATCGAGGCGCTGCGTCGGCTCTCGGACTACCACCAGGTGCCGATCCTCGCCGTGCACGCCCCCTGCCTGCTGATCACCCAGCGGGTCTGGTCGACCGACCCGTGGGTGAAGCTGCAGCGGGCGAGGGCGGCCGCCGAGAAGCTCGACGCGTCCACCGTCGTGGTCCACCCGCCGTTCCGATGGCAGCGGGCGTACGCCCGCGAGTTCGTCCGCGGAATCTGGCGGATGGCGGACGAGACCGAGGTGCGGTTCGCGGTCGAGAACATGTACCCGTGGCGCTATCGCGACCGCGAGATGCTGGCGTACGCCCCGGGCTGGGACGTCACCCAGGACGACTACCGCCACTTCACGATCGACCTGTCGCACACCGCCACCGCCCGTACGGACGCGCTGGAGATGGTGGACCGCATGGGCGACCGGCTGGCCCATCTCCACCTCGCCGACGGCCAGGGCTCCAACAAGGACGAGCACCTGGTGCCGGGGCGCGGCACCCAGCCCTGCGCCGAGTTGCTGGAACGGCTCGCGGCCGGCGGTTTCGACGGCAATGTGGTCGTCGAGGTCAACACCCGGCGTGCCATGTCCACGACCGAGCGCGAGGCCGATCTGGCGGAGGCCCTGGCCTTCACCCGGCTGCACCTCGCCTCGTCGACCTCGGCCACCCGGCCGAGCAGGGCGGTGCCCGGTTCATGACCGCCGCCGCATCCGGGTCCGCCACACCCCCGCGCAAGCGCGGCCGCCCGGCCCGTACGAGCGCGTCCGACGGCCCCGCCGCCCGCGACCGGATCCTGATCGCGGCGCGCAACGAGTTCGCCGAGCGGGGCTACGACAAGACCTCGATCCGCGGCATCGCCAAGGCCGCGGAGGTGGACCCGGCGCTGGTCCACCACTACTTCGGCACCAAGGAGCAGGTCTTCGAGGCCGCCATCGAGCTGATCTTCGCCCCCGCCATGGGCGTCCCGGACGCGGTGCACGGCAGCCGGGAGGGCGCGGGCGAGCGGATGGCCCGCTATATGTTCGGCATCTGGGAGAACCCGGTCAGCAGGCTGCCGCTGCTCGCCGTGATGCGCTCGGCGCTGACCAACGAGACCGCCGCCGTGGTGCTGCGCGGCATGATCGAGCGCCGGGTGCTGCTGCGGATGGCGGGTGAGCTGGACGTCCCGAACCCCGAGTTCCGGGCCCAGCTCGCGGCCGGGCATCTGATCGGGATCGCGATGCTGCGGTATGTGATCCGGATGGAGCCGATGGCCTCGGCGGAGACGGACGACATCGTGGCCATGGTGGGGCCGACCCTCCAGCGCTATCTGACCGAGAGCTGATCGCAACCCGGCCCGGCCGGGCACGAACGAGCCGATCGCTGACGCCCGATCGCTGACGGCCCGATCGCTGACCGAGAGCTGATCGACCCGTTCCGCTCCGTGACCCGGCCGTCTCTGGATCCGGACGGACCATCCGGATCCGTGGACACAGGCGTAGGCTCAGAAGACTCCGATCCGATCCGCAGGACGCACGTATCACGAGGGAGCCGAGCACCGTGCCCGAGCTGAGGTCTCGCACCGTCACCCATGGCCGCAACATGGCGGGCGCCCGCGCCCTTATGCAGGCTTCCGGCGTAGCGCGCGAGGACTTCGGCAAGCCGATCGTCGCCGTGGCCAACAGCTTCACCGAGTTCGTGCCCGGCCACACCCACCTCCAGCCGGTCGGCCGGATCGTCAGCGAGGCGATCCACGCGGCGGGCGGCATTCCGCGCGAGTTCAACACCATCGCCGTGGACGACGGCATCGCCATGGGCCACGGCGGGATGCTCTACAGCCTCCCCTCCCGCGACCTGATCGCCGACTCCGTGGAGTACATGGTCGAGGCGCACTGCGCCGACGCGCTGATCTGCATCTCCAACTGCGACAAGATCACCCCCGGGATGCTGATGGCCGCGATGCGGCTCAACATCCCGACCGTCTTCGTCTCCGGCGGCCCCATGGAGGCCGGCCGGGCCACGCTCGTCGACGGCACCGTCCGCAAGCTGGACCTGATCAACGCGATCTCGGACGCGGTCAACGAGAACGTCTCGGACGAGGACATCCTCCGCATCGAGAACAACGCCTGCCCGACCTGCGGCTCCTGTTCCGGCATGTTCACCGCCAACTCGATGAACTGCCTGACCGAGGCGATCGGCCTCTCCCTGCCGGGCAACGGTTCGGTGCTGGCCACCCACACCGCCCGCAAGGCGCTCTACGAGACCGCCGGCCGCACGGTCGTGGAGATCACCAAGCGCCACTACGAGCAGGACGACGAGACGGTTCTGCCGCGCTCCATCGGCTCCCGCGCCGCCTTCGAGAACGCCATGGCGCTCGACATCGCCATGGGCGGCTCGACCAACACGATCCTGCACCTGCTGGCCGCCGCCCAGGAGGCCGGTCTCGACTACGACCTCGAGGACATCGACGAGGTCTCCCGCCGGGTGCCGTGCCTCGCCAAGGTCGCCCCGAACGTCGCCCCCGGCGGCACGTACTACATGGAGGACGTGCACCGCGCGGGCGGCATCCCGGCGATCCTCGGCGAGCTGTTCCGCGGCGGGCTGCTGAACGAGGACGTCCACTCCGTGCACAGCTCCTCGCTCGCCGACTGGCTCAAGACCTGGGACGTGCGCGGCGGTTCGCCGTCCGCCGAGGCCGTCGAGCTGTGGCACGCGGCCCCCGGCTGCAAGCGCTCCGCCACCGCCTTCTCGCAGTCCGAGCGCTGGGACTCGCTGGACACGGACGCCGCCGGCGGCTGCATCCGCGACATGGAGCACGCCTACTCCAAGGACGGCGGACTCGCCGTCCTCAAGGGCAATCTGGCCGTCGACGGCTGTGTGGTGAAGACCGCGGGCGTGGACGAGTCCATCTGGACCTTCGAGGGCCCGGCCGTGGTCTGCGAATCCCAGGAGGAGGCCGTCGAGCGGATCCTGGGCAAGCAGGTCAAGGAGGGCGACGTCGTCGTCATCCGCTACGAGGGCCCCAAGGGCGGCCCCGGGATGCAGGAGATGCTCTACCCGACCTCCTTCCTCAAGGGCCGGGGCCTGGGCAAGGCGTGCGCGCTGGTCACCGACGGCCGCTTCTCCGGCGGCACGTCGGGTCTCTCCATCGGCCACGCCTCGCCGGAGGGGGCGTCCGGCGGCACGATCGCCCTGGTCCGGGACGGCGACCGGATCCGCATCGACATCCCCGCCCGCTCCATCGACCTCCTGGTGAGCGAGGAGGAGTTGGCGGCCCGCCGCGAGGAACTCGGCGGCGTCTACGCCCCGAAGAACCGCGAGCGCAAGGTGTCCACCGCGCTGCGCGCCTACGCGGCGATGGCCACCAGCGCGGACAAGGGCGCGGTCCGCGACATCAGCCGCCTGGGCTGACGCAGCGGGGCGTCAGCCGCCTGGGCAGATCTCGCGCGACACCAGCCGCCCCGACTGATGTCGCGCGGCAGTCGCCCCGGCGGATGCCCCTTCGCCTCAGCCGCCCCGGCTGATGCCCCACTTCGCCTCAGCCGCCCCGGCTGACGTCCATCCCGGACGCCTCCAGGGTGTCGTATCCGTAGACCGTGGTGAGGGCGTCCCCGCTCAGCGTCAGCTCGGCGGGGATGCCACCGGGGTCCGTCCGCGCCTTGGTCCGCCACAGCACCCGGCCGTCGCGGCGGTCCAGCGCCACCACCCGGCCCGCGGCCGTGGCCAGGTACAGCGCGTTCCGGCGCCCGGACACCACGGGTGCGCCCAGCCACTCCACCCGCGTCGCCTTGCTCCACAGCCGCTTTCCGGCCGTGGTGACGGCGGTGACCTCGCCGTTCTGCCGGACGAAGTAGAGCGTGTCGCCCACCAGGGCGGGCGTGGTCTGCCGGGCGGAGAGCCCGTCGGGCAGCTTCACCCGGCGCTCCCGCCCCCCGTTCGCGCCGAGGAACAGCAGATCGGTGTAGTCGTCGGTGTCGTGCTCGCGCTGCTCCAGATAGAGCAGGTCGCCCGCGCGCTCGGCGAGGAGGGAGCCCACGGAGAGCGTGCCGATCCGCCGGGGCGCTCCCGTGGTGGGGGAGAGGGCGTAGAGCCCGCTCGGAACGGCCGGGTCGCCCTGGTCCTCCGCCGGACCGCAGTCGGCGAGGGGGCGCCCGGCCACCACGCTCGGGCCGCAGCTCAGCCCGTGGCCGACCCGGCGTGACCAGAGCGTGCGGCCGGTGCGCACCTCCACCGCCTGGAAGGTCTCGTCGTCCCAGCTCTGGGTGAGCACGGCCGGGTGGCGCCCCCGCTGGAACACCGCCCCCTGGTACGCGCTGCCGATGTCGGTCCGCCAGACCCGCTCACCGTCGCTGGTGCGATAGCCCTCCAGCCGTGCCGTGCCGTCCGACTGCTCCACGGTGCCCAGCACGAGGCCGTCGGCCACTCCGATCAGCTCGCTCGGCTTCGCCGACCGGTGCCAGGCCACATGCCCCCGGACGTCCAGCCGGGTCAGGGGGATCCCGGAACCACCGCAGTACAGATCCGTGCCCAAGGGCAGACAGCGGCGGCCGGTCGGCTCGCTGATCGAGCGCGGGGTGCCATCACCCCTGGTCACGATGTCGGTGCCGGGCCCGGCGAGGGTGCGCTGCCAGGGGCGCCAGCCGGACGGGAGCGAGCCGTTCGCCGACGAGCGGGTGGTGGGGCGGGCGTCCGGCTCGCCCTCGGGTCCGGATCCGGCCCTGAGGACGACGATCGTCCCCACGACGACGGCGACCAGGCCCGCGGCCGCCGCAGCGGCCACCAGGGGGCGGCGGGTGAGACGGGCGCGGCCCGGCGCACGGCCGACTTCGGTCGGCACGGCGGCGTCGCCTTCGTCGCCCACGCCGGTGCCGCCGTCCGCGCCCGTGACGTCCTTACGGTCGTCGTCACCGCCCTTACGGTCGTCACCGTCGTCCTCGGGCAGTGTCCGCAGCCGTTCCAGCAGCTCGTCAAGACCGGGCCGCGCGGACGGGTCCTTGCTCAGGCAGTCCGCGACCGCGTCCCGCAGCGGCCGGGCCACCGCGTCCAGCGCCGGGGGCTCGTACACCACGTGATAGGCGGTCATATACGGGCTGTCCGCGTCGAACGGGCTCTGGCCGGTCGCCGCGTACACCAGCACCGTCGCCAGCGAGAACACATCGGACTCCGGCCCGACCTCGCGCGGATCGCGCAGCTGCTCCGGCGACATGAACGGGGGCGTGCCCATGACCCGGCCGGTCATGGTCAGGGTCTGGTGGTCGGCCGCCCGGGAGATGCCGAAGTCGATGACGCGGGGGCCCTCGTCGGACAGCACGATGTTGGCCGGTTTCAGATCCCGGTGCACCACACCCGCCCGGTGGATGTCCCGTAACGCCTCGACCAGCCCGATCGCCAGCCGCCGCAGCCCGGCGCCGCGCAGCGGCCCGTCCGCCGCGACCTGCTCGGCAAGGGTGCGGCCGGGGACGTACGAGGTCGCCATCCACGGCAGTACGGCATCGGGGTCCGCGTCCACGACGGCGGCGGTGAACGCGCCGCTGACCCGCCGGGCGGCCGCGACCTCCTGCCGGAACCGCACCCGGAACTCGTCGTCGTCGGCGAACTGCTGATGCACCACCTTCAGCGCCAGCCGCCGCCCCGACTGCGACCGGGCCAGATACACCGTGCCCATCCCGCCACGGCCGAGCCGCCGTTCGAGTGCGTAGCCTCCGATGGACTCCGGGTCCCCGGCGCGCAGTGCCATTCCTGTCTTCTCCCACCCGACCCACGATCCGCGGTCACTTTAGCGCCGCGTCAGCCAAGGTGTGCCCCGCTCGCCGCCCTGGCACGGCCGCCCCCGGCTACCGCTGGGAGGTGCCCCCGGCGGCGTTGCCGAACCGACCGCGTAGGCCTCCCCCGGGCTTCGTCCGGGCGGCGCCGCTCGAGGCCGGTTCGGCGCCTTGCGGCTGACCGCACCAGGACGCCTCGCCACCGGGCACACCTTGACTGACGCGGCACTGTGCCCGGCTCGCGCCGGGGGCCCGTGGCGCCGCTCACCAACCGGCCGGATTCCGCCCGTCCACGGCGAAGAGCGTGCCGTCCGGGGCCGTCGCGAACACCTTGCCGTCCGCCACCACCGGCGCGGGCATCAGATCCAGGAAGCCCTGACCGGCCGCGCCCCCGCGCGAGCGGGTCTCGCCGAGCACCTCGCCCCGCCGGGCGTCCACGGCCAGCAGCCGGCCGTCCGCCGCCGAGAAGTACAGTCGGCCGTCCGCCGCCACCAGCGGCGAGGCGTTGGAGACCGAGGTCTCCAGGCGCCAGAGCCGCGCCCGCGCCGAGCCCGCGCGCGCGGTGTCGACGGCCACCAACCCGCCGTCCGTGCCCAGGACATACACCCGGTCGCCGCTGGTGGCGGCGCTGAGCGCGGACACCGGCGCGGACAGCGCGACCCGCCGCGCCGCGCGCCGCTCCGGGTCGTAGCGGACCACGGCGGTGGTACTGGTCCGGGAATCCGTCTCGGTCAGCAGCAGCACGCCACCGGGGCCGCTCCCGGCCGGGGTGAGGTTGCCGCTGAGCGAGGCGTGCCAGCGCGTCGTACCGCGCACCGTGTCCACCGCCGTGACCAGCGTGTGCGAGCCGTCGCCCGCGGTGGTCACGGCGTACGCGGTGCGGCCGTCGCCGTACGAGAAGAAGACGGGCCGGGCGTGGCCGGGCAGCCGATGGCTCCAACGCTCCTTGTTCGTCGTCCCGTTCACCGCCGTGACCACGCCGTCCGGCGTGACCAGCAGCACGGTGTCGCCCGAGGAGTAGACCCCGCCCTGGTAGCGGGACACATCGCGGCTCCAGCGGACGCGGTGGGTCGTGGGGTCGAGCGCCCGCAGCCGCCCGCCGTCCGGGGACACCGTCCGCACCAGACCGCCCGCGACCACGGGAACGGAGACCGTCGCGCCGTCCCCGGGGCGCGCCGCCGCGGACGGCCGCGACCAGACCACGCGGCCGTCGTCCGGATCGACCCGGGCGGTCTCGACTCCGCGAAGGGCGCAGTACAGCGCGCCCGCTCCGTACGAGCAGAACGCGGGCCGCGCCCCCGAGCCCGCGGCCTTTCCGAGGTCCAGTCCGGTCGTCCAGGGGCGCCACGCCTCCGCGGTCGCCGCGCTGATCCGCGGCCGGCCGCCGCCGGAGGAGTCCGTGCCGTCGAACGGGCGCAGTGCGACGACCGTGCCCGCGCCGAGCAGGACGGCGGCCGCGAGCCCGGAGAGGGCCCACCGCCGGATCCCCCGGCGCCGCGCCACGGGCTTGTCCGCCCCCGACTCGGGTTGGTCCGCGGCCGGTTCCGGCTCGGGGGCCGCCTTCACATGCGTATCGGGATCCACGGGATCGGGAGCCAGGGGATCGGGGGCCGCCGTATCGGGGGCCGCCGTATCGGGATCCGCCGTATCGGCAGGGGCGACAGCGGCGGCAGCGGAAGCCTTCACATGCGTGTCCATGGCGCCGTCGTCCTGCCCCCAGCGCACCCCCGGCAGCGAGTGCGGCTCCGGTGTCCGCTGCTGCGGCACCAGCGGCACGGAGCCGCGCGGCACCGGCGACAGGGGTCCGCGGACGGCGCGCAGGACCGTCATCAGCGCGTCCGGCGTGGGGCGGTCCTCGGGGTTCTTGGCCAGACACCGCTCGACCAGCGGCAGCAGCTCATCCGGCACCCCGGCCAGATCCGCCTCGTCGTGCACCACCTGGTACGCCACGATGTACGGGCTCTCGGACTCGAACGGCCCCCGCCCGGTGGCCGCGTGCACCAGCACCGACCCCAGCGCGAACACATCCGCCGCCGGGCCCACCGCACGCGGCCGCTGGAACTGCTCCGGCGCCATGAACGGCGGGGTGCCGATCAACTTCCCCGTCTCGGTGCGCAGTTCGCTGTCGGACGGCCGGGAGATGCCGAAGTCGATGACCTTCGGGCCGTCCGCCGCGAGCAGCACATTGCTCGGTTTGAGATCGCGGTGCACCACGCCCGCCCGATGGATGTCCCGCAGCGCCTCGGCGAGCCCCGCCGCCAGCCGCACCGTCTCGTCCGGCGCCAGCGGGCCGCTCCGCTTGACGTGTTCGGCGAGGGTCGGGCCGGGGATGTAGAGGGTGGCCATCCAGGGCCGCGGCCCCTCCGGGTCGGCATCCACCACGGGCGCCGTGAACGCGCCGCTGACCCGCCGGGCGGCCGCCACCTCCTGCCGGAACCGCGCCCGGAACTCGGGGTCTTCGGCCAGCTCGGCATGGACGACCTTCACCGCGAGCCGCCGCCCCGAGGGCGAGCGGGCCAGATGGACCACGCCCATGCCACCGGATCCGAGGCGCGCCTCGAGCTGGTACTGACCGGCGTACTCCGGATCCTCCGCTTCCGGGCCCGTCCCGGCTCTGCGCACCGGCGGCATGCCCCACCCCCGTGAATTCGGCCGCATTCGCGACTCGGCGAGCCTAGTCGATGACACGTGCGAGCCTTGTTAGCCTCCGCATGTCGTGTCACTTCACACGACATGTGCACAACTTCGGAAAGAAGTTCAACGGGGGAGGGGCCGCCATGGCCATCGAAGAGAGCACGGAAGCCGTAGCCACCACCGACGCCACGGACACCGTCGCGGACACGGTGGAAACCACCGCCGGAGCGGTCACCTATCCGGTCGCGCCCGGCTACCAGGTGCGCGTCCGCAGCGGGCCCGGCACCAACTACCCGATCGTCAAGGTGCTGCCGTACAACAGCCGGGTCCCCATCCGCTGCCAGCGGCACGGCCAGAAGGTCTCGGGGCCGTACGGCACCTCGGACATCTGGGACAACATCGCCCCGGGCCAGTACGTCTCCGACGCGTATGTGAAGACCGGCAGCGACGGCTTCGTCACCGCGCCCTGCGGCTGACCCAACCGCGCCCCGCGGCTGACCCACGAGCCGGCCCGGAGCGCAGTCGGCCCCCGGCACCGCGAGTGCGGCGCCGGGGGCCGGGCGACGGAAGGGGGTCTTCCCCTTTATCCGGGGTCTCCCTCTTGTACGGGCGTCTCCCTCTTATAGGGGTGCCGTCTTATACGGGTGCCGTTACGCCGGGACCCGCTCCTCGAGGGCGGCGCCCCGCTTGACCACCGCGTTGTGCCGCTCGGTCCAGGTGGCCAGCGCCATCTCGCAGGCGTGGTCCACATGGCGCAGCCCGGTCAGGTCGAGCTCCACCTCGCGCTCACGGGGCAGCCCTTCCAACTCGTCCAGCAGCTTGGGCAGCCGCAGGAAGGTCGCGTTGCCGCGCACCCGCACGTGCAGGGGCCGGCCGGCGTCCTCGCGCCCGCTGACCTCGACATGCACATGCGAGGTCTCCCAGGCGGTCTTGACCACGGCCATCAGCAGACCGATGATCACGCCCTCGAACATATTGGTGATCACGATCGCGCCGGCGGTGACGAGCAGGATGATCGCCTCACCCCGGTGGGCCTTCCACAGCGGCACCAGGTCCTTGGTCGGGATCAGCTTCCAGCCCGCGTGCACCAGCACACCGGCGAGCGTCGCCACCGGGATGACGCCCAGCGCCGAGGGGAAGAGCACCGCGAAGACCAGCAGCCACACACCGTGCAGCACCCGCGACGCCTTCGTCTTCGCACCGGCCTGCACATTGGCCGAGCTTCGCACGATCACCGCGGTCATCGGCAGCGCGCCGAGGACACCGCACACCGCGTTGCCCGCGCCCTGCGCCATCAGTTCCTTGTCGTAGTCGGTGCGCGGGCCGTCGTGCAGCCGGTCCACGGCCGCGGCGCTGAACAGGCTCTCGGCGGAGGCGATCAGCGTGAACGCGAGCACGGTGCCGATGACGCCCACCTCGGCGAGGGCCTGGAACTCACTGCCGCCGGGCGGCTGGATGGCGTCCAGCAGACCCTTGACCTCGACCCGTGCGATCGGCAGGTCGAAGATCGCGGTCGCGGCCGTGGCGAGTGCGACGGCCGCCAGCGGTGCGGGCAGCACCTTGGCGCCCTGGCGGAAGCGCGGCCACAGCACCAGGACGACGATCGTCCCGGCGCCCACGGCGACCGCCTTCAGGGCGTCCGCGGAACCGGCCACATCCCCGATGAGCCCCGGAATGCTGAAGATCTTGTCGAGCCCGCTGCTCGGGGCCTTGGCGTCGGCGAGCGCGTACAGCTGTCCGGCGATCAGCACCAGGCCGATGCCCGCGAGCATGCCCTGCACCACGGCGACGGAGATCGCCCGGAACCAGCGGCCGAAGCCGAGCGCGCCCATGGCCAGCTGGAGCAGTCCGGAGATGAGGACGAGGACGCCGAGCGCGGCGACGCCGTATTGCTCCACGGCCTCGTAGACCAGCACGGTCAGACCGGCGGCCGGGCCGGAGACCTGGAGGCTGCTGCCCGGCAGGAGGCCGGTGACCAGCCCGCCGACGATGCCGGTGATCAGGCCGAGTTCGGCCGGCACGCCGGAGGCGACCGCCACCCCCACGCACAGGGGGACGGCCACCAGGAAGACGACGAGAGAAGCGGTGAAGTCGGCGCGGAAGGTTCCGGCGCCGGATGAGCCTGAGGTGCCTCCGGCACCACGGAAACGGTCAAGGAGATTTCGCATGAGGGTTGCCTCCAGTGCGCCCCGTCACCGGCTCATGGGCAGGCGGGGGCACGGCATAGCGCTACGTCAGTGGGATCGATGGAATCGGTCGCTGGCGGTTGAGATCGCTTGCTGCGAGACGCGTGAAAAGCGTTGCGATGTGCGTGAGACGGACCGCCGGGCTACGGCGGTGTAGCTCTCAGCAGCGGAAGATCTGGAGGATGACGGGCAGTTCGCCCGATCTCGACACCGGAACGGCTTGCCGTCCGGTGATCGGTGCGGAGATGGCGGTACGCGGCACCGGGACACCGGCATCGCAACCGCACACACATCCGTATTTGCCGCTCGGCGTGGGAGCGGAGAGCGGGGCCCTTCCGCGGAGCCCCTTGCAATCTTCGATTCCGTGGTCGCCGTGCGCGGAGACCAATGAATCGGTGGCCGGCCGCGAATCGGCCGATGCGGTGACGCTGACCGTTTCGGGATGGATGACCTGCGCGGACGCGGAATCGGCCGCGATGAAGAGGGCGAGCAACACGGCAACCGCCGTTACCAGTGCGTGAGCGGTATGCCGCAGCGTCCTCACCATCGCCCCCTTCCCGTACGTATAGACACCGGCCCCTATTGTGTCCATGAGACTGTGACCGTTTGCAAGTCGATATGTAACCGACTTGTGAACACCGAGTCATCGAACAGGACTGCTTCGTTCCGGGCGCCCTGGTTGGCGCGGGCGCAAAGCCGCCTCCCCCTCACGCCGGAGGGCGCATAAAAATTAATTCATCGAACGATGAATAAGAAATCCATAAACGCCAGGGGGAATGCGCCACCCGTGCGAGGATGGCGGAGAACACCTAGGCAGCACCCGTACGAGCCGCACAGGCATGAGGAGAGCCGCACCATGACGGAGAAGGTCGCCGTGCTCGGCACGGGAAAGATCGGCGAAGCCCTTCTCAGCGGAATGATCCGAGGCGGCTGGTCGCCGTCCGACCTGCTGGTCACGGCCCGCCGCCCCGAGCGCGCCGAGGAGCTCCGGTCCCGCTACGGCGTCGAGGCCGTCTCCAACGCCGAGGCCGCCAAGGCCGCCGACACCCTCATCCTCACCGTCAAACCGCAGGACATGGGCGCCCTGCTCGATGAGCTCGCCCCGCACGTCCCCGCCGACCGGCTGGTCGTCTCCGGCGCCGCCGGCATCCCCACCTCCTTCTTCGAGGCGCGCCTGGCCGCCGGCACCCCGGTGGTCCGGGTCATGACCAACACCCCGGCGCTGGTCGACGAGGCCATGTCCGTCATCTCGGCGGGCAGCCACGCCACCGAGGAGCACCTCGCCCACACCGAGGCGATCTTCGGCGGCGTCGGCAAGACGCTGCGCGTCCCCGAGTCCCAGCAGGACGCCGCGACCGCGCTCTCCGGCTCCGGCCCGGCCTACTTCTACTTCCTCGTCGAGGCGATGACCGACGCCGGCATCCTGCTGGGCCTGCCCCGCGACAAGGCCCATGACCTGATCGTCCAGGCGGCCATCGGCGCGGCGGTGATGCTGCGCGACAGCGATCAGCACCCGGTCAAGCTGCGCGAGGCCGTGACCTCCCCGGCGGGCACCACCATCAACGCCATCCGCGAGCTGGAGAGCCACGGGGTGCGCGCCGCGCTGATCGCCGCGCTGGAGGCGGCCCGCGACCGCAGCCGCGAGCTCGCCTCCGGCAACAGCTGACGGAGGGCCGCGCAGCTCAGGCGGGAGCCGCGCAGCTCAGGCGGGTGGCAGCAGCCCGACCGCCGCATACGCCTCGTCCACCCGGGGCCGGGCCAGCCCACGCGCCCGCTCGGCCCCGGCCCGCAGCACCCCGTCCACGTACGACGGATCGGCGCACAGCTCGGCGTGCCGGGCCTGGAGCGGCCGCAGCACCTCCAGCACCGCCTCCGCCGTGGCCCCCTTCAGCGCCCCGTACGAGCTGAACTCCCCGGCCAGCACCTCCGGCTTGCCATCGGTGCACGAGGCCAGCACATCCAGCAGATTGGCCACCCCCGGCTGCTCCGTCCGGTCGTACCGCACCTCGCTGCCGCTGTCCGTGACCGCCCGCATGATCTTCTTCCGCACCACGTCCGGCTCGTCGAGCAGATAGACGATGCCCGCCGTCTCCGCGTGCGACTTCCCCATCTTCGAGGTCGGGTCCTGCAGATCCATCACCCGCGCCGAGACCCGCGGACTGGTGGCCCGGGGCACGGTGAAGACGGGTCCGTAGCGCTGGTTGAACCGCTGCGCCAGATCCCGGGCCAGCTCCACATGCTGCGTCTGGTCCTCGCCGACCGGCACCTCATGCGTTCCGTAGACGAGGATGTCGGCGGCCATCAGCGCCGGATAGGTGAGCAGCGACAGCCGTACGCTGCCCCCTCTCGCCCGCTCCCGCGCGGACTTCTCCTTGTACTGGATCATCCGTCGCATCTCGCCGTCGGTGGCCGTGCACTCCATGAGGTAGGACAGCCGCGCGTGCTCATCCAC
This sequence comes from Streptomyces sp. 5-10, assembly GCF_014712245.1. NCBI lineage: Bacteria > Bacillati > Actinomycetota > Actinomycetes > Kitasatosporales > Streptomycetaceae > Streptomyces > Streptomyces sp. 5-10. The sequence continues at coordinate 104,684 of NZ_JACVYG010000040.1, forward strand.
ATGGCTCTGCACGAACAGCGTGCAGCGCTCGGGGTCGAGCCCCGAGGCCAGCAGCAGCGTGGCGGCCTGTCGGGTCAGCCGCCGCACCCGCGCCGGATCGTGCTCCACCGTGAGCGCGTGCAGATCGACGACGCAGAACAGCGCGTCGGCACGGTGCTGGTCCTCCTGAACCCACCGGCGTACGGCCCCGAGGTAGTTCCCGAGGGTCAGATGCCCGCTCGGTTTGATCCCACTGAAGATCCGGCGCCGTGCCGTCTTCGTCTCTGTCATCTCTCCGCGTCTCCCGTTGCGTCGGGACCGCCGACCCGGCCGGCCGGGCTTCGCGGGAGGGAGAAACGCGAACGGCCGCCGGAGCGGCGGCCGTGGTTGCGCATGTGCTCGAAGGGGCGGCCGCCGTCAGGCGGCCCACCACCGTGGGTGAACACATGCGCTCGTCATGCCATCGACAGTACGCCCTGACGGGGGGTCCGGCCATGGGTTTGGTGGTCCTCGGGGCGTCGTGTACTGTTCACCGAGTTGCCACGGAGCCCTGCGGGGAAACGTGACGACCACTCGAGCCGCACCGGCGGCAAACCACTACTGCACGGCCCCTCATCGGGATGGATTTCGGCATGCCGAAATTCGGACCGGGGAACTCGATTATGAGCATCCGGGGGAATCCGCTAAAGTAGTGGACACGCCGGAAGGCGCGAAAGACCCCGCTCCAGCAGGGGGCCGGAAACGGAATTCGGATCGGAAACGACCGGAAATCGGATCTGGTAAGGTTGGAAACACCGAAGGGAAGCGCCCG
>NZ_JACVYG010000041.1:0-103119 GCF_014712245.1 Streptomyces sp. 5-10
CGCGAACTGGCCGCCGTGGCCCGCTACCTGGGCTACGGCCCCGGCCATGTCGGCGAAATGCTGGAAGACTACCGCCGCACCACCCGCCGGGCACGAGCGGTGGTGGAACGCCTCTTCTACGACTACGAGAACTGACCTGAACGAGCTCGCTTGTCAGGAGACCCTCGTGGCCGACCCCACCAGACGGGCCGGCCACGTGGACGACGGGTTCAGCCCTCCGAGGGGGTGCCCCAGCCCGGTACCGGGTCACCGACATCGTGCGTGGCGAAGAAATCCGCGACTTCGGCGGCTTCTTCCGCGTCCGGCTGATCGTTGGTGCACTCGGGGCCCGCCCAGGCGCCGGACATCACCTTGGAGCAGACGCTGCCCGGACCAAGGTCGCTCAGCGACAGAATGTGCCCGAGTTCATGGACGGCGATGCGGGACGGCTTGTACTTCTGAGCATCCCCGGTTTCGAGGTAGACCCAGCCCCTGCCCAGGCCGTTGAGGAAGGAGTGGGAGGCGGTGCCGTTCGCGGTCGTGTATTCCTTGACCCGCAACGCCGCCGGGGTGTCCTGCTCGACGAACTTGATGCTGGGGACGGCCCTGTTCCAGATGTCCATCGCATCCCGGACCGAATCCGCGAAGGATCCGGCCAGAAGGAGATCGATCGGAATAACTTCCGGTTCGGGCTCCGCGGCGTTCGCCGGAGCACCGGCACCCACCACGACAGCACCGGCGCATAATACGGCCGCCATCAGATTCATCGCTCGTCTCCGCACTGCCACGATCTCCATCACGCCTATGGGTTTCCGCTGACGTCGCGCACGGGAAACGGGAACAGCCGCTGGATTTTGACGGCCCTTCCCGTACGCGCACCAGCAGGAATCTACTGGAGGGGATTCCGCCACAGCCACCATGACAAAACATCTGCCACCCGAAAAGTGCCTATAAAAGCGGGGAGGTGCCGGAACGTCGTCGAGCAGGCAGGGTCCAGGTGGCGGTGCCACCCGCTGCTGTCACTCGCTGGGGTTCGGCGAAGGCAGTGACCTGCCCAGCATCTGGCAGGTCGCCGCTTCGACGAGGGTCTTGTTCGCGGTCGCGGCCGCCTTTTCCTTGATGCCGAAGTTCGTGCTCGTCAGGACCGCGACGCTGCGGTGCCCACCGGCGTCGGTGTAGATCTCGCTGGAGTAGCCGGGCAGGCCGCCGGTGTGGCCCCACACCGTTCCGCAGGGCGTGTTCACCTTCATCAGGCCGAGTCCGTAACCGCCGCCTTCCTCGGGGGCGGAGACGGTGGTGCGCATCTGCTTCATCTGGGCCTTGGGCAGCAGCTTGCCGGACATCAGCGCGGTCAGGAAACGCTGCCAGTCCTGTGCGGTGGAGACCATGGCTCCCGCCGCCCCGGCCCAGCTCGGGTCGATGGCGGCGGTGTCGACGTTGCTCCCGGGACGTTCGGGGCCGACGAACCCGACGCCTTCGGGCAGGTCCACGGTGGGGGAGAGGATGTCCTTCAGGCGCTCGGCGTCCGGCTCGTAGCCGGTCACGTGCTGCTTCCCGGTGCTCCAGTCGGCGTTCGTGGCCAGGTACGAGTCCTTCATCCCCAACGGCTTGGTGATCTTCTGCTCGATCAACTCGGCCAGGCTGCGCCCGGTGGCCTTCTCCAGGATCAGCCCGAGGGCCGCGTAGTTGGCGTTGCTGTAGGAGTACTTCTGGCCGGGTTCGGCCGGCGGGTCCTGCTCGGGAGTGATGGCGAGAAGGTCCTCCGGCCGCCAGGTGCGCCGCTCCTGGCCCGTGAGAGAGGGCAGGAATTCCGGTGTCAACAGGAAGTCACCCAGACCGCTGGTGTGGTTGAGCAGCATCCGGACGGTGATGTCCGCGCCGCCCTTGACCAGTCCGGGCAGCCACTTCTCCACCGGGTCGTCCAGGCGGACCTTGTCCTCGGCCACCAGTTGCAGGACGAGGGTCGCGGTGACCGTCTTGGTGTTGGACCCGACTCTGAACTGGTCGTCGACGGCGAGGCGGTGGTCGTCCTTCGTCCAGGCGGCCTGCCGTGCGATCTCCACGGGCGACCCGCTGCCGCGGTCGACCCGGACGATCACCCCCAGGGAACCCTTGTCCGCCGCCTTCTGCGCGATGCCGGCCAGCCTCTTGCCGTCCGCCGCGCCCCCGCGCCCCCCGCGCCCCCCGCGCCCCCCGCGTCCCCCGCGTCCCCCGCGTCCCCCGCGTCCGCCGCGCTCCGATCGGCCGACGTCCTCGCCGCGCTCGACTCCGTGTCCGAGCAGCCCATGAGCACCCCGCTCATACCGGTCGCCAACGCCACTGTCAGCACTCCGCGCAGGATCCGGTGGCGAGATGACGTGTGTGCGGACATGGCAGTTCCCTTCGGCGCATGACGGTTGCTCCGTGCGTCGGGACCCGGGCGCTCTTCCCGCCGGCCGGCCTTGCGGCGGCCCCTCCGCACAGCGACCATTCAGCCAGCGACAGCCGCCCGGCACATCGCTCGATGGCGGGCCTTCAGCAGGCCGCGGGTCATTCGATGGAGTGACACGGGCGGGGCCCGCATCGCGCTGCCCCGCCCACCGCACGCGGTCAGGACAGCGCGTTCCTGGCCAGCACCGCCGCCTGCGCCCGGCTCTGACAGCCGGTCTTCGTGAGCATGCGGCTGACGTGCGTCTTCACCGTGTGCAGGCTCACCACGAGCCGGTCGGCGATCTCGGCGTTGCTCAGCCCGTCCCCGACCAGCCGCAGCACGTCGCGCTCCCGCTCGGTGAGGTCCCTCAGCCGGGCCAGCTCCTGCTCACTGGGCCGCTGCCGGGCCCGCAGATGCCCCTCGATGATCCGGCTGGTCACCGCCGGGCTCAGCGCGCTGTGCCCGGCCGCCGCCGCCCGCACCGCCCCGGTCAGCTCCTCGTACGCGCTGTTCTTCAGCAGGAAGCCGGACGCCCCGGCTGCCAGCGCTTCGTCGACGTAACTGTCCAGGTCGAACGTCGTCAGCATGAGCACCTGGCTCCGCCCGGGCCCGAGGAGCCCCCGACGGCCCAGCTCGGCCAGCGCCCACAGCCCGTTCCGGCGCGGCATGCGGATGTCCAGCAGCAGCACGTCCGGCCTCAGCCGCGCGCACGCCTCGACGGCTTCCTCGCCGTCAGCCGCGGTGCCCACCACGGTGAGGTCGGCCTGACTGTCCAGGATCGCGCTCAGCCCGGCGAGGATGATCGGCTCGTCGTCCACCACGAGCACGCTGATCTGCTCAGGCACCGGCCATCTCCAGGGGCATCGTGGCGACGACGCGAAAGCCGCCGTCACCGGTCGGTCCCGCGGTGAGCTCTCCGCCCAGCGCGCTCACCCGTTCACGCATGCTGACCAGGCCGAGCCCGATCCCCGCGCCGGCCGTGCCGCGCCGCGCCCCGCGGCTGTTCTCCACCTCGCACCGCAGTCTGCCGGCCGTGCCGTCGACGGTGAGCCGGACCGGCGCCCCGGGCGCGTGACGACGAGCGTTGGCCAGTGCTTCCTGCACGATGCGGTACCCCACCGTCTGCACCGGAGCCGGCAACGACTCCAGTACGGTCCCCGTCGTCGTCCCCATCCGCACCTCGACCGCCCCTCCCGCGGCACGGTGGCTGTCCACCAGCGCACCCAGCTCACCCAGGCCGGGCACCGGCTGCAAGGGGGCCGCGTCCGCCGGATCACGGAGCATACGCAGCAGATCACGCAGCTCACCACCGCTCTGCCGGCCCGCCGCCGCCAGCCCGTCGACCTGGGCACGGGCCCAGTCGGGCAGTTCGCCACCGCGGGCACGCAGGGCCTCCGCGTGCACGACGAGCAGGGTGAGCGAATGCGCCACCACATCGTGCATCTCGCGGGCGATCCGCGCCCGCTCCCGCTGTGCGGCCTGCGCCGCCTCCAAGCGCCGCGCGCGACTCGCCTCGGCCGCCCGCAGCTCGGCCGTGGCGAGCAGCGCGCGCTGGGTACGGGAGGCGAAGCCCATCGCCCACGCCAGTGGCATCGGGGCCAGCGCGGCGAGAACGTCCAGACCGCCCCGGAACTCACTGGCGCCCGCCGTCATCCGGTTCACCCACAGGCCGAGCAGACCCAGCACGCCGCCGCCGAGCAGCGCCGACACGGTACGCGGCCAACTCGGGCAGCGGCTGCCCAGGTTGTACAGCAGCACGGCGAGCGGCACGAAGGCCAGCGGAGTCAGCTTGGCCCCCTCGCCCGCGCTCACCACCAGCGCCGTCACCAGCGCACCGAAGCCCGTGACGAAGGCCGTCACCGGCCACCGCCGGCGCAGGCCCAAAACCACCGCGGCCACCGCCTCGTACCCGATGAGCGACGACCACGCCGACCCCGACGTGTCGACGTACGGCTGCGACAGCAGCGGCGGCAGAAACGTCAGGGCGACCAGGCCGGCATCAGCGCCCCACCTGGGCCACTTGCCGTCAACCACGTTCATCCGCCCGACACTATCGGTGGTTGGCGGTGGCGGGTTCGGCCGGGAGTCTGACGAACGCCACCGAGCCGTGGCCGTCAACGGGCCGTCCGTGGACGACCGCGACCGGCACGTGGATCGTGGGAAGGGCCGCCGTCAGGTCGGTGTCGCGCTGGCTCGTCAGGTGCCCCGGTGATGCAACGTTTCGCTCTCGATCCTCATGCGTGGCCGAGCCGCCGGTCGAGCGCGGCGCCGACGTCGGGGCAGTTCCTGCGGACGGTGTCGAGGAAGGCGCCCAGCACCGGGGAGCGGTCCCGGTCGGCGAAGGACAGGACCAGGTCGGGCAGCGCCGTGCGCGGGGTCACCTCGCAGAACCAGACGCCCGGGCGCGGGGCCGACAGCATGCGGGAGGGCCCGAGGCCCACGCCGACCCCGCAGGCGGCCAGGCCGATGATCGTGTGCACGTCCCTGGCGACGGTCGCACCGTCCAGCGCGGCGGCATCCTCACCGAGCAGGGTGCGCAGCCCGGCGGCGACCGCGGGCTCGTCCTCCCCGGGGGCCACGATCAGCGGCTGCCGCCGCAGTTGGTTCACACTCACCGACGTCTGGCCCGCGTAGGGGTGCGCGCCGCTGACCACGGCGATGAGATGGTCGTGCCCGACCGGGACGGACACCAGGTGCTCGGCCCCGGCGCCCCGTGGCGGTCCGAGGGTGACGGCCACGTCCAGTTCCCCGGCCATGAGAGCGGCCGCGCTGCTGCCGGATGCCATCTCGTGCAGCTCCAGCCGTACGTCGGGCCGCTCGCGGCCGAACCGGCCCAGGACGTCCGGCAGCGGGTCGAGCAGCGCGGAGGCGATGAAGCCCAGGCGCAGTCGGCCCGTCTCACCGCGCGCCGCCCGGCCGGCGTCGACCGTGGCCGCCGTCATTTCCTCCAGCGCCCGCCGCGCCCGGGCGAGGAACGCCTCGCCCGCGGCGGTCGGGAACACGCCCTGGCGCGTACGGTCGAACAGCCGGGCCCCGGTCTCGCGCTCCAGGTCGGCGATCTGTTTGGACAGCGGGGGCTGCGCGATGCCCAGCGCGTCGGCCGCCCTGCCGAAGTGTCCGTGCTCGGCGAGGGCGAGCGCGTACCGCAGATGCCGCGCCTCCATGGTCAGCCCTTCCATATCCGAAAAGTATCGCCACCCAGCCTGTCACATCTTTCAGTGGATGGCGCTGCCGTCGCCGACTGGGATGGGGCCATGACGTCCTCCCTGAACACCGATGTGAACGACACCGTCTTCGTTCTCGTCCACGGCGCCTGGCACGGCTCGTGGCAGTGGGCGGCGACGCAGCGCGCACTCGCCGGTCCCGGCGCCGCGAGCGTGGCCGTCGACCCGCCCGGGCACGGCTTCGGTGCGCCGCCGCCCAGCGGGCACCTGCCGCCTGGCCGGCCCGGTCTGCCGACCGAGCGGTCGCACCTCGCCGACGTGCGGGAACTCGCCGAGGCCCTGGTCCGGTGAACGGCGGTCGGTTCCTGCTGCCTGTGGTGCTGAGTGCCACCTTCGCGCAGCTGCTCAACGTCACGATCGCGCAGATCGCCGCTCCGGCCATCCAGTCCGGCCTGGGCGTGGGCCCCGGTGCGGTGCAGCTCGTCCTGGCCGGGTACACCCTGGCGTACGCGTGCCTGCTCATCACCGCCGCACGGCTGGGCGACCGCTACGGTTACCGGCGGCTGTTCGTGCTGGGCACCGCGGTGTTCACGGTCGGCTCGGTGGCCTGCGCCGCCGCACCCGGCGCCGGATGGCTGGTCGCGGCCCGGCTGGTGCAGGGCGCGGGCAGCGGCCTGGTCGCCCCACAGGTGCTCTCGCTCATCCGCACCGGGGTATCCCCGGAACGTCGCCCACGAGCCCTCGCCCTGTACGGCGCGACGATGGGCGTGGCCTCGCTGGCCGGGCCGCTCATCGGTGGGCTTGTCGTCGGCACCGACCTCTTCGGCCTCGGCTGGCGGGCGGTCTTCCTGGTCACGGTGCCGGTGGCGGCCGTCTCGCTGGCGGGGGCGGCCCTGCTGCCCCGTACGCGCGGTACGGACGGGCAGCGCGTGGACTGGGTCGGGGCGGCTCTGGCCACCACGGGCTTCGGCGCGCTAGTCCTGCCGTGTGCGCTGGGCCGGGAGGCCGGCTGGCCCTGGTGGACGTGGGCTTCCTTCGCCGTGGCCGCGGCGGCCCTCACCTGCTTCGTCCTCACCCTCCGGCACCGGCCGGCCCCTCTGGTGCACCCGTCGGTGCTGCGGGACGGGACCGCGCGGCGGGGTGTGCTGCTGGTGTTCGTGTTCAACGCCGGGGTGCCGTCGTTCACCTATCTGCTGTTCCTGCACCTGCAGTCCGCCCTCGGGTATCCGGCGCTGTCCGCCGCGCTGGTGTCGGCGCCGTTCGCCGCCGCGGCCGTCCTGGGCAGCCGTGCCGCTCCGGCCCTCTCCCGCCGCCTGGGCCCGACCGCGCTGACGGCCGCGGCGCTGGCACTGGCGGGTACGGCCCTGGCGCTCGCGCCGCTCATCGGCACCGCGCCAGGGCGCCGGGCGGCCCTGCCGGTGCTGGCGGCCGGGGGCGCGGCGTTCGGTCTGTTCACCGCCTCGGTGTTCACTCTGGTGCTGGCGGGCGTGCGGGGCGCCGCGGCGGGCTCGGTGTCCGGGCTGCTGCCCACGGCCCAGCAACTCGGCGGCTCGATCGGGGTGACGGCGGCGGGGCTGGCCTACTTCGCGCCGGCGGACGGTGCGAACGCGGCGTTCGGCCACGCCATGGCCTACGAGGCCGCGGTCTTCGTGCTCACGGCGTTGATCGCCATCCCACTGCGACGGACCAGTTCGGGGCCGGAGCGATCCCGGCCCCGATCACTTTCCGAAACGCACAGGTAGACCGCCGGAGGCAGTGCCTCGCGCGTCGATACGCACCGTGTGGAGGCACACGCCCGGTTGAGGACGTAACGGTGGGGCGGCCCGGTCGTGCGGCTGATCACCTGTAACGGCCGAGGGCCCCAGCGGTCTCAGCCGGACACCGCGCGCAGCGCCCCGGACCGGCGGCCCGTGAGCCGGTCCAGCGCGGCGGCGGAGGCGTCGTCGGCGGGGATGTGCACCACCAGGCGCTGATCGTCGTCGGCGGGCAGCTCCAGCGTCTCGTACGCCAGGCGGAGTTCTCCCTCCTCGGGGTGAACGAGACGCAGGACGCCGTTCGCCCTCGGCAGACCGGGCAGGGTCGTCACCCGCTCGGCGAAGTCCGCACCGGCGGTCACGGTCAGCTCGTCGGCGACCGCCGCGATATGGGGGTCCGCGCGGAACGGCCCCTGCTTCAGCGCGGCCACCTGGTCATCGGCGACCCGGTCCCAGTCGGGGTAGGCGGTGCGGGCCCGCGCGTCGGTGAAGACGTAGCGGACCAGGCTGGGCGGGCCGCCGTCCGCGCCGTGGGCATCGAGGAGCCCCAGCGGCCGGGTGAGCCGTTCGTACGCTTCCGTCCAGGCCAGGAGCTCGCCCAACCCGTTGCGCAGAACGGCCGGGGCGGGCTCGAGACGGTCCAGCAGCGCCCGCACGGTGGGCCGCACCGTACGGCCCGGTACCGCCCCGCCCCGGCAGGTGAACCCGCCCTCGGCCCCCTTGGAGAGCCGGTGCAGATGGACCCGCTCGCTCGCGGTCAGCCGCAGCGCGTCGGCGAGCGCGGAGAGCACGGGCGCGGACGGTCTGCGGTCGCACCCCTGCTCCAGCCGGGTCACATACTCCACGCTGACCCCGGCGAGCGTGGCCAGCTCGGCCCGGCGCAGCCCCGGCGTCCGGCGGCGTGGCCCGGTGGGCAGCCCCACGTCGGCGGGGGCTACGGCCTCGCGGCGGCTGCGGAGGAAGAGCCCCAACTCGTTGTCGCTCACGTGGTGAACGTAACAGCCGTGCCGGTGCGGATCGTGGCCCTGCCACTACCCGTCTCGGCCCGGTCTTCCTGGCACCCGGTGGCCCCGGCAGATTCGAAGGCGATCCAACGGACCCCGGCACGAGGAAAGGTGCTGAACCAGCATGCCCACTGAGCCCCAGAACGGCGGAACCCTCAACCTCGCGGTGATCATCGGCAGCGTCCGGGAGGGCCGGTTCGGCCCGGTGGTCGCGAAGTGGTTCGCGGAACGGGCCGAGGAGTACGGCCGCTTCACGGTGAACCTCGTCGATCTCGCCGACACGGCCCTGCCACTGGCCCTCCCGGCGGTGCCGCCCGCCCTCGAACCCCGGATGGCCCGCCCCGCCGGGATGGCGGACCTCACCCGGCGGCTCGAGCAGGCCGACGCGGTGGTCGTCGTGACGCCCGACTACAACCGCAGCTTTCCCGCCTCCCTGAAGGCCGCGATCGACTGGCACTACACGGAGTGGGAGGCCAAGCCGATCGGTTTCGTCGGCTACAGCGGAGCCAGCGGCGGCCTGCTCGCCATCGAACAGCTCCGCCAGGTCTTCGCCGAACTCCAGGCCCATACGGTGCGCAACGTCGTCACGTTCCCGCGCTACTACGAGCTCTTCGGCCCGGAGGGCGAGCTACGGGACCCGGAGGGCCCGAACGGCGCCGCGAAGGCGATGCTCGACGAGCTGCTGTGGTGGGGCGAGCTCCTCCACGAGGCGCGTCGCACCCGGGCCGAGACCGCCTGAGCGGCCGGAGATCACCCTCACCGCCTGTCCTCCTGCCCGACGGCTCCGCTCAGCGGGTCCTTCCCGCCTTCGTCGAGGTCTCCTTCCCGGCCGTCTCCGTCGCTTGCACCTTTTCCACGACGGTGTCCTCCGGCTCTACCAGCCGTCCGTCCGCCGCCTGGATCCGCAAGCGGCGCAACGGGCGGCTGGTCCGGCGGTCGAGGAGGCGGGAGTGGTCCTCGCCCGGGGTGAAGCACTGCTCCTCGCCCCACTGGCGCAGAGCGACGATCACCGGGAACAGGGCGCGGCCCTTGTCCGTGAGGAGGTACTCGCGGTGGGACGCGCCGTCTGGCGCGGGCACGCCGCGCAGCACCTCGGCCTCCTCCAGTGCGCGCAGCCGTGCCGACAGGATGTTCTTGGCGATGCCGAGGCTGCGGTGGAACTCGCCGAAGCGGCGGCTGCCGTCGAAGGCGTCCCGCACGATCAGCAGCGACCACCAGTCGCCGATGGCGTTCACCGTCCGGGCGACGGGACAGGGGTCGGCGTCGAATCGGGTGCGGGCGACCATCCGTGGCTCCTCTCCTCCGGCTTTCCGGATCCCCTCCAGGGTTGGTTGCAACATGCTACCTCGCATGGCTACTGTGGCGCGCCGGTAGCAAGATGCAACCGAGTGGGAGGTGTGTCGGTATGGCGATCCAGTGCTCCGGTGCGGTTGGCGGGAGCGGCGGGAGCGAAGGGCGCGGCGGGAACGACGGGCGCGGCGGGAGTAGCGAGTGTGGTGGACGTGGCGAGTGCGAGGGGAGTGGCGGCAGCAGCGGTCACGAGGCGCATGCTTCGGCCTCGGTTCCGGTTCCGGTCCCGTCGCCGTCCGCCGGGCTGGTGCCTCTGCTCGCCCTCGCCTGCGGCAGCTCCGTCGCCACCGTCTACTTCGCCCAGCCCCTGCTGGTGACCCTCGGCGAGCGGTTCGCGCTCGGCTCGGGGCTGCTCGGTGTGATCACCGCCGTGACGCAACTCGGCTATGCGGCGGGCTTGCTGACGCTGGTGCCGCTCGGCGACCTGCTCGACCGTCGGCGGCTGGTCACCGGTCAGCTCGGGCTGCTGGCACTGGCCCTGCTGGGCGCCGGGCTGGCGCCGGGCGTGGCGGCGCTGCTGGGCGCGCTCGCCGTGGTCGGGCTGCTCGCCGTCGTCGCCCAGACGATGGTCGCGGCGGCTGCCGCTCTGACTCCGCCCGCCCGGCGCGGCCGTGCCGTCGGGACGGTCACCGGCGGTATCGTCACCGGAATCCTGCTGGCCCGCGCCGCCGCGGGCGTCCTCGCCGACCTCGCCGGCTGGCGGGCGGTCTACCTGGCGTCCGCGGGCGTCACCGCCGTCCTCGCCCTGCTGCTGCGTCGTGTTCTGCCCCCGGGCGCGCCGTCCGCCGGGATGCGCGAGGCGTCGTACGGACGGCTGGTGGCCTCGACGGTCGCCCTGTTCGTCCACCATCCGCTGCTGCGGATCCGGGGCGCGCTCGCCCTGCTGGTGTTCGCGGCGTTCAGCACGCTGTGGAGTGGCGTGGCGCAGCCCCTGAGCGGTCCGCCGTGGTCGCTGTCGCACACCGCGATCGGAGCGTTCGGGCTCGCCGGGGCGGCCGGGGCCGTCGCCGCCGGAGTGGCAGGGCGCTGGAACGACCGGGGGCTCGCCGAGCGTACGACCGGTGTCGGCCTCGCCCTGCTGGCGCTTTCCTGGCTCCCGATCGCCCTGACCCGGCAGTCGCTGTGGGCGCTGGCGATCGGCGCCGTCCTGCTGGACTTCGCCGTCCAAGCCGTCCACGTCACCAACCAGACCCTGATCCACGCCGTCCGGCCCGACGCGGGCAGCAGGATCATCGGCGGCTACATGGTCTTCTACTCGGCGGGCAGCGGCCTCGGCGCCCTCGGCTCCTCCCTCGCCTACGCAGCGGCGGGCTGGTCGGCCGTGACAGCCCTCGGCATGTCATTCAGCCTCGCCGCCCTGCTCCTGTGGGCGACAACCCGCCGTAACAAGGGGCGGCCCACGTGCCGCCCCGCCCACCGCGTGGGCACCGAACCGACGAAGTAGTCGATCATGCCCTGGCGTATCGGCCGATCGCCTTGTGAGGCCCGGCCCAGCTCTGGGCCCAGATGACAGGGCGAGGGCTGCCATGGTGGCGGTACCGAGGACGATGCACTCGCCGCGCGATCGGTAAGACCACTGGGGCTCCCTCGAAAGGGTCAAGCACTGCCCCGGCCCGCCCCGGCCTGTAGTGCGTAGGCACCAGGACACGCAGAGCGGCTGGTCCGGGTGCACCAGGCGAAGACGGCGGCGGGGGACGATGCCCGGCGGGGCGCCGGAGGGAAGGGTTGGAGGCGCGTGAATCTCGCGCATTCCCCCTTGCCCAGTGGCGTCTGGAGTGATCAACAGGTGGCGACATTTCTTTACCGGATCGGACGGTGGGCCTTCCGGCGGCGCCGGCTCGTGGGCGGTGTGTGGCTGGGTGTCCTGGTGCTGGCCGTCGTCGCCGCCGCCATGGCGCCGGCCGGGGAGGAAGAAGACCTCTCCATGCCCGGCACCGAGTCGCAGAAGGCGTTCGACCTGCTGGACGAGCGCTTCCCGCAGAGCAACTCCCAAGGTGCCGAGGCCCGTTTGGTGTTCCAGGCCCCGGACGGGCAGCGGGTGACGGCCAGGGAGAACAAGGCGGCCGTCGAGGACACGCTCGGCTCGCTGGACGGGGGCGATCAGGTCGCGTCGACCACCGACCCCTATGAGACCGGCGCTGTCAGCGAGGACGGCACCATCGCCTACTCCACGATCACCTACACCGCGGACGCCGTCGACCTGACCGAGTCGACGAAGAGCGCCCTCGAGGACGCCGCGAGCCAGGCCCGGGACGCGGGGCTGACCGTGGAGATCGGCGGCTCGGCCCTGGATTCGGAAGAGGAGCCGGGCGGTACGACGGAGATCATCGGAGTGGCGGTGGCGGCGGTGGTGCTGGTCCTCGCCCTTGGATCGCTGGTCGCGGCCGGATTGTCGCTGCTGACCGCCCTCGTGGGCGTGGCCATCGCCTTCGGCCTGGTCTCCGCGCTGGCCGTTCCGTTGGGCCTGACGTCCACCGTCGCCATCCTGGCGCTGATGCTGGGGCTGGCGGTCGGCATCGACTACGCACTCTTCATCACCTCCCGTTTCCGCGACGAGCGCGCCCGGGGCAGCGAGCCGGAGGAGGCCGCCGGCCGGGCGGTGGGCACGGCCGGATCCGCCGTCGTCTTCGCCGGCGCGACCGTCTTCATCGCCCTGGTCGGGCTGGGGGTCGTCGGCATCCCCGAACTCACCAAGATGGGCATGGGCGGCGCGGGCGCCGTGGCCCTTGCCGTACTCGTCGCACTGACCCTGGTCCCCGCGCTGTTCGGCTTCTTCGGCAATGGGGTATCCCCTGCTCGAGCGAAGCCGAGAGCTTGGGGAAGGGTACTCTCCCGTGCCGCTCGCAAGGCCACCCGGCCGGGGAGCGAGCGCCCGCACCCGGTGCCCGCCGCGGCCGGCCGGCCTGGGCTCGGCATCCGCTGGGCGCGGTTCGTGCTGCGCCGGCCGGTGACCGTGCTGCTGATCGCCGGGCTCGGTCTCGGCGCCGTCGCCCTACCGGCGCTGAGCCTTGAACTCGGGCTGCCCGGAGATGAGTCCAAGTCGGTGGAGACCACCCAGCGCCGTGCCTACGACCTGCTGTCAGAAGGCTTCGGCCCCGGCTTCAACGGCCCGTTGACCGTGGTCGTGGACACGTCGGAGTCCGGGGACACCCGGGCCACCACGGACCTGGTCGTGAAGACCATACGGGGAGTGGACGGGGTCGCGTCGGTCGGTGATCCGGTGCTCAACCGGACCAAGGACACGGCCGTCCTCACCGCCGTCCCGCGGACCGCGCCGAACACCGGCGAGACCAAGGACCTGGTGCACGCGATCCGGGGCGCGGTCTCCGGCGTCGAGGCCGACACGGGCGCCGGCATCCTGGTGACCGGCACCACCGCGATGAACATCGACATCTCCGAAGCCATGTCCGACGCCCTCATCCCCTATCTGACCGTGGTCATCGGCCTGGCGGTGCTCCTGCTGACGGTGGTCTTCCGCTCGGTCCTGGTCCCGGTCAAGGCCGCGCTAGGCTTCCTGCTGTCGGTGGGTGCCGCCTTCGGCGTCCTCGTCGCCGTCTTCCAGTGGGGCTGGGCGGCAGACCTGATCGGCATCGAGCAGACCGGTCCGGTCATGTCGCTGATGCCGATTCTCATCATCGGCATCGTGTTCGGCCTCGCCATGGACTACGAGGTCTTCCTCCTCACCAGGATGCGGGAGGCCCACGTCCATGGCGCGTCCTACGACGAGGCGATCGTGGGCGGTTTCCGGCACAGCGGACGTGTGGTGGCCGCGGCGGCGATCATCATGATCAGCGTGTTCGCCGGATTCATCGGGATGAGCAGCCCGACCATCCAGACGATGGGCGTCGGCCTGGCCGCCGCCGTCGCCTTCGACGCCTTCGTGGTCCGGATGGCGATCGCACCCGCGGTCCTGGCACTGCTCGGCGACCGGGCCTGGTGGCTGCCCCGTATCCTGAACCGCGTGCTGCCGACTGTGGATATCGAGGGTGAGAAACTGAGCACGCGTGTCCCGGCCCCCGCGACCGTGCCGGACACAGTGGCGCCGCGGCTCCCCGTCGGCCGGCACCGGCACTGAGCATGACGAACACGGGTGGCGGTGGCCCGCGACCGCGCGGCACGTGGTGGCGGGAGGGAGCGATCACGGCGACGGCGTTCGCGCTCTGTCTGCTCGGCGGCGTGGTGCGGGAGGACGGCAGCACGCTGTCACCGCCGCCCGCCGCCGCCTACTTCATCGCCGTGGTGTCCTGTGCCGTGTTGCCGGTGCGGCACCGGGCGCCCCTGGCCGCCATGGCGGCCACGACCGCGAGCGGCGTGCTGGTGCCGTTCTTGGGCCTCCTGCTGAGCCCGCTCATCGTGGCCCCCGCCGTGATCACCGCCTACTCGCTCACCGCACGCACCGAACGGCACGCGGCGAGCGCGGTGTCGCTCACCTCCGTGGCGCTGCTGGTCGCCTCCACCCCCTTGTTCGGGGCCCTCTCCTGGAAGGACGCGAGCAGGGTCGGAGCGGTGGCGGCCTTCCCGCTGGTGGCCGGCGTACTCGGTCACTCGGTGCAGAACCGACGGGCCTACCTGGCGGCCGTGGAGGAGCGGGCCCGGCGGGCCGAGAAGAGCCGGGAAAGCGAGGCGCGCCGCAGAGTGGCCGAGGAACGGGTGCGCATCGCCCGGGAACTGCACGACCTGGTGGCCCATCAGATCACCCTGGCCAACGCGCAGGCCACCGTCGCCGCCCACCTCTTCGACGCCCGCCCGGAGCAGACCCGCAAGAGCCTGCAGGAGCTCGTCGAGACCACCGGCCACGCACTCGACGAACTGCGGGCCACGGTCGGTCTGCTGCGTCAGTCCGGGGACGCGGCCGGGCCCGCCGAACCGGCGCCCGGGCTGTCCCGGCTTCCCACGCTCCTCGAGTCCTTCCGCCGCGCGGGTCTGGAGGTGTCGGTACACCAGGAGGGCACGGCCAGGCCGCTGCCGCCGGGAGTGGACCTCACCGCCTACCGCATCGTCCAGGAGGCCCTGACCAACGTGACCAAGCACGCCGGTACCGGTAGCGCCCGGGTGCGCCTCACCTGGAACCGCGATCGCGTGACCATCACCGTCGCCGACGACGGAGGGGGCGCCCGTACGGCGCCGGGCGCGTCCACGGGATCGAGTGCGTCCAGGGGACCGACCGCATCCTCGGGACCGAGTGCGTCCACGGTGCCGGACCGTCCCCCCGGTTACGGTCTGATCGGAATGCGCGAACGTGCCACCGCGGTCGGAGGACACCTCTCCGCGGGCAGGCGCCCGGAGGGCGGCTTCCTCGTCTCCACCCAACTGCCCCTCCCGCCCGCCAAGGACACGACGCGGACGACTGACGGAGCGACAACCATCGAGGGGCGGATGGCCGACGGAGCGACGGACGACGGACGGACACGCGACGGACGGACGGGTGACGGAGAGGCCGGGGATGCGCCATGACGCTCCGTGTGCTGCTCGCCGACGATCAGGCCCTGCTGCGCGGTGCCTTCCGGATGCTTCTCGACAGTGCCGACGACATCACCGTGGTCGGCGAGGCCGCCGACGGCAGGGAGGCGGTGAGACTCACCCGGGAGCTGCGCCCGGACGTGGTGATCATGGACATCCGTATGCCCGAGGTGGACGGTCTCACCGCCACGTCGGAGATCTGCGCGGACCCGGAACTGCGTGCCAGCCGCATCCTGATCCTCACCACGTACGAGACCGACGAGTACGTCGCTCAGGCGCTGCGCGCGGGGGCCGGCGGCTTCATCGGCAAGGGCATCGGGGCCGAGGACCTGCTGGACGCCGTGCGCACGATCGCCGACGGCGACACTCTTCTGTCCCCCGCCGCGACCCGCTCCCTGGTCGCCCGTTTCCTGGCCACACCGGACGACGCCCCGCGGCACCACCCCGAACAGCTCGCCGTGCTCACCCCGCGCGAACGCGAGATGGTGGCCCTGGTCGCGACCGGCCTGTCCAACCAGGAGATCGCCGAGCGGATGTTCCTCAGCCCCTTCACCGTCCGCGCCCACGTGCAGCGCGCCATGACGAAGCTGGAGGCCCGCGACCGGGCGCAACTCGTCGTCATCGCCTACCGGACGGGCCTGGTACGCGCCACCCCCGACGGCCCCGGCACCGACCGCCTGCCGTAGCCCGATACCGGGCTGGCCGGTCTTCCCATGCGGGTTCTGGGCCGTCTGCGCTCGGACAGGGTGATGCGCCGCCCCGCCGCGCCACGCGTCTCCGGCTCCAAGGGCGATCCCCAGGGCGACCCCAAGGGCGGCCGACCGTCGGCCCCGGACGGTCGCCAGGCGCGAAGAACCGCCGCCTGGCGACCCGTCACGACGCGGCCACGACCCCCGCGTTGAGGTCACGGCATCGGGGCGAATGCGGGCAGCGTAAGGGCCGAGTGGGCCGGTCGCGCTGTCGCGGAGGGCATGGTGACGAGGCCACGCAGCATGGCGTTGCGTTGTTCCAGGGCCCGCGCCGTGGTGGGGAAGAGCGTGGCCGCACCGTTGTCGACCAGTGCCTGATTCATGGCGACGAACTCGCGGACGTCGCGTTCGTAGGCGGCGAAGGCCGCGGTGTGGTCCCGGTTCGTGGCCAGGGCGCCCGCGAGCATGTAGGCACCGGCCAGCGCAAGGCTTGAGCCCTGTCCGGTGAGGAACGAGGGCGCGTACGCGGCGTCGCCGACGAGCGCGACGCGGCCGCTGGACCAGTGGGGCATGCGGATCTGACCGGCCGTGTCGAAGAACAGGTCATCCGCGTCGCGCATGGCGCCCACCATGCCGGGGACCTCCCATCCCGCGCCTGCGAAGACCGTGGCGACCAGGTCCCGCTGGGCGTCGGGGTTCCGGAGGGCGTCGAACGGCGGTTCCGGCTGGTGGAAGTTCAGGAAGGCGTGCAGCTCGTCGTCCTCCCCGACGGCGTAGAGCGCCGCGGCCTTCCCCGGGGCGTTCCACAACACGAGCTCGTGGGAGAGCCCGAAGGTGTTCGGCATGGTGAAGATGGCGAAGCAGTAGCCGAGGTAGCGGTGGAACCGTTCTTCGGGGCCGAACAGGGACTCCCGGGTCTGTGAGTGCATACCGTCGGCGCCGACCACCAGGTCGAACGTGCGCCGTTGCCCACTGCGCAAAGTGACGTCGACCCCTTGTCCGGACTGGTCGAGTGTGTCGATGGAGTCGTTGAACAGGAACTCCACGTCGTCGCGGACCTTTCCGTAGAGGACCGCGGCCAGATCCCCACGACGCACCTCGAGGTCCTGTCCCTCGACACCGCCGGCAACGGCGCTGGGGCTGACCGAGGCCACTTCACTGCCATCGGCGTTGAGGAAAGTGCAGCGACGCGAGTCGATGTGCACGTCCCGCAATTGCGGCAGTATCCCCATCCGCCGGACCACCTCGATCGCGGTGCCGCGGATGTCGATCGGGTAACCACCGTCGCGCAGCGCGCCTGCCTTCTCCACCACCGTGACCGCGCATCCGGACCGGTGCAGCCAGTACGCCAGCGCGGGTCCGGAGATGCTGGCCCCGGAGATCAGGACTGTGCGCTTCGCGGTCGTCCTCACGTCCCTCGACAGACCGGTGGGTTTCATGCCCGGGCTCCCTTTTCCTTTGTCATACGGACAACGAGCAGTGACAGTGCGGCGACGAGGCCGGCGACGGCGAAACCTGTGACGAAGGCCGATTCGGTAGGCAGGCCCGTCGTCGGGTCGGGCCCGGCGTCGAGGATCGCGGCGGCGATCTGGACGCCCAGGGCGATGCCGATCACGCGTGTCACCACGAGCACGCTGGTGGCGATGCCGGTGTCCTTGGTCTCGACGGCGGTGGCAGCGCTGGTGAGCAACGCCGTGGTGCCGACGCCCGCGGCCATCGCGGCCAGCGCCTTCGCGAGGATGAGCTGCCATTCCGCGGTGTGCAGCGACACCAGGGCGATCATCGTGGCCGCGGTGACGACGGCGCCCACGATGACCACGGCACGCAGACCGAAACGCCGTGCCGTGACCCCGCCGACCGAATCGCTCACCGCCCCGGCGATGGCGCCGGGGAGCAGGAACAGCCCGATGTCGGTGGTGCTCGCTCCGAAGCCGTACCCGTCGCCCGGTACCCCGAACAGCTGTGGGAGCAGAAAGCTCACCATTCCGAAACTGGTGGTGATGACGATGGTGAGCATGCACGCATGCCACATCGCGGGCTTGGCCAGCATGCGCAGATCGACCATCGGCGAGGCGGCCCGGCGCTCGACGACGACCCATCCGGTCGCAAGGGCGGACACGACCACCGCGAGGGCCCCGACCGCGAGTGGCGGCAGGCCGTCGTCGCCCGTCACCCTCACGAGCCCGAGCATGAACGCGAGCAACGTGCCGCTCAGCAGAACCACGCCCGGCCAGTCGAACCTGTACTCCGATTCGATCGGCGGATCATGCGGCATCAACCGAGCCACGACCAACGTCATCGCGATGATCGCGATCGTCGGCAGCGCGAACATCCAATGCCAGGAAAGTCCTTCCGCGATCGGCCCGGCAATCAGCGTTCCCACCATGCCGCCGCCCGTGAACAGCGCCATGACCAGCCCCATCCCCAGCTGTGACTCTCCTGCCGGGAGGTGCTTGCGCACCAGGATGAAGGAAAGGGGCAGCGCACCCACCATGGCGCCCTGCAATATCTGACCGAGTAACAACACCGTCAGGCTCGGCGCCAAGCCGGCCAACAGACCACCGGCCGAGACCACGGCCATGAGCCGGACCAGCACCCGCTTCCCGCCGTAGCGGTCGCCGAGTTTGCCTGCGACGGGTGCGACGGCGGCGCCGGTGATGAGCACTGCGTTGGAGACCAGTGCCCCTTCGCCAGAGCTGACTCCCAGCTCGCGTTGCAGCAGCGGGAGCGCGGGATCCACCACTGTCTGCAGGGTGCCGAGGGCGAGTGCCAAGATGCCGAGGGCACCGATCGACAGCCTCCCGATAGGGACCGGGGAAACCACCGCTTCGGACATGGACGTCCGCCAGCGGGCCGAACTGCTCGGCCGGTCAGCCGGCTGGGCCGACCCCGCCGCGTCGTAACGGCGCCGCCGGAAGGCCCACCGTCCGATCCGGTAAAGAAATGTCGCCACGTGTTGATCACTCCAGACGCCACTGGGCAAGGGGGAATGCGTGAGATTCACGCGCCTCCAACCCTTCCCTCCGGCGCCTCGCCGGGCATCGTCCCCCGCCGCCGTCTTGCCCTGGTGCACCCGGACCAGCCGCTCACGTGTCCTGGTGCCTGCGCACTACAGGCCGGCTTGGGCCCGGGCGGGGTTTGACCCGGAGGAGTTCAGCGACCTGGGCAACCACCGCAGGCGTCCGCGTCCTGTCGCCTGGCCGGGATCGCGGCGGCCGGGGCCGCACAGCATCCCTGGCCCTGCCAGGCGTCGCGACCCTCCTTGACGGCGATGACCGCGATGACCAGAGCGGCGATGGGGCCGGCCAGCCGAGGGTGGCGTTGAGGACCAGCCCGGCCAGGAGGACGGCGGAGAGGTAGGTGCACAGCAGAGTCTGCTTGGAGTCGGCGACCGCGGAGGCGGAGCCCCGTTCGCGGCCCGCGCGGCGCTGGGCGGCGGACAGGAAGGGCATCACCGCCAGGGAGAGGGCACCGAGATCAACTTCGGCGGGCAGCCGCGGGTGAAGCCGGCCGTCGAACCCCTGCCGACAGTTCCGCATATCGCCGAGCCCACCCACGCGGAACCGTACGCGTCACCCCGGCTCAGCGGCCCGGTCGGGGGATCGGCCCGATCGGGTCCCGCCGACGCCCGGTCACCCGAACACCGCGTCGTGGAAGGCGATTTCCGCCTCCAGCATGCCGGTGAACCAGTGGGTCAGCCGCTCTTGGGGGATGTCGTCCGGCAGGGCGTCGACCTCCGCCGCGAGAGCCCGCACCCCGTCCCGGAACGCCTGGTCCGCGTGGAGCGCCACCCAGGCGCTCACCGCGCCGTCGGGGACGGCGCCGTGCTCGTGTGCCCGGGTACACCAGGTGAGGTAGAGGCTCTCCGCGGCGAACAGCATCGTCATCACCGCCGGGTAGCCGCCTTCCCGCGCCACGCCGAGTGCGTACCGCGACAGCACCTCGGCCCGCCGGGCGGCGTCCGGCCGGGCGGGGACGGGCCAGGCGGCGCGCGCCTCGCGGAAGTAGTCCGCCTGGGTGGTGGTCAGCGCGTGGACCGCACGGGCGTTGCGCTCCAGCGCCGTCCGGCCGGGGGCACCCCACACGGCCAGTCCGTGCAGCCGGGTGGCCGTCTCCACGAACGCGGCCTCGATCTCCAGGTAGTCGGCGTAGTCCGCGTCGCTGATCGTGCCGGCCGTGACCTCGGTGACGAAGCGCATGCGCAGCGCCCGTTCCATGACCGGGGCGGCGGCCTTCAGCAGCCGCTCGGACCGGCTCACTGGGAGAGCCATTCGACGAGGCCGCCGAAGACCCGGGCGTAGCCGTCCCACTGCTCGCAGAACGCCGCGGGCGCCCAGTGCGGGGAGCAGTCGGAGGTGAAGACCGCCGACCGTCCCGCGCCGTACCCGGCCACCGCCACCAGGGGGTCGCCGCCCAGGGTGGCCAGGACCTCGGCGCCCGGACGTGGCCGGACGCGGTTGTAGCCGAGCAGCGGCGGCCATGCGCCGGTCACCCCGCCGAGGGCGGGATGGCCGGTGCCGACGGCCGACGCGCGGCCACCCGCGGGGAGTTCGACGCGGTCGTCCTCGGGCAGCAGCTCGACCGGCAGCACCTCGTGCAGCGCGGTGTTGCGGTACGCGGCCTTGCCCTCGAAGCCGGTGAAGGAGAGATAGCCGCCGACCATCAGCAGCCCGCCGCCGTCGCCGACCCATCCGCGCAGTGTGTCGATCCGGTCGGCCCCCGGCGTGCCCCGCTCGAACACCTCGGGGGAGAGCTGCAGGGAGTTCGCCCCGATGTCGGAGAGGATGACGACGTCGTAGCCGGCGAGCGCATCGGCATCGCCCGGGAACTGCCCGGGTACCAGATGCGCGGGCAGGTGTATGACCTCGTGCCCGCGGCCCTCCAGCGCCCGGCGCAGCGGCTCGACTCCGGTCACATAGGTACTGGTGGTGAACGAGTCGACCCCCTTGATGTGTGTGGACTGGGAGATCCAGCTCTCACCGGCTATCAGGACGCGGCTCACGGGTGCTCCTTCATAACGGGGATGGGGCGAACGCAACGGGGATGGGGCGAAACGCCGGGACGGTGGTCAGGACGTCAGGACCCGGCGGCGTGCTCGAACAGCCGGGCCGGGTTGGTGTGCAGCAGGCTCGCGGCGGTCCGCCGGGGCACGCCGTGCTCGACGAGCCGGGAGAGGAACAGCTCCGGCACATAGCGGAAGCCGTTGCCGCCGTAGGCGGTGAGCATGCTCTTGAGGAACACGTCGTGGCTGAGCAGCAGCCGGTCGCCGTGTCCGCGGGCGATGAGCCCGGCGATCGCGTGCGCGGTTTCGTGGGGTGCCGGGGACTGCCCCTCGCCGGGGTAGCGGAACGGCATGCCGATCATGTCGAATTCGAGCCAGACGCCGCGGTCGGCCACCGACCGCTGATAGTCCGGATCGGCGTGCGAGGGGTCCATATGGCACAGCACCAAGGCGGCCGGCGCCACCCCGTACTCTCCCAGTACCAGGTCCAGGACCTCGTGGGCGCGGCGCTGCCAGCCGGGCAGATGGATGTAGAGCGGGACACCGGTCTCGCGCTGGGTGCGCGCGGCGGCGCGCAGCGCGGTGTGCTCACCCTCGGTGAACCGCGGGGAGACCCCGATCTCGCCGATGACGCCCGGCCGGATCCCGGTGCCGTCGGCCCCCTCGGTGAACTCGGCCAGCAATGCGACGGCGAGGTCGCGCTCGTCCGCGGGTGACAGCGGCCGGGGATGGTAGGGCTCCAGGTACCAGCCGCTGCCCATGACCACACGTACACCGCTGTCCTCGGAGAACGCGCGCAGCGCCGCCGGGTCGCGGCCCAGTCCGCCCGGGGTGACGTCGACGATCGTGCCGCCCCCGCCGGCGGCGAACGCGCGCAGGTCGGCCAGCATCGCTTCGGTGTCGTCGAGCACACAGTGGTCGAGGCAGGCGTAGGGCTGCTCGCGCAGCAGCCAGGCGAGTTCGGGAGTGGTGCGGGCGTCGCGCAGAGGGCGGAGCCCGGGGTCGGCCGGGGTGGTGACGGCCTTGCGGACGTCGTTGCGCAGATGCTCATGGGTGAGGGTGAGGCCGAGCCCGGTGCTGGGCACGGGTCCGGTCACCGTGGTCACGGTGCGGGGGGAGGGGCCGCTCATGAGCGGCCCGTCAGATGGGCGAACAGGTCGGCCATCGCCCGGCCGCGCAGATTGAGCCAGATCGCGGCGAGCAGCACCAGGCCGGTGACGATGGGGGTGAGGAACGGGCTCACGCCGAGCAGGTTGAGGCCGTTGGCGATGACTCCGGTGATGAGGGCGCCGATGACGGTGCCGAGCACGGTGCCCCTGCCGCCGAACAGATTGGTGCCGCCGAGCACGACCGCGGCGATCACGGTGAGCTCGAAGCCCTGTCCGGAGTTGGCGGAGCCGGACCCCAGCCTGGCCGCGGTGAGCAGCCCGGCGATACCGGCGGCCACACCGGTCAGCATCAGGGTGATCATCTTGATCCGGGCGGTGTTCACCCCCGCTCGCCGTACCGACTCCTCCTGGGCGCCGATGCCGTTGACGTAGGAGCCGAACGGCAGCTTCGACAGCAGGACCGCTCCGACGGTGACCGTGGCCAGGGCGATCCAGGCCAGCGCGGACAGCCCGAGGAAGGAGGCGTCGCCGAGCTTGGCGACGAAGAGCCGGGCGTCGATGGGGACGGAGAACCCCTTGGTCCACAGCTGTGCCAGACCGCGGACGACCGACATGGTGGCGAGGGTGACGATGAACGGGGGGATCTTCTGATAGGCCGACAGCCATCCGTTGACGGCGCCCCAGAAGAGCCCGGCGAGCAGCGCAACGACGATCACCACGGAGGAGTCCCAGCCGGCCTGCAGCATCTCAGCGGTGCAGGTGGCGGTGAACGCCAGGATCGATCCCACGGACAGGTCGATCTGCCCGGTGCTGATCACGAAGGTCATGGCGACCGCCACGATCAGGGTGATCGCCACCTGGGTGGCCAGATTGGACAGGTTGGTGAAGGTCAGGAAGTTGGGGGCGGCGATGCCGAAGCCGAGGAAGAGCGCGACGCCCACGCCGAGCATGGCCAGGGTGGCCTTGTTGGCGCGCTGCCAGCGGCCCGGGGGACGGCCCAGTACGGCGGTGGGGCGCATCACGGTGTCGGCGCTCATGTCACGCCACCTCCTCGGTGCCGGGCCCGCCGTTCGTGGCGCCGGATCGCGTGATCATGGCGACGAGCCGTTCGATGTCGAGATCGGAGATCGGAGCGTCCTCGACGCTGCGTCCCTCGTACATCACGGTGATCCGGTCGCAGACCTCGAACAGGTCCTGCAGCCGGTGGGTGATCAGGATGACGCCGACGCCCTGGGCGGCGACGTCGCGGATCATCTTCAGCACCTGCCGGACCTCGGCGACGGCGAGCGCGGCGGTGGGTTCGTCCAGGATCAGCACGCGCGGGCGGAACGACACCGCCCGGGCGATCGCCACGGCCTGCCGCTGCCCTCCGGACAGCTCGCCGATCTCCTGGTAGGTGGATTTCACCCGGACGTGCAGTTCGGAGAGGGTTTCGGCCGCTTGGGCGTGCATCGTCGCACGGTCGATGAAGGGGCCCCTGCGCGGTTCACGGCCGAGGAAAAGATTGCTGGCCACATCGAGGGTGTCGCACAGAGCGAGGTCCTGGTAGACGATGCCGACCCGCTCGCGGCGGGCGTCGGCGGGGCTGGTGAAGCGGACGTCGCGGCCGTCGATGGAGATCTGCCCGCCGTCGTGCTGGACCGCACCGGCCAGGACCTTCATCAGGGTCGACTTCCCGGCGCCGTTGTCGCCGACCAGGCCGAGCACCTCACCCGGGGCCAGGGTCAGGTCGACGCCGCGCAGCGAGCGGACGGCGCCGAACGATTTGGTGATTCCTCGCAGGGAGACCAGCGCGCTCTCGCCCATCACTTCTCCAGGTAGTAGAGGTAGTCCTTGACGTTGTCCGGGGTCACCAGCTGGGTGGGGACGGGCACGTGTCGGCGGGTGGTGCGGCCGCAGGCCAGGTCGATCGCGGAATTCATGGCCTCGTAGCCGAACCGGAAGGTGTTCTGCTGCAGCACACCGGTGATCCAGCCGGCCCGCAGCCCGTCGACGGCCTGGCTGGACAGGTCCCATCCGACGACCTTGAGGTCCTTGGTGCGGTGCTGGCTGACCACGGCGGCGGCCAGGCCGATCAGGGCGGGCTCGCCGGTGGCGTAGGCGTACTTCAGGCCCGGGTCGCGGGTGAGCAGGTTCTCGGCGGCGGTCTGGGCGTTCTCCTGGATGTTGCGGCCGTCGACCACGTTCTGGATCTTCATGCCCTTGGCGGTGACGGTCTTGGTGAATCCTTTCTGCCGCTCGTTCTGGATGGTGCTGTTGAGCGCGCCGACGACGCCGATCCCACCGCGGTTGCCGGCCGTCTTCAGCAGGGCCTCGCCGATCCGCCGGCCGCCTTCGGCGTTGCCGACGCCGACCTGGACGGAGACGGCGGGGTCGTCGACGGTGGCGTCCACGGCGACGACCGGCACGCCCGCCGCCTTGGCCCGGCGGATGGCGGGCTTGATGCCCTCGGTGTCGACCGCGTCCACGATGATGGCGTCGTAGTGGTTGGCCACCAGGTCGTCGATGGCGTTGGACTGGGTGGCGGAGTCGTCGTTGCCGTTGACGATCTGGGTCTTCACCCCGGCCTTGCGGGCCACGGTCCGGGCGCCGGTGTTGATCTGGTTGAAGAACAGTGCCTGGAGGTTGATGGGCACGATACCGATCTTCGGAGCGTGGCCGCGGACGGTACAGGAGCGGGCGACCTCCGCGGGCGGCGGCGGGCCCTGCTCGGTGGTCTTCTTCTCGGCCGCCATCTCGCGGCGGGCCTGGGTGTCGCAGCCGACGGTCGTCAGCAGCAGGCCCAGCGCGACCATGGCCGTCACTTTCTGGCGCATCTGCTCTCCTTGTCCTACTGGGTGCGGGTCGGCTCCGGGGTTTCGGGGGTTCCGGGAGTGGGGTGGGCCGCGAGCCAGGAGTCGACGGCCCGCCGGTCGGGCAGCCCGTCACGGGCGCCGGGCCGGGTACAGGACAGGCCGGCGGCGACGGCGGCGAAGCGCGCCGCCTCCAGCGGGGACCGGCCTCGGTCCAGTTCGGCGCAGTATGCGCCGGTGAAGCAGTCTCCGGCCCCGGTGGCGTCGACGGTGTCCACCTCGATCGCCGGACCGTCGTGGCGTTCACCGGCCGGGGTCAGCAGGGTCCAGCCGCGCGAACCGTCGGTCACGACCAGATGGACGTCCATGTCGGCGGCGGCCCGGACCAGGGCCGGTTCCCCGCCCAGCAGCGCGACGGCCAGTGGCCGGCCGACGACGGCGTGATCGGCCGCGGACAGTGCGCTGCGCATCGCCTCCGCCTGGTCGCAGCCGTCGAGGTCCACCACCAGGCCCGGTCCGGCCGTCCCGGGCGGGGCGTCGGCGGCGGCCTCGGCCAGCGCGGCGGCGGCCTCGGGGAAGCGGTAGCCGTCGAGGTAGAGCCAGTCGGCCCCGGCCTCGCGCGCGGCCCGTACCGTGCGGATGATGTGCCGGGCGTCCAGCTCGTCGTCCTGGCTGATGACGGCGCGTTCGCCGTCCGGGGTGAGCAGCACGACGGCGGTGGTGAGGGTGCCGGTGCGGGCGGTCCAGTCGGTGCGGACCCCGTCGGCGGCGAGTGCGGAGAGGAACGCCGTGCTCCGCGGCTCCGGTCCGACCACACCGGCGAACCACGCGTCGGCCCCCGTCCGGGCCGCGGCCGCCGAGGCGTTGGCGGCCATCCCGCCGTGGCCGTGGCGGATGGCGGTCGCCTGCACGCGGTCACCCGGAGCGGGCAGCGCCGGCACACCGACGGTCAGGTCGATGTTGGCGTACCCGCAGAAGACGATCACGGGAGCACCACTCCGGCCTTGGCCGCCGCGGTGGTCAGCTCGCGGACCTTGGCCCGGTCGACCCGGCCCCACCAGCGGCCGTTGTCCTTCACCGAGGAGGCGACGATCACTCCGTCGCAGGCCGGCAGCAGGCCACCGATGTTGCCCGCGGTGATCCCGGAGCCGATCACCACCGGCAGGGTGGTGTGGGCGGAGATGCCCTCGACCTCCTCCAGCGAGGCGGCGTCCCCGGTCCGGGAGCCGGTGGCGATCAGCACATCGGCGCCGAAGAACTCGGCGTCCTCGGTCTGTTCGGCCAGTGTGCGGTCGGCGACGATGGCATGCGAACCGTGCTTGACGTGTACATCGGCGAAGACCTTGACCGGGCCGGCGCCGATCCGGCTGCGGTAGCGGCTGGCGTGTGCCGACTGGCCCTCGATGATGCCCTCGTTGGCGACATAGGCATTGGCCCACTGGTTGACCCGTACGAATCCTCCGCCGCCGGACCAGGCGGAGGCGATGGCGCACTCGGCGGCGTTGGACAGCACGCTGACCCCGAGCCTGCCGCCGGCGCCCTCCAGCACGGCGTGCCGCACCCGGTCGGTCACCACGGCCATCGCCGCCGACGTCTCATAACCGTGTTCGCCCGGTTTGAGGAACGGGATGTCCCAGTGGTTCTCCACGATCAGCCCGTGGCAGCCGCCCTCCAGATAGGCCCGCGCCTCCTCGACCGCGAAGGCGCAGATCTCGTCCAGCGGGACGCCCTCGTAATGCGGGCTGCCGGGCAGCGGCGGCAGGTGCACCACGCCGATGACGACCTTCGGGGTGCCGAACAACACCTTGATCGCGCTCGGCCGGGACGGGAACACCCCGAGGTCGCTCATGCTCCCGGATGTCGTCATCGCGCCACCTCGATGCAATCGATTACAGCTGAGTTGCGGAGGACCGTAGGCAGGGGTCAGGTGCCGTGTCAAGGCTCTATGCTGATTCAATGCGCTAGGTCGCATCGGTGTTGAAGCCATGTGACCGCCACGTTTCCCGGCAGGAAGGTAATCGATTGCAACGGGTCACGATCGCTCAGGTCGCCGAGCGGGCCGGTGTCTCCACCGCCACCGTGTCGCGGGTGCTCTCCCGCCGGGGCCAGGTCTCGGCCGCGGTCGAACGCAAGGTCCGCCGCGCCGCCGACGACCTGGGCTACCAGGTCAATGTCATCGCCAGGGCGCTGCGCAACAGTCGTACCGACACCGTGGGGATGGTCGTGCCCAGCATCACCAACCCGTTCTTCACCTCGCTGGTGGAGAGCGTGGAGCACGCCCTGGGCAAGGAGGGCAAGGAGCTGTTCCTGTGCGACGCGCGCTCCGACCCGCGGATCGAGGCGCGCCGGCTGGCCTCGCTCGCCGCGCGCAACGTCGACGGCATCATCGTCAGCCCGAGCCACGGCGTCGACAGCCGGCCCGCCGTGCAGCAGACCGCGGACCGGCTGCCGCTCGTCCAGCTCGACCGATTCGTCGACGGCACCACCACCGACTGGGTGGGCGTCGACGACGTCGCCGCGATGCGGCAGGTCATGGACCACCTCCACGACGGCGGGGCGCGGTCGGCGGCCTTCATCGGCTCGCTGATGACGCACTCCTCGACCGAGCAGCGGTTCGCCGGGTTCCGGCGGCGCGCCGAGGAGCTGGGCATCGAGGTGAAGCCGGACCAGGTGCTGCTCGGGGACTACAGCGTGGAGTGGGGCGAGGCCGCCGTGGCCCGGCTGATCGCGGAGGGCGGCCTTCCGGACGCGCTCGTATGCGCCGATGACCTGATCGCGCTCGGGGCCACCCGCGCCTGCCGGGCCCACGGTTTCGCGGTGCCCCAGCAGGTGCAGGTGACCGGCTACGACGACATCGAGTTCTCCCGGCTGGCCGAACCGGCCCTGACCACGGTCCATCAGCCCCGCGACCGGATCGCCGCGGAGGCGGTACGGCTGCTGGCCGCGGCGAGCCTGGCCAAGGACGCCGAGCGCGGTCCGCACGCGCGTATCTCACTCGTGCCGACCCTGGTGGTGCGCGACAGCACCCGGGCCACGCAAGCGCCCCCGGACCGCGTATGACGGCGACTCACCACAACCTCAGGAGGACCTCCGATGGACGACGCGGACACCTGGCGCGGTGCGACGGACCTCGCGCGGCGGCTGGTGCGGATCGACACCCGGGGCGGCTGGGAGGCACCGGCCGCCGCACTGGTGGCGGACCGGCTGGACGGCGCGGGGTTCGACGTCCGGGTCGAGGAGCCGATCCCCGGCCGGGCCAACGTCATCGCCCGGTTCGGGCCCGCGGTACCACGGGTGCCGGTCACCTTCACCGGACACCTGGACACCGTGCCCGCCGACCCGTCGGGCTGGTCGTTCGACCCGATGAGCGGGGAGCTGCGCGACGGCCGGCTGCTCGGCCGCGGCAGCAGCGACATGAAAGCGGGCGTGGCCTGCCAGGTCGAGGCGGCGATACGGGCCGCCCGGGAAAGCCCGCGGGACACCGCCGTCCAGCTGATCTTCACCTTCGGCGAGGAGACCGGCTGCCAGGGGGCCGGGGAGATCGACACGGCGTCACTCACCCCCACCGACCTGCTCATCGTGGCCGAGCCGACCGGCAACCGGACCGTCCTCGGCCACAAGGGCGTGCTGTGGCTCGCCGCGACGGCCCGTGGCGTCTCCGCGCACGGCTCCCGCCCGGAGCTGGGCCGCAACGCGATCGCCGCGCTCGCCGCCGCGGCGAGCAGGATCCACGGGCACGGTGACTGGCCGGTGAGCCCGACCCACGGCCCGGCCACGGTCAACATCGGCACGTTCCACGCGGGCGAGCAGCCCAACCTGGTGCCGGACCGCGCCGAGATGCGGCTGGACGTGCGCACCGTTCCCGGCTTCGGACGGGACGAGGCGATCGCGGAGATCGCCCGGCTGTGCGGCGACGGCATCGACCTCGAACAGCTGCTGGACCTGCCCGGCGTCGCCACCGACCCATCGGCTGCCGTCGCCGCGCGGGAGATCCTGGCCCCCGGCTCCTCGGTCCGCCCGGCCGAGTACGCGACCTACTTCACCGACGCCTCGGTGCTGACCGGCCGGCTCGGCGATCCTGCGGTGGTGGTGTACGGACCGGGCGACCCGGACCAGGCCCATGCCACCGATGAGTCCTGCTCGTTGGCCGCCATGACCGAGTCCGCGGAGGCGATGCACCGGCTGCTGCGGCGCTTGTAGTCCGACTGGCTGCCGGCGGCGGCGGTTCAGGCGGCCGAAGTGATCGCTCGGGTGACGGCCGTGATCGCCGGGCCGGGGTGGCCGGGGAGCCGCGCCACGAGCACCCGGCGGATCTCGGTGGGTGCGCCGTCGACGCGCAGCAGGCTCACCCCGGGCGGCAGCACCGGTGAGAGCCGGGACGGCACCGTCGTCACACCGAAGCCGCCGGCGACCAGATGGAGTTTCGTCAGCCAGTCGCGCGCGGAGTGGACGATGCGCGGCCGTCCGGGCAGGCCGGGCCAGACGCCGAGCAGCGGCTCGGAGCTCGATGACGGGGTGGCGATCCACGCGGCGTCGACCAGTTCGTCGACGTGCACCGTGGTGCGTCCGGCGAACTCTCCGGTCGACGGCACCGCCACGACCAGTTCGGTGTCCGCGACGGTCTCGACGTGCAGGCGCGGCGAGTCGCCGTCGAAGGGCCGGTGGGGTGGGCGGGACGTCAGCACGGCGAGGTCGAGCGAGCCCGCGCGCAGCGCCCGGACCAGGGTGGGCGTGGTGCCCTCGCTGGTGGTGACCGTGATCTGCGGGCCGGCCGCCGCGAGGTGTGCGAGCGCGGCGGGCAGGATCGCCGCGCCCGCGCTCAGGAGCACCCCGAGCCGCACCAGTTCGGTCCGCGGGACGGTGCCGGTGAGCTCGCGCTCGGCCGCTGCGAGCGAGGCCAGGACCGTGTGGGCGTGCCGCAGCAGGGTCAAGCCGGAGGCGGTGAGCCGTACCCCGTCCGTGCGGCGCTCGAACAGGGTGGTGCCCACGCTGCGTTCGAGGGCGGCGGCCTGGCGTGAGACGGCCGACTGCGTGTAGCCGAGTCGGGCCGCTGCCGCGGTGAAGCTGCCCGACTCAGCGATCTGCCGCAGGACCCGCAGTCCCGCGCTGGAGATGTCCATGCGGCCTACGCATACCACAGATGCCAGATCATCGCTTCCCGCATGCCCACCCAGCTCCTAGTGTCGATCCCACGAGCACGGACGAACACGGAGGTCATCACGTGCGAGCAGCAGTTCTGACGGAGTTCGGCGCCCCGCTCACGGTGCGGGAGGTGCCCGACCCCGAGGCCGGGGGCGGTGAGGTGGTGGTCGAGGTCCTCGCCGCCAGCGTGGCGCCCTACGCGGCCGAAGTCTTCGGTGGCAAGCGGAAGTACCCCCTTGTCCCTCCTGTCGTGCCCGGTGTTGGCGCGGTGGGGCGGATCGTCCACGTCGGCCCGGACGCCACCCGGCTGCGGATCGGCGACCTGGTGTGGTGCGACTCGACGGTGCGCTCGCGGGACGACGCCCTGACGCCTGACATCACGCTCCAGGGCTGGAGCTCGCGCGGGGAGGGCGGCGCGCGGCTCGCCGAGTACATGCACGACGGCGCGTTCGCCGAGCTTATGCGGGTCCCGACGGAGAACGTCTTCCCGCTGCCCACCGTGGCAGGGGACGATCCGGCCCGATGGGCCGCACTCACCGTGCACGCCATCTCCTACGGCGGGCTGCTGGCAGGCGGGCTGGCAGCCGGCGAGACGCTGCTCGTCAGCGGGGCCACCGGCAACCTCGGCAGCAGCGCGGTCGCGGTCGCGCTCGCGATGGGAGCGGGCCGCGTGGTCGCCCCGGGCCGCAACCAGGCCGCGCTCGACCTCCTCGCCGACCGGTTCGGTCCGCGTCTGCGCCCGGTTCCGCTGACCGAAGACGAGGACACCGACCGCGCGGCGATGTCCGCGGCGGCCGACGGCCCGATCGACATGGTGATCGACCTGCTCCCGCCGAGCGCACCCAGCTCGGCGTCGCGCACGGCGGCCATGACCGTGCGCGAGTACGGCCGCGTCGTCCTCATGGGCGGCGTCGGCATGCTCGGTGGCGACGACCTCGCACTCCCGTACCCATGGATCATGCGCAACTCGATCACCGTGCGTGGGCAGTGGATGTACCCGCGCACAGCCAACGTCGGCATCATCCGGCTCCTCGCCTCGGGCGCTCTGGATCTCGCCCCCGAACGGGTCCGGTCGTTCGACCTCGATGCCGTCAACGACGCCATCGCGTACGCCGCCGCGCACGGCGGCCCGTTCGACCGCACCACCCTCACTCCGCGGGCCGGCTGACAAGGCCCACTGATCCCCACCACCCGCACGACCCACCACCCTCACGAGCACAGGCGGTCATATTGCTGCTGGCCCTCGTGAACAGCGATGAGCCTCAGGATCACCATCTGCTGAAGCCCTGGTCACCAGCGCCTCGTGGACGGAGAAGCCCAACGAGCGACGGTAGAGCGGGCTGACGGAAAGCGGACGCTTCCGCCAGGGCGGCGCGGCGGGTGCCGTGGGGAAGCCCATGGGCCCAGAAACGACGGTGACCCTGTAGAGGCGTTCAGCCGCTGGTCCAGGGACATTTACGCCATGATCGACCCGCCCGCCTCGATGGGGGACATCGGCGAGGTCGGGCGGAGGCGCGCTGCGCCCGCCGCGACACCCAGCCCGCCGCGACACCCGGATGTTCACCCGGCGGCCCCGGTCTGCGGCGTCTTCCGAATGTGCTGGGTACCGAGGAGGTGATCCGCACGCGGGACCGGCCGGGGGAGTTGATCGGGGATCACTCCGGGGCGAACCCTGATGCTCGGGCACGTGCCCGCTGACAGCGTGTGGAGCATGACCTCAACGCGCATGTCACGAAGGGCCTTCGCGGGCGCCGCCCTGGCGGGGACGGCCGCGCTGGCCGCCACCGTGGCGCTGCCCGCCCGCCGCGCCGCCGCCTCGGCCGTGCCGCTCCCGCCGCTGGACCACACCGCGCTACAGGCGGCGATCGACGACCTCGAGCACCCGCCGTCAACCGCGGCGCAACTGCGAGTCGGCGGCACGGCCGGATGCTGGCGCGGCACCTCGGGCGTGGCCGACATCGGGACGCGGCGGCCGGTGACGCCGCGGGACAAGGTCCGGATCGGCAGCATCACCAAGGTCTTCGTCGCCACGGTGGTGCTGCAGTTGGTGGCCGAGGGCCGGGTCGACCTGGACACGCCGGTGCGACGCATCCTGCCGGAGCTGCTGCCGGCCCGGTTCGCCGCCGTCACCGTGGCGCACCTGTTGAACCACACCAGTGGACTGCCCGACCACGTCGGTATCCCCGAGCCGAAGACCCCGGAGGAGGTGTTGCGCCACCGCTTCGATCACTGGACGCCGCAGGAGTGGATGGCGACGGCGACGCAGGGCCCGCTGAAGTTCGCCCCGGGCACCCGGCAGGAGTACCGCGGCATCAACTACGTACTGGCCGCACTGATCGTCGACCAGGTGACCGGCCGCCCATACGGGCAGGCCATCGCGGCCCGCATCCTGCGGCCACTGGACCTGGTGCGCACCGTCGTGCCGGGCAACGACCCACGCGTCCATGGCCGACACGTGCACGGCTACCTGGCCATGGCCGACGGCAGCCTGCGGGACATCACCGTCTATGACCAGTCGTCCGCCCGGGGCGAGGGCGACATGATCTCCACCACGAGCGACCTCGACCGGATGCTCGCCGCGCTGTTCTCCGGCGAACTGCTCCCGCCGGAGCTGCTTCTGATGATGTTCACCCTGCCGCCGGGTGACGTACGGATGCTGGACGGCTCTCCGGCCCGCTACAGCACCGGGCTGCAGCGGGCCACCGTGAACGGCGTCGTCCTCTGGGGCAAGACCGGCGAGACCTACGGCTACAAGAACGCCGCGTTCTCCACGCGCGACCAGCGGCGCCGGTTCGTGCTCGCCTACCATCCGACAACCGCCCGCAACGGTGAGGAGAGCCAGATGATCGCTCACGTCGCCGACCTGCTCACCCGCGCCCCGAGCACCGAAGGCCAGGGTTCGCGCATCGTGTAGGTGGGTGCCGCGCGCCCGTGGGGTCAGCGTACCGGTGCGGGACCGCCGCGCACACCGGCGACGACGTCGGTCCCGCCGAATGGTCGGCGACCATCGCCGTGGAGCCGGATGGCCACACATGCATGCCGCCGTCCTCGACCACCGGCTGCCGCGAAGACCACTGCGCCGCACTCACCTCCTGGCAGCGGCCGACCAGGCGGGCAATTGCCTTGCGATCTCTGTGGAGGCTTGAGCGAGGGCAGGATGGGACCCTAAGGCCCCGGCGGCCCCGGGGCGGTGACTTCCCCTTGCCGCCGGTAGTCCCTGGGCGGGAGGCCATAGGTGGTGCGGAAGGCGTGGCTGAAGTGGGGGTAGTGGGTGAACCCCCATCGGGCCGCGATGCGCTGGGCGGACAGGTTCCGCAGGGCGGGATCGGCGAGGTCGCGGCGGGCCCGTTCCAGACGCTGGCGGCGCACCCAGGCCGAGACGGTGATGCCATCGGTTCGGAAGAGGCGGTGCAGATAGCTGAGGGAGATTTGGTGCGCGGCGGCGATGGCGGACGGGGCCAACCCCGGGTCGTGCAGATGCTGCTGGATGAACGCGTGTATCCGCAGCGTCAGGATGCGCCTTTGGGTATCGGGGGAGAGGGTGTCGTCGGCGTCGACGTGATGGGCCAGTACCGCGGAGAGCAGGTCGACCAAGACTCTCTCCAGACGGGGACCATCGGCCGGGCCATAGGACGCGGTGTCCTGGACCAAAAGGGTGAGGAAGCCGGCTAGCAGGGCGCCCACGCCCTCACGCGCCGGCAGCCTCCGGGCCAGCAGCCGGTCGACTGCACGTGGCGGTAGGGGCAGCAGTGCCTTGGGAACCTCGAGCCCCACCATCCGGACGGGGGCCGGACTGGTGAGCACATGGATGTCGAACGGTCGCGAGGAGTCCACCATGTGCATGTCGTACGGGCCGTGGATGGTCTCCAAGTCGACATGGGCGATGCCGTTGGTGCCTTGAAGCGGAAGGGAGAGGTGATACAGCTCGGGATCGGAACGCCGGATCAGCCTGACGGTCCGCCGGAAGCGGACCGGCTGCACGGTTGTCGGCCATACCGATACGGAGCCGAGCTGGAGCAGCCGCATGTCCGCGCGGAAGTCGGCGGTGTGGTCACTGCTCATGTCCATCGGGCACAGCGACTTGACCATGTGCTCGCGCCAGAGGTCGAACCGGTCTGCCGCGGATACGCCATCGGCCCGGAACACCGTCTCGATCACAGCTCATCCTATCCGGCTTCGTAGACGCAGGCGTAAGTGCTGTGCACTCTCCGCCATGGACCGACGCGGCGGGAGCGATGAGAGTGAAGGAGGTCGAACGAAACCTGACGCAGGGGGATCAGATGAAGCTCCGCGAACGACTCGTATTACCCGGCATCGCCTTCGCCGCGCTGGCACTTCCGTTAGGGGCGGCGCCGTCTGCTCAAGCCGGTCAAGCCGGGCCCGACAGCTCCGTAGCGGGAACGGCCCGGAACTGCACCGTGCAGGTGAAGACCGGTGCCGTTGCCTGCTACGACACCTTCCGGAACGCAATCCTCCACGCGACGAGCGGAGCGGTGGCGGACGCCCCTCTCGACGCCCGCACGGCAGCAGCGGACCCGGCGTTCACGCGGCGCCTGAACGCGCTGGTGAAACCGGACGGGTCACCCGTACCCGGAGTCACCTCGATCCCGCTCTCCGCCTCCTTTCAACACCCGAACCGAGGCGGAAGCACCTGGATCGATGTCGCCGACCGCGGATGCGACAACGACACCGGCGTCGAGTACTCGCGCTCCAACATCGCCGACTACGACGAGTGGTGGGACGACCGCATCTCCTCCTTCGAGGGTTACGCGAACTGCGAGCCGAACATGTACGAGGACCACGGATTCAAGGGGGCCCAGACCGGGTGGCACCGCTCCCTCATGGATATGGGCGCGATGGAGGACAAGGCGTCCTCCATCAAGTGGCGGTGATCTGAGGGGACGGTGCCGAGCCAGGGCGGGCGGGCCCGCCCGCTCCTCACGCAGCCGGAAGGCGCCCCGCCGGTTGTGCGCCCTGTGGTCGGCACTCGTCAGATCTCGCGCTCGGGGCCGCTGTCGGGGTGGAGTCTGCCGGCCTCATCGAGGTCGTTGAGTACCGCGGGCAAGCCGACGCGCAGCATCTTGCGCCGGACGTGGCCCAGGATCTGGGCCATGAAGAACCCGCCGGTTCCAGTGAAGCCCGTGTGGTCGTAGGTGAAGCGCGTTCCTGCGGCATGGGGCTCTATCTGGTAGGCGACCTCGGTGGTTTCGCCGCCGCCGTGGTCGGTCCATGAGTAGCGCAGCAGTCGCGGCTCGTCCACCTCCAGCACGACGCAGTCGACGATGCCGCTCCAGCCCGGCTTCGGCTCCGCGATGAACTGGAACTCGGTGCCGACGGTGGTGGCAAACCCTTCCGGTCGTGCCCCGGCGCCGGTCGCCGTCCACAGGGGGATGAGCGCCGGGTCGGTGACGGCGCGCCAGACCTTCGTGGGGGAGTGCGGGTAGTCGTGGACGATGTGGATGGCGCTCATGGGGACTCCCAGGGCAGTGCGGACGTCTCGCAGGAGAAGAAAATTACAGCAACTGAAAATATACTGTAGCCGTAATAATCTGGTCGCTGGACTACGCTGTCATGCGTGAGCACGGTGGACTGGACGGGATGGCGCAGGCAGGTCGGGGAGCCCGCGGCCGAGGGATTGCGGGAGCGGAAGAAGCGTCTGATGCGGCAACGCCTGACGGACACCGCGACCGAGATGTTCCTGGAGCACGGCTTCGACGGCGTTCGCGTAGCGGAGATCGCCCAGGCGTGCGGAGTCTCGGAGAAGACGGTTTTCAACTACTTCCCCACCAAGGAATCGCTCATCCTGGACCTCGATGAGACCACGATGGCCGCCCTGCGCACCGGCCTGGCCGTCCCTGACCACTGCCCGGTCGACGCGGTGCTGCGGGTCCTGTCCGACGAGTTGCACGGCATGACGTCCTGGATCGCCGCACAGGACGACCCGGCCCAGGCCGCCGCCATGATCAGGCGCTTCCGCGAGCTGATCCGGTCCACGCCCTCACTGCGGGCCTATCAGCGCGACATGACCGACCGGCTCATCGGCGTCGCAGCCGAGGCGCTGGCCCGGCGCACCGGGATGAGCCCTGATGATCCAGAGCCGCAGATCGCGGCAACGGCTCTGCTCGGGTTGTGGCCCATCCAGTTCCGGAGTCTGGGAAAGCACCTGGAGAGCGTTCGCACGCCTGAGCAGGTGCATAAGGCGGTGACCGCCGACGTCCGCCGTGCGGCCAAGCTCATCGAGGCCGGTCTCGTCTCGTTCAAGGCACTGGGAGAACCGCCGATCCCCACGCTCGCAAAACACTCTGGGCAAGAGCGAGCCCTACCGCCTGGTTGACACGCTCAGCCACGTCGGGGCCGGGGTTCGCCCCGTAGGCCCAGACGTCGGTCCACGTCCGTGTCGTCCTAGGAACCGGTGCGGATCTCGGTGCCCTTGCCCTGGGGCGGGGTGGCCTTGGCGGCGTCGCGGACGAGGGCGACGACCTGGCCGGGCGCTGCCTCGGTGAGGGGGTGGCCGATGGCTGCGGCGCCGAGCTGTCCGGTCGCGCCGGTGACGAGGATCTGGTCGCTCATGCTGGGTGTTTCCTGGTCCCTGCCGTGATGGGTTGGCTGGGGGTAGCCGCCCGGGCGGTCCAGACAGCGGGTGTACGGGGCGCCGATGGCGCCCCGGGGGAGTGTGGCCGATCAGCCACCGATCGGGGTGTCGGCCGACCGGCACGGCCCCCGGGTCCTGGTGGTCCTGCCGGTGCTGACCGCCGCGGTCGCGTGCCTGGCTTTCACCAACACCGTCGCGCTGGCGGCGGCCGGTTCGCTGGTGTGGGGTGCGGCCATGGGCATCCAGGAATCCACCCTGCGCGCCATGGTGGCCGACCTGGTCCCCTCCGGGCGCCGGGCGACGGCATCTTCGCCGGCGTCGTCGGCGCCGCCAGCCTCGCGGGTGGTGCGCTGACCGGCGGTCTGTACGGCTACTCCATCCCCGTGCTGATCACCGTTGTGGTGGTCATCCAGGTCCTCGCCCTGGCTCTCCTGGCCGTCACCGCCGCCCGGCGCACCAGGGGCGAGCCACGGTGAGGTGGGCTATCCGTTGGCGATACCGGAGAGGTCGCTCACCACGACCGGAGGTAGGTCCGTGGCCGCCTCGGTCTGGTCGGCGGTACCGGTAGGGGCCGTACCGGTCGAGGACCATGCCGTGCAGCACCGAGGACCACGGCGTGCAGCACCCCCATCGGCGCGGCGGCCAGACCTCCGCCCGCTCCGCCGGCGGCACCAGCCACTGAGTCCGGCAGGCCGAAGTGCCAGGACCGCCTGCCCTCGTCGGCAGCACCCTGTCGAAGGCGCTGCTCGGCGACCGTCGGCACCCCGGTCGAGCGCACGGCCACTTGTAGTGGACAGCACTTGCTACCCGTTGGAGGCTCCGACCGTCCCCTGGATCACCCAGTGATCCCTAAGCCGCTTGGCACGTGGCGACGACGGCGGGTGTAGCGTGAAGCGGACTCGGCCGGTCCGCCCGGCGAATCTGTGTCCTGACGGGGGACCTTTCACCATGCATCGCCTTCCTCGCGTCGCCGCTTTCGGCGCGCTCGCTGCCTGCTCCCTCCTCGTTCTCTCGGCCTGCTCCAGCGGCAGGCCGGATGATGCGTCGTCCGACGCCGGGAAGGAAGGGAAGAAGGACATGAGCAACAGCGGCTCGCCGGGTTCGAAGACCACGTCGTCGCCGTCCGCCACGGCGGGCGGGCCGGCCGGCGGATCCGGCACCGCCCAAGCCGTCACATCCAAGGTCGAGGTCAGTATCAAGTCGTGCCAGCTGCGCGACGCGTCCAAGCTGTTCGCGGTCGTCCAACTCGACAACGCCAACGGCGCGGCGGACTACGCCTACACCGTCAAGGTCCGTTTCCTGAACTCCGCACACCCCGGCCAGGCGGTCTACACCACCCTCACCAAGCAGCCCGTCCAAGCCGGAGCCATGAAGAGCGCGCTCGCGTCCGCCGCGTGGAGGGGCGACTCCGCTGCGATGCCCAAGACGTGCGAGGTCGCCAAGGCGACCAAGGTAAAGACGGCTGGCTGACTTCGGCCGCTGCCGCGTGCGGTGAGAGTCGCGTCGAGGGCTCCTTGGGCAGGACGATCTGCTCGCGGGGTGGGGGTCAGCCCATGGAGTTCGCGTACGACGTGGGCCGGAACCACCCGGTCGCGGGAGGCGTCCTGCGCTTCCAATGATGGGGCCCCGGGGGAGCCATGCGTCCAGGAGCAGGCTCTGGATCTCGGCTGCGACCGGGGTTGCGGTCTGGTCGGATCCGGTCGGCGGCACCGAGGACATAGCGGCAGAGCCACTGGGTGTCTTTGAACGTGGTGTCCCGCGCACCTGCTTCACCCCACGGCTCCGCGGTCCCCGGCACGGAGCGGCTTGCCCCTCGCCGAAGCGTTGAAAAGGAGTCGTGAGCGTTCCGACTGGGCTGGTAGGAAGTGGAGATGACTACTCACGACCTCGATCCAGTTGAGCGTCTTCTCGCGGAACGTGCCTGTGAGCGCTTGGTCTTGGAACTTGTGCGTCGGCTCGACCTGGGCGATCCGAGTACGGTCTGCGACCTCTTCACCCCAGACGGCGTCTGGGAGTGGCCGTATGACGGGCGACGGATCGAAGGCCGCGATGCGCTGCGTGCCTACTTCGGGTCTCGGCCGGTGGACCGCTTATCCCGGCGAATGTGCACGAACATCCTGGTTACCGTCGACTCGCTGGATACCGCCGAAGCGACGACCTACTTCGCCACCTATCGAGTCGACGGATATACCGAGGATGCGCTTGTTCCGCCCCGGCTGCCGGCGAACATCGGCCACTACGAGGACACCTTTCGCAAGATCGACGGCACCTGGCTTATGGCGACACGCGTCCTCGTCCTGCCTTTCGGTGGGCCAACGGAACGTCTGGACGCTCCGAGCCGATCCTGATCAGGAGCCAGCGCTCAGTGCCCGGTCCTTTTCGTCCAGCGGCTGGCGTTCACGCGGAGAGGACGTCCGGCGCCACTGCCACGGGCCGATCTTCCTCAGCGAGTGACGGGAGGACAGCTATACGGGCTCGAGGTCACGAGATGATCGCGCCATGTCGGTCACCGCCCGGAGGCGCGCACGGCTCCGGCGCTCGCCGTCACCACCAGGGTGATGGCGATGAGGTCGATGCCGGCCAGGCCCTGGTTCAGGACGAGGTAGCCGGCCAGGGCGGCGACGGCCGGGGCCAGGCTCATCAGGACGGCAAAGGTGGCGGCAGCCAGTCGGCGCAGCGCCAGCAGCTCCAAGGTGTAGGGCAGGGCGGAGGAGAGCACCGCGACCACCGCGCCCAGGCCGAGGGTGACCGGATCGAGCAGCCGGCCCCCGGCGTCGGCGAGACCCGCCGGGAGGCTGAGGACTGCTCCGACCACCATCGCCAGGGCGAGGCCGTCAGCCCTGGGGAAGCGGGCGCCGGTGCGGGCGGACAGCAGGATGTAGGCCGCCCACAGGGCGGCGGCGCCCAGGGCGAAGCCGACGCCGGCGCCGTCCAGGCTGTCCAGACCGCCGCGACCGAGCAGTGCCACGCCGCCCAGAGCCAGCGCGGCCCACAGCCAGCCGGTGGCACGGCGGGCGGTGACCACGGACAGTACGAGCGGGCCGAGCACTTCCAACGTGACCGCCGCTCCCAGCGGAAGGCGGGCGATGGCCTGATAGAAGAGGGTGTTCATGCCGGCCAGGGCGACACCGAAGGCGACGATCACCGCCCAGTCGGCGCGCCGGTGGCCGCGCACCCCGGGCCGGCACACCGCCAGCAGCAGCACCGCGGAGACGGTCAGGCGCAACGCGACGATGCCCAGGGCGCCGGCCCGGGGGAACAGGGAAGCGGCCACCGCGGCGCCGAACTCCTGGGCCAGCAGGCCGCCCAGAACCAGGCCGGTTCCCAGCACCGGGCCGCCGACCGGCCGGCCGCGGGGCCCCTGCACGGGCGGCACGGACCTGGCGGCTGTATAGGCGGCCAAGGGAGCGGAGGAGGGAGCGGAGGAGGGTGTGGCGGTCATGCGATCGACGCTACGGACGGGTGAGTGACCTGGGAAATGCCGATCCACCCGCGATTATGCTTCCAAGGTATGACCATGGAGCTACGGCACCTGCGGGCCTTCCTCGCCATCGCCGAAGAAGGCGGTATCACGCGCGCCGCCGCCCGCCTGCACATCAGCCAACCCGCTCTCTCCCGCACGCTGAGAGCGCTGGAGGAGCACCTCGGTGTCCGGCTCATCGACCGCTCCACTCACCACCTGCAGCTGACCGACGCGGGACGGGCGTTCCGCGTCCGGGTCGCCGCCGCCGTGGCCGCCGTCGACGCCGCCCTCGACCCCGGCCGCACCGAGGTCTGGCCGCTGCGCGTGGGGCACACCTGGTCGGCCCTGGGCCGCCACACCTCCACCGTGTTGCGCCGCTGGCAGCAGGCCCACCCCCGAACGCCGCTGGACCTGCTGCGCATCGACGACGGCACCGCGGGCCTGGCCCACGGGCGCGTGGACGCCGCGCTGCTGCGAGGCCCCCTGACCATCCCCGGTGTCTCCAGCGCCCTGCTGTCGTA
Organism: Streptomyces sp. 5-10; assembly: GCF_014712245.1. Classification (NCBI taxonomy): domain Bacteria; kingdom Bacillati; phylum Actinomycetota; class Actinomycetes; order Kitasatosporales; family Streptomycetaceae; genus Streptomyces; species Streptomyces sp. 5-10. The sequence continues at coordinate 40,432 of NZ_JACVYG010000041.1, forward strand.
CGAGCCGCGCGTCGCCGCCGTTCCGGCGGACAGCGACCTGAGCGCACGTGCCAACCTGGTCCTCGCCGACCTGACGGGGCACACGGTCGTGCTGAACACCGTCTCCGGCACCACCACACCCCAGCTGTGGCCCGACGCTGCCCGCCCGGCCTCCACCTGGGACGTGGCCAACACCGACGACTGGCTGGCCGCCATCGCCGCCGGGCGAGGCGTCGGCGTGAGCAGCGCCGCCACCGCCGAGGTGCACCCCTACCCCGGGGTCGTCTACCGCTCGCTCGCCGACGCCCCCGCCCTTCCGCTCCACCTGGTCTGGAGCGAGCCCCCCGCCCACGCGGCGATTGCCGAACTGGCCGCCTTCATCAGCGAGTTCATCCATCAGTCGGCTCCAGCGCCCAAGCCCCCGGCGTAGGACGCATACGCCGATGAGGACTACGGCCATGTACCCCGTCCCGATCCGGCCCTCGCCGCCGAGCTCGAAGAGTGCTTCGCGTAGCCAGCAGGCAACGGCGAAGGGCACCGACTCGGCAGCATGCGGCCAAAAGGCGGAGGCCATGCGGAGCCTCCCAGGTGGCCCGCGCTTCGCGCGCCGGGCGGCGGAGCAACCCGACGGCAGCTCTCCGGTGCGCGGGTGGCGTGCGGTGCGGTCCATCGCGGAGAACGCGCCGTCGTGGATGCGCAGGGCGAGTTGGTCGCGGTGGAGGACGTCGAGCACGTCGAGGATGTGCCCGGTGCCACGTACGGGGCGGAGCATCTCGGAGGCTGGCGGCCACCTACAAGGAGGCCGGCCGGAACACGCCGGAAACGTGCCGTTCGGGCCTTGAGGACGTGGCTGGGAGGTTCTGAACCTATGCCGGCTCGGGTCGTTCCGGGTTCGGGACGAAGGCGGGCAGCGCGGCGAGGCTGTGGCGCACGGCCTCGCCCCCGTACTCGAACATCTGCCGCTCGTAGCTGTCGACTGCGGTGAGAAGATCTTGACGGCCCTCGGCGGCCTCAATGAGGCAGCGGCCCAGCAGGGCGGCATCGCGCAGGGCGGTGTTCGCACCATTGCCGCCGGTTGGAGAGGTGGCGTGGATAGCGTCACCGAGCAGCGTGACCGGACCGGGCGCCCAGCGCTCACCTGGCTCGACCACCCCGATGGACAGCAGGGTGCTGTTGTCCGGGTCGGCCTGTTCGATGAGCGCCTGCAGGTCCGGGTGCCAACCGTTCATCCTGGACAGCGCGGCCTCCTGCGCGGTCAAGGTGCCGAGAGAGCCGTTCGGCGGGAGGATCATGGCCCAGCGCACGTAGTCATGGATGTCAGGGAGCGTTACCTCGGGTGCCAGTTTCTCCGCCGCTTCCTTCGGCGGAATGGGGAACCGCATCGCCCCGAGCAACAGACTCACTCCGCCCCCGACGATCTTCCCGCCGTAGGCCCGGGACAGACCGGCGAACTGCTCCGTTAGCGGCGTGCGGCCGATGACGAACCGGACGCCGGTGTCCCTCGGGTTGGTCTGCGGCGTCAGCACCTGGCGAACCGCGGAGCCGACCCCGTCCGCCCCGACGAGCAGATCAGCGGTTGTCGGATCGCATTGCGCGAACCGGGCTTCGACCCTGCCGTTGTCCAACACGTCGTAACCGGTCAGCGCGGCCCCGGTGTGCACAGTGAGTCCGGTCAGCAGCAGGTGCCGGAGTACTTGCCGGTCCACCACGATCCCGCTCCGTGCAGGGCCGAGTTCGCCGATCGTGTTCAGCTGGGCGTCCAGGGCCAGTCGCTCAACGTAGGCGTCACTGACGACCGCGTCCAGCAGCGGGTGCCAATGCTGTGGCAGACAGCTACGCAGCGCCTCGAATCCGACCGGATCCAGTACGAGCCGGTACCCCTGAAATCGTGCGGTGATCGCTGGGTCTCGCTCGTACACGTCGACCTCGATCCCCGCACCGCGCAGCCCCTGCGCCAAGCACAGACCCCCCAGACCGGCTCCGACCACGGAAACGCGCATCACACACCTCCTGAACAGACTGTCCGAAACCCTGCTCAGGACCTGAGTAGGGGGTACGCCAACCACGCAGGGACGAACTTAGTTCTGCGCTCACGATCTAAGTTCTACGAAGCGAACTTAGATCGTATCAAGCTATGGTGATCGGTATGCCCTCCGATCCACGGCAACGCCGCGCAGCTCGCCACGCCCAGCCCGCTGGGGAGCCCTCAGTGGCGTCCCGACGCAAGAAGCCCATCACGGTCGACCGGATCACCGACGCCGCCCTGCAGGTCGTGGCCACCGAGGGCTACGACGCACTGACCATCCGTCGAGTCGCCGCGGTACTCGGCACCGGGCCGTCGTCGCTGTACGCGCACATCGTCAGCAAGGAGGACATCGACGATCTGCTCGTCGGCCGGCTCTGCTCCGAGGTCGTGCTGCCCGAACCGGACCCGGCCACGTGGCGCAAGCAGATCCTCGACGTGTACGCGCAGATCCGCGACCAGTACCTGAAATACCCCGGAGTCTCCCGTGCCGCGCTGGGCGTAGTCCCGACCAACCTCTCCACGTTGCGGGTCAGGGAAGGGCTTTTGGCGATCCTGCTCGCCGGCGGAATCGAGCCGCAGAAGGCTGCCTGGGTGCTCGATGCTCTGTCCCTCTACGTCAGCGCCTACGCCTTGGAGCAGTCGCTGGTCCAGCAGCGGCGCAGACACCCGGACCAGGAATGGGTCCTTGGCCGCGAGGAGTTGATCCGTCGGTTCACCGCCCTGCCGGCCGACACGTTTCCGCAGACCCGACGCTATGCCGCTGAGCTGACCTCCGGCACCGGACACGACCGGTTCGAGTTCACCCTCGGACTGATCATGGACAATCTCACCCAGCCCTAGCCGACACCGGCATCCGCCACTGCCGGATGAACGCGGCGGCGGATCTGCCGCGGATCCCCCTGCCTGCTGCCACTCGGGCTGGACGGGTGCTCTCCGCGCGGGCGGGGAAACCCGCTGGTATCCGCGTGAACCCGAAAGACGTACCTCCTGACGACGCGGCTGGAGCAACCGCGAGAGCAGACGGCAGACCGCAACGAGACGGCGGGGGCGGTGAGCGCATGACCGCCGAGCTGAGCGGTGTCGACCTCGCTCACCAGGTCCTGGCCGCCGCCTGCGGGCAGGCGAGGAAGCACCGCGGCCACCGCGAGGAGAAGCCGAAGCGGCACGCCGGCCAGGTCGTACGGCGGGATGGCCGCGAACCGCTCGGGCTCGGCACCGCGATCCCCTGGATGATGGCTGAACGCGGCATGGTCGCCCCGGCAGTCGGCGGCAACGTCCTCACCCGGTTCGACGACATCCTCGTCGCGGCCGCGCCCGAACTGGCGTAGACGCCTCATTTGAAATCGGTGCGTCTCGATTCGATTCATGTAGCCTCGGAACCATGGCGTCCGCACCTGAACCGGTCCGACCCGGCCGCAAGCGCAGTGAGGACAGCCGCACCGCGATTCTCGCCGCCGCCTGGGAACTCACGGTCGAGCTCGGCTACCCGGGACTGACGGTGCAGGGGATCGCCGCGCGGGCGGGCACCGGCAAGCAGACCGTGTACCGCTGGTGGCCGTCAAAGGCCGACGTGCTGCTCGAAGCGCTGGTACTCAAGGCCGATGTCCAGATCGGGCTCGACGATCACGGCAGCTATGCGGCGGACCTCCGCCAGTTCCTCGACCGGTCGTTCGCGCTCGCCCTCGAGCCCTCGATCATGCGCGTGATGCGCACGCTGATGGCCCAGGCCCAGATCGACCCGGAATTCGGCGCGTGCTTCCGCGAACAGTTCCTCGCCCGCCGCCGCGCCGCCTTCGAGGTCCTGGCGGACCGCGCCGTCGAGCGGGGGGATTTCCCGGCAGGTCGATCACCGGCACTCGACGCTCGGATTGTCTTCGGTCTCCTCTGGTACGACGTACTCGCCGAGCCTCCGCCGCTCGGAGCGCATCCCACCGGCGAGCCCCATCAGGTCCTCGTCGATGCCCTCATCAACCTCCTCACCCACAGTCCCGTGCGGGAAGGACCGGCATGACCACCACGACCATCGCGATCACCGGCGCCACCGACGGCCTCGGCCGCGCCCTCGCCCTGCGCCTCGCTGCCGACGACGATGTCCGACTCGTCCTGCACGGCCGCGACCCCGCCAAGCTCGAGCAGCTCATCGCCGAGATCCTCAAGTCCGGCGCCACCGCACCCGTCACCGCGACCGCCGACCTGTCCGACCTCGCCCAGGTGGCCGGGCTGGCCGATACCATCGCGGACAGCGTCGACACCCTCGACGCGCTCGTGAACAACGCAGGCATCGGCTCCGGCGAGCCCGACGGACGCGAGCGCCGCACCAGCCGCGACGGCCATGAGCTGCGCTTCGCGGTGAACTACCTGGCGACCTTCCTGCTCACCGAGAATCTGCTCCCGCTCCTGCGGGCCTCCGCGACCGCGCAGCACGCCGCCCGCGTCGTCCACGTCTCTTCCCTTGGCCAGCACCCGCTCGACTTCGACGACCTCATGCTCGAACGCGGCTACTCAGGCACGCGCGCCTACGGCCAGAGCAAGCTCGCGCAGATCATGCACTGCTTCGACCTCGCCGGACGGTTCGCGCCCACCGAGCTGACCGCCACCTGCCTGCACCCCGGCACCTACATGCCGACCAAAATCGTCCTGTCCGAGATCGGCGTCACCGCCGACACCCTCGAGTCGGGAGCCGAGGCCACCCGCAGGCTCGCCGTCGACCCCGCCCTCGAAGGCACCACCGGCCAGTTCTTCGACCGCCTCCGGCCCGCCCGCGCGAACGACCAGGCGTACGACGAACAGGCCAGGGCGGCCCTGCGCGCCCGCAGCCTCTCGCTCGTGGAGGGCCACCTCGCGACGGCGCGCTGACCCAGACACCTTCACGACCCGGACAACCGGCCTCGACCGCGCACACCCGCACTTCGAAGGCCGTGAGGAACGCGGCTCGGACCACCCTCGGACCCTGCCACGACCGCCGACGCCGGGAACCCTGGAGAGCCGCGACCTCCTGGTCGCGGAACCTGGATAAGGCGGGATGTTTTTTCGAGCGGTGCAGGGTTCTGGGCACCTCCTGGGTGCTCAGGTGCGGGATCGCTCCCGGCGTACCCGCTGTACGAGGTCAACAGCGGCTTGCGGCCATTCGGCGTGGTCGAACGCGAATCCGGCTTCGAGGAGTCGACCCGGCACGACGCGGCGGCTTTTGAGCAGGAGCTCGGTGTCAGAGCGCAGTACGAACGCGCCGATCTCAGCCATCCACTTCGTCGCCGGCAGGCCCACCGGGACGCCCCAGGCCCTTCGCAGCGCGCGCATGAACGCCCGATGCGGCAAGGGAGCAGGGGCTGCGAGATTGACGGGGCCGGTGACACCGTCCCCGTCGATCAGGAACTCCACCGCGCGAACGAAGTCGTGGTCGTGGATCCAGGACACGTACTGCGCGCCCCCCGCGACCGGCCCGCCGAGGCCGAGCCGCGCCAGCCACAGCAAATGGTCGAAGACGCCACCGCGATCGGGGCTCATCACCATCGCCGAGCGCAGGGCCACCTTGCGGGTGTGCGGCGTCTTTGCCCGCTCCTGCTCCCGCTCCCAGTTCTTCGCGATCTCGACGCTGAAGGCCCAGTAGCCGGGGACACCGGATTCGGTGCCGCCGATCACTCCGGTCGCTTCGTCGTGGGGTGCGTCCGAGCGGTGGGCGTAGATGGTGGCGGTACTCATCTGGAGCCAGACCCGGGGAGGCGTCCTGGCACCTGCGATCGCCTCACCCACGACACGCGCGGAGTCCACGCGTGAGTCCATCATGGCCCGGAGGTTCTCATCGGTGTAGCGGCAACTGACGCTGCGGCCGGCCAAATTGATCACGACATCGCTGCCGTCGATCGCGTCCGCCCAAGGGCCGAGCGTTCTGCCGTCCCACTCGGTTTCACCGTCCCGCACCGGCCGTCTGGTCAGCACCACGACCTGGTGGCCCGCGGCGGTCAGGGCACGATTGAGTATGCCGCCCACCTGACCGGTCCCTCCGGGTAACACGATCTTCATTCGGCCTTCCCTCCTGTGGTGTGCCCAGAGTACGACCTGCCTTCACAGGGACCCGCGGGTGCCGATACAACGTTCGCGCGGTTCAGGTCCGCGGCTGCCGAATTCGGAAGCGGCGAAGCGGATCTCTCGACAGACGCAGCACCAGCATCCGGATGGACCGTTGGACCGTGCTGTACGAGGTCGATCGGGGCGCCTGGGCCGCGATAAGGCTCGCCCCACGGGGCCGGCACCAGTGATCGTGGAGGCGGCGACCGGAACTAGCGCACGCCTTCCCAGAGCCGGCGTTCCTCTGTCCGAGGGTCGTCCCGCAGAGCGCGGTCCGCGGCGAAGACCTTTGTGGTGCGGGTGGTGGCGTCGTACGTGGGCCAGCCGGGGTCGCCGGTCTTCGCGAAGGAGACCCACGCTCCGTGCATCGCGTCCGCGAGGGCCTGGGGCGGGCGGTCGCCGAGGATGGGGCCGTAGGACGGGTCCTGGAGGCGGTCGAAGACGAAGGCCAGTTCCAGGGTGTGGCATGCGCCGAGGCGGGCGCGGAAGCGCGGGGAGCGCCAGGCGAACTCGTACAGGTACGAGCCCGGGACGGACTCGGCCAGGCGGATGGCGGGGATCCGGTAGAACCAGTCCGTCGCCACCGCGGCCAGGAGCTCACCCGGGGTGGCACCGGGGCGGGTGGCGCGGTAGCGGGGGAGTGCCTGGTCCGGGTCCAGGCCGTAGGCGGCCGTCCCGGCACGCAGCTCCGTTTCGGAGACGGTTTCCAGGCGCTCTGTGGGAACCAGGAAGAAGCGGTACTCCTCGCTATTGCTGCCGATCAGAAGGTCGACGCCGCAGTCGGGGCCGGGAAGGGCGAGATCGGCCGCCACCGGTTCGAACGGCATGATGTTGAGCACCGCCTCGCCCCACAGCGCCGGGTCCGGGCGCGCGCCCATCTCGGCGCGGAGTTCCGCCTGCGCGGGGAGGAGGCCGGTGAGGGGGACCGCGGCGAAGGCGTCCGGGGCCGGTTCGACGCCGAGCTTCGTGGCGAGGCGGGAGGTGATCCGGGCCGCCGAGGCGGGGCGCAGGAAGTGGTGACACGCACCGCTCTGGAGGATCGCCCGGCGGAACAGGCCGCGCGCCCCGCCGGTGGACAGCAGGACGCCGATGCTCATGGCCCCCGCCGATTCGCCGAAGACGGTCACCTGATCGGGATCGCCTCCGAAGGCGGCGATGTGGGCGCGGATCCAGTTCAGGGCCGCTACCTGGTCCAGGAGGCCGCGGTTGTCGGGGACGCCGGGCAGGTGCAGGAAACCGTCCGCGCCCAGGCGGTAGTTGAGGGTGACGCACACGACCCCGTCGCGGGCGAAGGCGCTGCCGTCGTACGCCGACGCCGACCCCGCGCCGTTGGAGAAGGCCCCGCCGTGCAGCCACACCATCACCGGCAGACCCGCCCCCGGCTCCGGCGCGGGGGTCCAGATATTGAGATTCAGGCAGTCCTCACCGGGGATGACGTCGTCCGGCACGAGGGCGTCGAAGGGCGGTGCGTAGGGTGCGTGCGGCGCGGTGGGACCATAGGCCGTGGCATCGCGCACTCCGGTCCACGGCTCGGGCGGAGCCGGTGCGTGGAAGCGGCGGGGGCCGAAGGGCGGGGCGGCGTAGGGAACGCCCAGGAAGGACGCGACACCGTCCGGGGAGGTACTGCCGCGGACGGCACCCAGGGCGGTGACGCACACCGTCATGCCGACAGGACCTCCAGCAGCGCCGCGCCGAACTCCTCGGGGCGCTCCAGATGCACCGCGTGCCCGGCATCGGCCACGGCCACCTCCCGGACCGTACCGCCCCCGGCCGCGTAACGGTTCAGCACGTGGCGGGTCTGCGCCACCATCGGCTGGGCGGGTGTCCCGTCCCAGCCCGGCACCGCGCCGATCGCGCCCAGGTGCGCCAGGTCGAACAGCGAGGTGTCCGAGACGATGACGTCGTCCTCGCCACGGATCCACAGGATCGGCGGCTTGGGGTCGACCAGATGCAGCCCGTCGAGGCGGAAGTGGAGCGGGGACATGCAGTTGAGCACTCCCCGGGTGCCGGGTGCCACGCCCGGCCAGACGGGAGAGGTCACGCTGTCGCCCGGGTAGTGGTCGTCGCCCGTCCGCGTGGTGAGCATGGCCTCGACGTACGCGTCCTCGTGCCCGGAACGCCACGGCGGCTTGAGGTAGTAGTTCGCCAGGACGGCGCGGGGCGAGAGCGGGGAGCCCTCCCCGCGGTCGCCCTCGGCGAGCCGGGCGACCAGCTCCGGGTTGGCCGTGCCGCCGCCCGAGCCCGCCCCGTCCGGGGAGTTGAGGGCGCCGTCCACCCCGTGCGTGCCGCCGAAGCCGTACGGGGAGACCGGGTTGACCAGGGTCAGGGAGCGCACGGCGGCCGGGTGGTCGCGGAGGTACTGCAGACCCACGCCCCCGCCCATGGACCAGCCCACCAGATGCGCCCGGTCGATCCCGAGGGCCGCCAGCAGCGCCGCGAGGTCGTCGACGTGGTCGCGCAGGCCGCGCGTGGCGTCGATGGGCAGCGGGTCGGTGCCGCCGAAGCCGCGGAGGTCCGGTGCGATGGGGCGGTAGCGGTCCGGCAGCAGGGGCAGCGTGGTGTGCCAGAAGGCGGCGGAGGAGACGTTGCCGTGGACGAAGACGACCGGTTCCCCCTCGTCCCGGACCTCGGCGATCTGGACGCTGAGCCGCTCGGTGGGCACACGCCGGGTGCGGATGATATTCGTCGTCGTGGTCATGTGTGTGGTCCTTCGCGGGAGTCCGCTAGGCGAGCCAGGTGGCGACCTGGGCGGCGGCGGAGGTGTTCCAGCCCAGTTCGAGGTGGTTGGCGCCGACGATGGTGGCCGTGCCGCCGACCGTGGGGATGCCGGTGGTGTCGAGTGCGCTGGCGATGAAGACGACACCGTCGCTGGGGGCGCGGTTCTCGTTGAAGATGCCGAGGACATCGGGGGATCCGCCGGCCAGCAGATAGGTGGTGACGGCGGCGGGTACTCCGGCGTTGTGCAGCGGCTCGATCAGCGAGCCGGCGTCGATGGCGGCCTGGATGCCGCTGCCCGCCGTGTACAGGCCCTGGCCGCCGTAGTACGTGGTGTACCAGTCCTGCGCGGCGCCGTCGACTCCGTAGACCCCGTCCCAGCGGGCCAGCATCTGGCGCTGGCCGGGGTAGGCGTCGTACCCGCCGGAGGGTGTCATCGAGAACTCGGGGCGCGCCGTGTACGTTCCGTAGCAGGTCATGTGCGAGTGCGGCGAAGGCGCGTTGACCTTGCCCCCGCATTCGGGCCAGATGGAGAAGTCGTGCGCCCAGCCGTGGGCGTAGGGGTAGTCATAGCCGCCGTTCGGGCCGCCGAGGGTGATGAGCTTGCGCACGTCGCCGGCGTAGGCCCGTCCCCAGCTCGGCTTCACGGACGACACATAGGCGCGGGCCGACATCTCCCCCTTGCTCCAGCCGACCACGTCGACCTTGCCGACGCCCAGCTTCGCCTTGATGACGGCGATCGCGTCGCCCACGACCTGCGCCTGCATCAGGTTGTCGCCCTGCTTGTGCGCGAAGCCGACGGCGAAGACCCGGTGGCCGCGCGCGGACAGGTACTGCATCAGCCCGGTGGACGGGCAGGAGAGGGCGCCGCAGCCGTAGCCGCCCGCCTCGCCCGGATTGGCCCAGGCGCGGTCCGCGGTGTCGTTCGCGCCGTGGACGAGGAGCACGGGCGTGGTCCGGGTGCCGGTGTCCCAGCCGGGGGCCGAGTAGAGCAGGAAGCGGCCGGAGTACGGGCGGGAGACGCCGTCGAAGTACGTCACGCGCTGTCCGTCCTGGTCGCCGCGGCCGTCCGGTGGGTAGTCCTCGGTGCGGAATCCGGCGGTGGTGTCGAGATAACGCTCCACGCGCTCCCACCCACCCGTCACCACACCGGCGCCGTAGCTCGCCTCCTGGGTGAGATAGGAGGGCGGCTCCGCGGCGGACGCGGTGCCGGAGGCGGCCGGCAGCCCGGCCACCACCGCCATCAGGAGGGCGAATAACAGCCGCCAGCCACCTGCCCGGATTCGTCGGCACCGCATGTTTCGGACCCCCTTGTCCATGGCTTACACCACACTGCCCCGCTCGGCGCTCACGTTAGGCAAGAGCTACCGGGAAAGGCATGTGCGCGGGCTCCACAAGGAAAGTGGCCCGTGTGGGGGCAGCGGCTGCCCCTTCGGTCGCCTGTTACGCGCAGGCCCGCATCTGCCATGAACACACGCGCGGGGCCCGCGGAGAGAGGGGCCTCAGGCCACGATGACACCGCATCCGGCCCGGCTCAGGGCGGTGCGCAGTTCGGCCGGGCACGGCTTGTCGGTGATGAGGGTGTCGAAGCCATTCAGTTCGCACACGCGATGTGCGGCCATGCGGCCGAACTTGCTCGAATCGGCCAGCACGTACCGGTGGGAGGCGTTGTCGAGCATCGCGCGCTTGGTGGCGACCTCGTCGAGGTGGAAGTCGGTCAGGCCGTATGCGGCGATGCCGCCGGAGCCCAGGAAGACGGCGTCGGCCCGCAGGTTGCCGAAGAACTCGACGGCCTGTGCGTTGGAGCAGGCCAGGTCGCCGGGGCGGAGCCGGCCGCCGCTGACCAGGACCTCCACTCGGGGGCGGGTGCTGACTTCCGAGGCCACGAGCAGCGAGGGGGTGGCGATGACGCCGACGTGATCGGCGGGCAGGGCGCGGGCCACTTCCAGAGCCGTGGTGCCGACGTCGATGACGACGGTCTGGTTCGGCTCGATGAGCGCGGCCGCGGCTCGTCCGATCGCTTCCTTCTCCGCGGCCAGCGTGCCGCTGCGCTCGTTGAAGGATGCCTCCTCCCCGACCGGCGCCTGGCGGCTGGTGGCGCCGCCGTGGACCCGGGAGAGCTCGCCGCGGCGTTCGAGCAGTGCGAGATCCCTGCGGATCGTTTCGTGGGAGACGCCGAGCAAGGTGGTGAGGTGATCGGTGGTGATGAAGTTGAGCCGGGCGATCTCGGCGACGATTCTGCGATGGCGCTCGGCAGCGAGCACGGCTCACCCCTTGATGATGACTGCTTCTGTGGACCTGTGACTGAATCCTACCGTTGCCCGGATCCCTCCCGGTCGGGTCACGGCCCTCGTGCGGGCCTTCGCGGTGCGTGTGATGGGCGGCGATCGCCTGGCTGTCCTGGGGTTTGCGGGCAGGGGAACCCTTGACGTGATGCGCGCCCTAAGCCACACTTCCAGAAATCGACGGTCAGATTCCCACGGAACCGGTCACTCCCGGGCGTGGCCAGGCCCTACCGCGCATGCTCGGTGGGGCCCGTGGCGTCGATCACCTTCGGTTTCCTTCACGTCCGACAGCCCCCACTCTCAACAGCGGGGGCGCCCCCGAGCAGGGATTCGAGTCATGGCACACGCAGATGAAGGTCTTCACGGAGTGAGACCAGACGCCCCGACGAGCGGCGAGGGTCCCCAGCGCATGTCCCGGGAACTGGGCTGGTACGCCTCGTTCTCCGTGGCCTTCGGGTTCGTGTCGATCGCGACGGGCATCTTCACCACCTATGGGTCGGTACTCGCCAGCTCCGGTCCCTGTGGCATCTGGGCCTGGCCCATTACGGTGATCGGCCAGCTGTCCGTCGCCCTGGTCTTCGGCGCCCTCGCGGCCCGGATACCGATCAGCGGCTACTCCTACCAGTGGGTGTCCAGGATCGTGGGCCCGGTGTGGGGCTGGATCATGGGCTGGATCTCGTTCGCCTTCCTGGGGGTGGTCCTCGTGGCCGTGGACTACACGATCGCTTCCACCATCCTTCCTGAGCTCTTCCGCTACGTCGGAACGGCACAGAACGCCTGGGCGATCACGGCGGGTGTGGTGCTGCTCCAGGCCGTTCTGGTCGCCGCCTCCACCCGGACCACGCACCGGGTCAACAACGTGGCGGTGACGATCCAGCTGATCGGCATGGTCGCCCTGACCACGCTGCTGTTCGCCGTGGGCGCCTTCACCGGCAAGCTCGATTTCGGGCACCTCTTCGACAGCGGACCGGTCCCCGAAAGCGGCTACTACGCACTGGGCGGCGCCACCCATGCCGGCCCGTTCGCCCTGGCGTTCCTGCTCGGCGCGTTCACCATCGTCGGTTTCGAGTCGGCGGCCAATCTGGCCGAGGAGACGCGGAACCCGGCCCGGGTCATCCCCAAGGCGATGGCGCAGGCGGTGCTGTCGCTGGGCGTGCTCGGCTTCCTGTTCCTGGTCGCGGTCACCGCCGCGGCCGGTGGGGTCGACGGCGTGGGCGCGTCGGCGACACCGGTTGCCACGGTGATCACCGCCGTGCTGGGGTCGGTCGTCGGAAAGATCCTGCTGGTCCTCGTCGTGGTCTCGATCTTCTCCTGCGGACTGGTGATCACCCTGAGCGGCACCCGGCTGGTGTACGCGATGTCCCGGGACGAACGTTTCCCCGGCTGGCAGCTGCTGAAGCGCGTCGACCGGCGTACGGCGACTCCGCTGAACGCCTCGGTGTTCATGATGCTGATCGCCCAGATCATCCTCGCGGTTTTCTCCCGCTCCACGGACGCGCTCTTCCAGCTGTTCTCCGCCGGTACGTTGCTGCCGGCCATCATCTACGCGGGAACCGTCGCGATGTACGCGATCAAGCGCCGGTCCCTGCCCCCGACCATGGGCTTCTCACTCGGTCGCTGGGAGATTCCGGTCCTCGTCGTCGCCGCCGTCTGGCTGGTGTACGAGCTGCTGATCTTCCGCGACGCCTCGTTCCGCGGCCCGTGGACTTACGTCCTGGTGCTGTTCGCGATCGGTGCCGTCTATCTCGCCGGGTTGCTGGCGCTCAGGCGCCGGAGCGGGCTGACCATGCCGGACCTGGCGGACGTCGATCGCGTGCTGGACACCACCGGCACCGCCACCCGGAAGCCGAGTGACATCACCCCCGGAGGTGGCGCGCGATGACCGCGATCCTCGCCATCGATCAGGGGACCTCCGGCACGAAGGCCATCGTCGTCGACGACGAGGACGGCACCGTCGCGATCGCCGAGGAGACCATCTGTCCCGCCTATCTGGCCGGGGGAGGCGTCGAACAGGATCCGCACGAGCTGCTCAACTCCGTCCTCCAGGCCGGCCGCAGAGCCGTCAGCGCCGCCGGCCGGCCGATCGACTGCGTGGCCCTGGCCAATCAGGGCGAGACCGTACTGGCGTGGGATCCCCGGACCGGGGCTCCCCTTTCGCAGGCCATCGTGTGGCAGGACCGGCGCGCGGAGAGCGTGTGCCGGGAACTGACCGCTCATGCCGCGCGGATCGCCCGGCGCACCGGGCTGGTGTTGGACCCGTACTTCTCCGCGCCGAAGATGGCCTGGCTGCGCCGCAACGTCACCGGTGAGGGCGTGGTGACGACCACGGACACCTGGCTGGTACACCAGCTCACCGGCGCATTCGTCACCGACGCCGCCACCGCGAGCCGTTCGCTGCTCCTGGACCTGGACAGCGTGACCTGGGACGGTGAACTCGCCGATCTCTTCGGTCTCGGGCAGGAGCGGCTGCCGCGCCTGGTCGCCGGCGACGAGATCGTCGGCACGACCCGGGCCTTCGGCGGGGACATCCCGGTGGCCGGCCTGATCGTCGACCAGCAGGCGGCGCTGCTGGCCGAGAACTGCCTGGAGCCGGGCACGGCCAAGTGCACCTACGGCACCGGGGCCTTCCTGCTGGCCAACACCGGCCGGAACGCGGTGCGATCCACTGCCGGCCTGACCACGTCGGTGGCCTGGCGGATCGCCGGACAGACGCCGTACTGCGTGGACGGTCAGGTCTACACCGTCGCTTCCGCGGTGCGATGGCTGCAGGACCTCGGCCTGATCCGGTCAGCCGGCGATCTCGACGCCGTGGCCGCGGCGGATGCCGGGGGAGCGCTGTGCGTACCGGCCTTCGCCGGCCTCGCCGCCCCCTGGTGGGCGCCGCAGGCGGCCGCGTCGTTCACCGGGCTGACGCTCGCCACCCGTCGCGAGCACCTCGTCCTGGCCGTCCTGCAAGGCGTCGCCGCCCAGGTCGCCGAGTTGTGCTCCCTGGTCGCGGCCGATCTGGGCCGGCCGCTGACCCGGCTGCGCGCCGACGGCGGACTGACCCAGTCCACCACCCTGATGCAGGCCCAGGCCGATATCGGCCAGATCCCGGTCGACATCTACCCCCACGCTCATGCCACCCCCCTCGGCGCGGCCGCCCTCGCCCGCTGCGCCCTCGACCCCACGCTCAGCCTCGAGGAGGCGGTCGGCGACTGGCAGCCGGCCACCGTCTACGAACCCCGCTGGTCCCCGGACCGGGCCGAGGAGTTCCGCACCACATGGGCGCAGGCCGCCGCGGCCTGCGCCGACAAGGGAGAACACACATGACCGCCACACCCCACCGCCCCGCGGGCGGCGTCTTCGACGTCGCCGTCATCGGCGGCGGCATCGTCGGCGCGGCCATCGCACGCGAACTGTCCGGATGCGACGTCTCCGTCGCCTTGCTCGAAGCCCGCGACGATGTGGGCGACGGGACGAGCAAAGCCAACACCGCCATCCTCCACACCGGTTTCGACGCCAAGCCCGGCACGCTCGAATCCCGGCTGGTCGCCCGCGGCTACCACCTGCTCAGCGCCTACGCCAAGGCCACGGGCATCCCCGTCGAGCACACCGGCGCCGTACTGGTGGCCTGGAACGGGGAAGAGCTCCGGGCGCTGCCGGGACTGAAGGAAAAGGCCGAGGCCAACGGCTACGAACACTGCCGGATCGTCGACGCCGACGAGGTCTACCGCGTCCTTCCCGACCTCGGGGACGGCGCACTCGGCGGCCTGACCGTGCCGGACGAGTCCATCATCTGCACCTGGACCACCACTCTCGCCCTGGCCACCGACGCACAGCAGCGGGGCACCACCATCCTGCTCCAGCACGCCGTCACCGGCATCGACGAGGGCCCCGAGAGCACCACGCTGCACACGTCCTCGGGGGATGTGCGCGCCCGCTGGGTCGTCAACGCCGCCGGCCTGGGCGCCGACCACATCGACCGGCTCTTCGGCCACGACCGATTCACCGTCACCCCGCGCCGCGGCGAGCTGTTCGTCTTCGACAAGCTCGCCCGCCCCATGGTCGACAAGATCGTGCTGCCGGTCCCCACCTCTCGTGGCAAGGGCGTGCTGATCTCCCCGACCATCTACGGCAACGTCATGCTCGGCCCCACCGCCGAGGACCTCACCGACCGCACGGACACCTCGACATCCGAGGACGGCTTCGACTTCCTCCTCCGCAAGGGCGAAGGGCTCATGCCCCGGCTGCTGGCAGAGGAAACCACCGCGAGCTACGCCGGTCTGCGCGCGGCCATCGACCACCCCGACTACCTCATCGAGGCCACCCCCCAGCAGCGCTACCTCCTCGTCGGAGGCATCCGCTCCACCGGCCTGACCGCAGGCATCGCCATCGCCGAACACGTCCGCACCCTCTTGGAGGAGGCGGGCCTGAACCTGCGTTCCCGCGGTGACCTGCCCGAGCCGCCCCGGATGCCCAACATCGGCGAAGCCGCCCCGCGCCCCTACCAGGACGCCGACCTCATCGCCCGCGACCCTGCCTACGGCACCATCGTCTGCTTTTGCGAACGCGTCACCGAGGGCGAGATCCGCGACGCCTGCCACGCCCCCCTGCCCGCCCGCGGTCTCGAAGGGCTGCGCCGCCGCACCCGCGCCATGAACGGCCGCTGCCAGGGCTTCTTCTGCGGAGCGGCCGTCACGGCGCTGAGGGAAGAACACCACCACCACGACGGCCGCAGCAGCCGACAGCACAAGGACACCCGATGACCCAGCAGCCGCACCCGATCACCCCCGACGTCCTGATCATCGGCGCCGGACCCGCGGGCCTGACCGCGGCCGCGGAACTGGCCTCCCGGCACGGCGGCCGAATCCTCGCCGTCGACCGTGAACCCGCCGCCGGCGGCATCCCCCGCCACAGCGACCACACCGGCTACGGTCTGCGAGACCTGCGCCGTGTCATGTCCGGACCCGCGTACGCACGCCACCTCGTGCGGCAGGCCACCGCCGCCGGGGCCGAGATCCGTACCCACACCATGGTCACCGGATGGTCCGACGACCACACCGTCGACGTCACCGGTCCCGAGGGCCGCTATCGGATCCGCCCGCAGGCCATCGTGCTGGCCACCGGCGCCCGTGAACGGCCCAGGACCGCGCGCCGTGTCCCCGGCGACCGCCCGCACGGTGTCTACACCACGGGGCAGCTCCAGAACCTCGTCCACCTCCACCACCGCCCCGTCGGCAAGCGGGCCGTCATCGTCGGCGGAGAACTGGTCAGCTGGTCGGCGGCCGTCACCCTGCGCGAAGCGGGCTGCACACCCGCCCTCATGATCAGCCGGTATCCGAAGGCCGAATCCTACGGCGTCTTCAACGCCGCGGGACGCGCCGTGCTGCGCGTCCCCGTCGCCACCCGCAGCCGCATCACGCGGATCATCGGCAAGGGCCGCTGTCAGGCCGTCGAGATCGAGCACCTGGACACCGGCCTGCGCCGGACCGTCGCCTGCGACACCGTCGTCTTCACCGGTGACTGGATCCCCGACCACGAACTGGCCCGCACCGCCGGCATCGCCCTCGACCCCGGCACCCTCGGTCCCCTCACCGACACGGCCCTGCGCACCAGCCGGCCCGGCGTCTACGCGGCCGGCAACATGCTGCACCCCGTCGACACCGCCGACGTAGCCGCCCTCGACGGCCGGCACGTCGCCCACCAGGTCATCACCTACCTCCAGGGCCTGCGCGAACACGCCGAGGGGGTACGTCTGCTCGCCGACGCCCCCTTCCGCTGGGTGGCCCCGCAGATCCTGCGCCCCCAGGACCCCGCGCCTCCGCGCGGCCGACTCCTGCTGTGGAGCGATCAGTTCGTCCGCTTCCCGAAGATCGCGATCCGTCAGGACGGGCGGATCATCGCCCGCCGCTCCTTGCCCTGGCCGGCCGCGCCGGGGCGTGTCTTCCGCGTCCCCTCGAGCGTGCTCGAGGCAGTCTCTCCCAGCGGGGGACCCGTGCACATCGGATTGGAGCGTGTCTGAGGGCGCGGGCAGGTCCGTGGTGTGACGGGCTGGCCGAGACCCTGTCGCGGGTCCGGCCGGCCGGGACGGAACGGAGCGTGCGGGTGACGACGAGACTCCGGCTGTCGGGCCGGACCGACCGACGTCCGCGCGGTCACGGTCGCAGCGCCCCCCGTTGCCAGTCGGCGGTGTTCTGCGCGGGAGTCGGCGGTGTTCTGCGCGGGCGAGGGGCGCGGTGAGAGGGGGTCCGGCCCTGTGTGACGGTGGTGCGGCTTGTTTCCGTACCGTCGCCGACTTCCCTTCCCGTGGCGGGTGGCTGTTAGCCTTCTGCCCACGTCGTCCGCCGTGCGGGACCCAGGGGTTCCCCATGACCGGACGTCACCTACGCCAGCCGTAAGCACGGTGAGCCGGTCGATCGGTCGAGCGATGCGGGACTCCTTCGGCGTGTCGGCGAACGTGCCGCCTACCCAGGAGCGCACCGCATGAATCACCCCCAGATCCCCTCGCCTCCCGTGGGCTGCCCCGCCCACGACCCCGGCGTCGTACGCATGCATGCCCTGCGGTTCCAGGCCGATCCGGCCGAGTTGTACGGGCAGTTGCGGCGGGAACATGGGCCGGTCGCCCCGGTCCGGCTCGACGGCGACATCCCTGCTTGGCTGGTCCTCGGCTACCGCGAGGTGCACCGCGTCACCACCAACCCCGAGCTGTTCGCCCGCGATTCTCGTCGCTGGCACGCCTGGGACCGGATCCCGGAGGACTGGCCGCTGCTGCCGTTCGTCGGCTATCAGCCGTCCGTGCTGTTCACCGAGGGCGCAGAGCATCAGCGGCGCTCGGGGGCGATCAGCGACGCGTTGTCGGCAACGGACCAGTTCGAGCTGCGCGCGCACAGCGAGCAGGTCGCCGACGAACTGATCGACGCGTTCGCGGGCAGCGGCCGGGCCGAGCTGATGACCGAGTACGCGAGCCAGGTTCCGTTGCGCGTGGTGGCCCGGATCTGTGGCCTTGAACCTTCCGAGACGGCCGACCTGGAGCGGGACATGACCGCCTCACTGGACGACGGCGAAGGAGCTGTCGCGGCGTATGGCCGCATAGCCGCGAAGATGGCGGAGTTGGTGGAGCGAAGCCGCCGTGAACCCAGGCCGGACGTGCCTTCGCGGATGGTGGCTCACCCGGCCCGGCTCAGCGACGAGGAGATCGTCCAGGACATGATCGCGATCATGGCCGCCGGTCAGCAGCCCACGTCCAACTGGATCGGCAACACCTTGCGGCTGATGCTGACCGATGACCGGTTCGCCGTCACGATCTCCGGCGGGCGCCGCAGCGTCAGCCAAGCGCTCACCGAGGTGCTGTGGGAGGACACTCCGACCCAGAACTTCATCGGGCGCTGGGCATCGCGGGACACCGACCTCGGCGGGCAGCAGATCAAGGAGGGCGACTGCGTCATCTTGGGCCTGGCCGCCGCGAACACCGACCCGCAGGTGCGGCCGGATCTCGCAGCCAGCTCCGGCAACCAGGCCCATCTGTCCTTCAGCCACGGTGAGCACCGCTGCCCGGAGCCGGCGCCGGAGTTGGCCGAGATCATCACCAAGGCGGCCATTGAGGTGCTCCTCGACCGGCTCCCTGATGTGGTGCTGTCGCTCCCCGCCGATGAGATCGAGTGGCGGCCGTCCGTCTGGATGCGGGGCGTGACCGCCCTGCCGGTCGAGTTCACTCCGGCCCACGTCCCCCTGTGACCGTCCCGGGGGTTTCTTCCCAGCCCCCGCCCGTTCCGCACGGTCGACGATCGCGTCGGCCTGGGCGTGATGCGCGTCCGGCGCCGTCGGACGCGGAGTCGTAGCGGTCAGCCCGCGAGCGCGGTCAGCAAGGGCAGGTATCCGTCACGGTGCCCGGCCTTGTTGGGGTGGTAGGACTCGTTGATCTTGTCCCACTCCAGACTTGTCACCCAGGTCTCGGCGTGCGAGCAGATGGTGTGTGGGGCGAAGGCGGCACGTGGGTCGAGGGCGGCACGTGGGTCGAGGAAGGTGAACCCGGCCCTCGTGGCCTGGTCCGCCAGTACCGAGTCGAGGGTGTCGGCAAGCGAGTTGAGCGCCGTACGTTCGGTGTCGCTCAGCCCGAAGACGCCGCAGGTGCCGCCGATCGTGTACAGCCGCGGATAGCCCACCACCACGACCTTGGCGTTCGGCGCCTTCGCCCGCACCGACGCGTAGGTGCTCGCCAGGGCGTCCGGCAGATTGCTGGTCGCGGCGGACTTCGCGGCCTCCGCCCCGGCGACGCAGTCCTTGTCGTCGATGGTGAGGATGCAGTGCGTCATGGTGTCGACGACGCCGACGTCATTGCCACCCACCTGCACCGTCACCAGCGTGGTGTCCGCGGTGAGTCGCGGCACCTGCTGACTTGTCAGCTCCGCCGTGGTGGCCCCGGAGCACGACGCCTCCACGAAGGCGTACGAGGGGTGCCACGTATGTGCCGGCGGCCGTCGGTTCAACGCCGGCGGCGTACGCACCGGGCGCTGCCGTGACCGCCAGGCAGGCGGTGGCCAGCGTGAGGACGACGGACGCGAGGCGTCTGTGACGTCTTGAAGACCGCATGCTTCACTCCTGAAGTGTGGGTGCCGTCTGAGTGCCGTCTCAGCTCTCAGCGGAGGAAACTGTCAGCCCTGAAGTTCCGTGCTCAGAGCGAGTGCCTTGCCCTTGCTCGCGTCGTACCGGCCCCGGATATGCCGATCGCTGCACGACGAGTTGCCACAGGAACTGCCGGGCTTGCTGAGTGGCCCATGCGGCGGTGGGGTGGGCGGTGACTGCGAGGATGTGGACGGTGCGGGTGCGCACCTCCATGATGAACAGCGCGTAGAGCCGCTGCGGGCTGATGGTGTCGACATGGAAGAGATCGGTGGCGAGCAGGCCGCTGGCCTGGGCTTTGAGGAACGCCGCCCACTCAACGCGCGCTGGCTGGCGACGCGGCGCGGGACCGGGACCGGCGGGACGCAGCACACGCCGGACGGTGGCGGGGCTCACCTTGTGCCCGAGGCGGCGCAGTTCGCCGTGCACACGTCGGAAGCCCCATCGGGAATTCTCGGTGCCGAGCCGGATGATCAGGTTGCGGATTTCCTCCGGCAGGGGCGGTCGCCCGGTACACGGCGGCTGCGTCCACTTCTGCTTCACCAGGCGCCCGTGCCAGGCCAGCAGGGTGCGCGGGGAGACGATCCGGCGTTCACGCAGGGCTTGGGGGATCAGTCGGGTCAGAACGGCGAACAGCGCACGGTCCGGCCAGCCGGGCTTGGGCGCGGTGACCTGCCGACGCAGAACCGCGAGCTCGTGCCGAAGGTGGCCGGCTTCACGTCCTGGTGCACCAGGTCTCTGCGATGGGCGTGCTCGAGCCCACGGGCCGCTTGGACTGCCGTGTCGAGAACACGGGCGAGGGCCTGCCGCGCGTCCCCGGCGTAGAGGCGCCCGTCGCCGATCCACTCGGCCAGGCTGCCGCCGTCGACGTACTCGGCGAACACGCTGGGGACACCGTCGATCCCCCGCACGTAATGGCAGGCGCAGACGTTCGGGTGGAGCCCGAGCACGGCGACAGCCAGGAGAATCCGATCCCCGTGGCGATCGAGACCTCCCGCGGCCTGCTGGTCGCCGTCCTGCGGACCGGCAAGCGCAAGGTGTACGCGATCAACCCGATGGCCGCCGCCCGATACCGCGACCGACACAGCGTCTCGCGCAAGGAGTCCGACCCCGGCGACGGGGCGTGTGGCTACGTACGTAGTCATGAAAGCAGCCACGAGCCGTAGGGCCGGAGGTCCGGCGACAGGGGCTGACCTGTTGGAGTCTCTGGCCTGGGCCATCTGGGTGATCTCGCCACGATGCCTGAGCGTGCAGCGCAGCCACTCATGGCACTCGGCGATCGGGGAATCGCAGGGAACCTCGGCGCTCAGTGGCCGCCGCGTGGCTCGAAGCACCCGGTCTCCAGGAACCGGCCGTTGACCGTGACCTGGTAGTTGGTCGACTGCACGAACGCGGTCACACAGGCGTCGTGACGGACGTTGAGGGCGACGCTGGCACCTGGGTTGCTGTCGGGGTCGTGGGCTCGCACGAAGAGCGTTCCGCGCCCCTGCTCGCTGTCCGGGCCCTCGTTTCGGTAGCCGAGCTTGAGCAGCGCCGCGCGCACACTCTTGGCATCCCACACCTTGGCTGTCCAAAGCCGCTTAAGGACGGGCTTGATGCGGGCGGCTTCTTTGCGGGCGATCTCCTCGCTGGCGGGGGACATGTCCTTGGGGATCTTGAAGCCATTGTTCTCGCGGTAGTGCGGGGCTCCGTCGTGGGAGTCGGGCTCCACATTGCCCCGTGCGGGGCCGACGGGGGAGTGGATGGGCGAGGGGGAGTGGGTGGCGCCGAGGCTCGGGGCGGAGCCGGCCACCGTCGGGCCGGTGCCCTGCTGACCGCAAGCGGTCAGAGTCAGGGCGGCGCCCAGGAAGAGGCCCGCGGCAAGGTATCTGTATCTGGATATCTGCATGAGGAGGACTCTGCCACCGTGCCGGCACGGTCAACGCCCGTTTGCAAATTCGTAGTTACAGCGGGCACGGCCCGGTACTCGCCCAAGCTGGTCATGCAGGATCATCATCGTGCATTGACCAGCCGCTCTGGCCCCGGATCGGCGCCGCCACTGATACGTATGCCCCCTCGTCCGGCCTTCGGCCGGGCGAGCGGCTTTCGTCATGCCCGGCGGGATACCCCGTCCGGCCAGACGATATCCACGGGGATGCTCGCCTCACGTGCCTGCTGGACCACGTTCCGCCGTTCCGCCGCCCTTGCCCGTGGGCGGCTGCCCGTTCCAGCAGCACGGCATGCGCCGCTTCGTACGCCTGCCGGTTCGCTGTTTCGTGCGGCATCACCAAGCCCGGAGCCCACCCCGACTCGTCCGCCGCCCACGCTCCCTATCCGGTCAAAGCGTTGTAGGGAGCGCATCTACTGCACGTTCGCCAGCGGCCGGGAGGGGCGTTTCATCGTGTCAAGGAAGCGCGACGGCCCCACCGAAACGACGGGGGCCGATCAGGCGTACCGGCGGAGCCGACCGGCGGACGCGCTGGAGAGCGAGACCGAGCGGATCGGATCGTACGGCTCCGAGTGAAGGCCGAGTTCCTGCAGATCGCCGAACGCCTGCCGGGCCTGATCAGCGAGGTCGCGATCAACACCCAGGTGCACTCCTCACCGGGTGAGCGCCGGGAGCGGGCCCCTTGATCTACAGGCGGAAGTCTCGCGCACCGCGGCGATTGTCGCGTACCGCCTCGGTTACCTGGATCTGGCCCGGCTGGCGTTGTCGCGCATGGCGGTCGCCGCGCCACAGTCCGGTGATCCGCGGCACGTCGCGATCGAGCGGTACGAGCGGGCGCAGATGGCCGCGGTGCGCGAGACTTCCGCTTGGTCCGCGGTGTCTCGCTGATGCGGCACGCGCTGCGAGACCTGGACGACGATGGCGAGCGCACCACCCGAGCGGTCCGGGCACACTCCAGCTCCGGGCCGCTGTGCTGTCGGCGCGGGACGGCGACGATGCCGCGGCCGGCGATGGGATCGGGGAGGCTGCCGAACTCACTGAGCAGGTAGGGGAGACGCGGGACTACGCTCGGGTCCGCGCTGAGGCGTGGACAGCACAGCAGGACCCCGCCGTGGATTCGTTGCACGCCGCGCGAGATGCATCGCCGCGGCTGACGCGCCAGATCTGCGCTCGCTGTCAGCGGCCGACGGGCAGGCCGGTCGTCGTCGCGATCGGGTACGGCGCGAGTGCCGGTGGTGGCGTCGTCTACGCCTGCCCGGGCTAATGCGCCGCGAGCTTCCCGAAGCAGCGCGACCCGTTCGAGCAGACCTCCCTGGCCCGCGACGTACCCGTCAGGTGGCAGCGATGACGGCCCGCCCGAGCCGACGGCATGGAGTCGGTTCGGGGCCGGCGCGGGCGGGATCGGCCGTGGAGAGCGGCCTTCGGACACGTCAGATGGTGGGGTCCTGGTAGCTGAAGCCGCTCCAGGAGGTGGGGCCGCCGAGGGTGGTGACCGTGATGGTGATGTTGTCGGCGGCGGGGTGGGGCGGGGCGATGGCGGTGACCGTGGTGTCGGAGACGACGGTGAAGGGAACGACGACGCCGTCGAAGGTGACCTGGTCCGTGGTGGCCAGGTCGGTGCCCGTGAGGGTGACTTCGGTGCCCCCGGCGGTGCGTCCGGTGGTGGGGACCGCACCGGACACGGTGGGTCCGGCCACGTAGGTGAAGGTGAGACCGCCTGCGGTTCCGCCGGGTGTGACGACGGTGACCGGTACGGGGCCGGGGGCGGAGGCGCTGGGGACCGTGACGGTGATCGCGGTGTCGGTGACGGACTGGATGACGGCCTGACGGGAGCCGAAGCGCACGGCCATGGCGCCCGAGAGGTTGACTCCGGTGATGACCGCGGTGCCTCCGCCGTTGACCGGCCCCATCGCGGGTCCTGCCCCTCCATAGGGGTTGCTGGTGGTACTGATGCCGGACAGCAGCGGGGCGGGGCGGTAGATGAAGGTGCCGAAACCGGCGGTACCACCGGGGGTGGTGACCGTCACCGGGACCGCGCCCGATCCGGACGGGGTTCTGACGGTGATTGAGGTCGCGGTGTTGGAGAGGATCGTGGCCGCGGCGCCGCCGAAGTGCACCGCGGTGGCGGATGCCAGGTTGTGACCGCGGATGGTCACGATGGTCCCGCCCGCGGTTGTGCCCTGACCGGGCATCAGGGTCAGTGCGATCACGCTGACGGTGTTGTCGGCGCTGTTGGTGACGTACAGGCGGGACGAGTCCGGGGTGACCGCGACGCCGATCGGGCTGTTTCCCACCGGGATGCTGTCGATGGCGGTGTTGGTGGCGGTGTCGATCACCGTGACGGTATGGGAGCTGAGATTGGCCACGTAGACGGAGGTCCCGTCCGGGCTCATGGCCACCATACGAGGGCCGTTGCCCACGGGGATGGCGGCGGTCACCGTGTTGGTCACGGTGTCGATCACCTTGACCGCGTTCTCCCCGGCGACGCTGACGTAGGCGCGGGTGCCGTCCGGTGTGAGGGCGACGAGGATGGGCACGTCACCGGTGAGGATGCTCGCGCTGACGGTGTTGGTGCCGGTGTCGATCACGGCCACGGTGCCGTCGCCGGCGTTGGGCACGTAGACCCGGGTGCCGTCCGGGGAGACCGCTGCCCCGGTCGGAAGGCTGAGGCCGGTGATGGTGGTGGTGACCGAGTTCGTGGCGGTGTCGATGACGCCGACGACACCGGCGGTCTGGCACGTGACGTAGGCGCGGGTGCCGTCCGGTGTGAACACGGCCTGGACGGTTCCGGCACCGACCGGGATGGTNCACGGCCTGGACGGTTCCGGCACCGACCGGGATGGTTGTCGTGAGGACGTTGCTGGCGGTGTCGATCACACCGACGCTGCCGGTGTCGAACAGGGTTACGTACGCGCGGGTGCCGTCCGGCGAGAAGGACAGCAGGCTCGGTCCACCGGGCGCGGCGATGGTCAGGGTGACGGTGTTCGTGGCGGTGTCGATGACGCTGATGTCGTCCGAGGACTGGTTCGCGACGTACGCCCGTCCCCCGTCCGGGGTCAGCGTCACGCCCAACGGCGAGCCGCCGACCGGGATGGTGGCAACGGACGGCGTCAGCAGCAGGGTGCTTTGCCGTGCGACGGCGTCGGTCGCCGACAGGGTCTGGGGATCGGCCAAGAGCAACATGATGGGGGTCCTCTCCGAGGGCAAATCTGCCGAGAAGTCCGGCCGCGGGCGAAGAACGCAAGCCCAGGGCACCCCGCCGGTTCTCCTGGTCACAGTGATGCACAGCGTCAAACGGGTGACAATCGCCGACCGGACGACGTCAACCGGACAGCCGAGCGCACGATGCTCCCCCGCCCCATCCCCGTGGACCGTCGTCGGGCGCCGTCGCGCCGGGCCGGATTGCGTGCGCCGGTCATACACCACGCGCCCGTCGGTACCTCCGCGCCGCCGCGCCGCCGCGCCGCCGCGCCACCGCGGCTTCAGGTGGCCAGCTGGTCTGCCACCGCCTGGTAGTGGGTCAGGCCGTGGGCGACATGGTGCTGGGCGCTTTCGCGGGCCGTCCTGCCGTCCGTGCCGGGGCGACGGTGGCGAGCATTGCGTCCAACGGGTGGTCGTACGGGGCGCCCGTGGCGAGGAGGAAGCGGACCTGGTTCCGCAGGATGCGCAGCAAGTCCTCGTCGCGGTACGGCAGCCTGGTGACGAGTGCGTCCACGTGTGTGTCCGCGAGTTCGCGGCTGACGGCTCCCCGGCCCAGCGGGAGGTGTATCTGACGCTCGGGGTACGGGGGGCCAACCGGATGGTCAGGTCGAGGAGGGTCTGACCGGAGGTTGGCGGCGTTGATGTCGGCGCCCGCGTCGAGCAGGGACCACAGGTGCTCCAGTGCTCGTCACCGTCGACGGGGCGGGCGGCGGTGGCGAACTGGGGGGCGTTGCCGAAGGCGAACTGGGTACCGCCAGGCCCCGCGAGGAGCAGCGGACGTCCCGGATTCAGGACAGAACCCGGCGTACAGGCCGACTCGTCCGCCATCAGGGCTCTGCCAGGGGGTATGCCCTGGTCAGGGCGCTCGGCCAGGCCGCCGTACTTGCCTCTGCTACCTGGGAGTTCCCGGGACTTCCCGCGCGAGTGTGCACTGGTTGTGCACTGGGTCCGCTTGCTTTCACCCACTCCCAGCCCGCTGGGCGGGGGTCCCTTCGCATGACCAGAGAGCGCCGCCGGCTCGGTCAGGGCATCGCTCAGACGAAGTGGGGGCCGCGAGGGAGAGGCGACTGGAGGAGCCTCGGCCTCTGGCCTCGACGAATGCCTGACGAAGCGGAGACGGGAATCCCTGGACCCGATCCCGGCCGGCGGCACCGCGCGCGGCAATGGCCCCGATCCGCGCATACGGGCGGGCGAGCGGTTCGTGCGCGCCATGTCCTGGACGTTCCCTGGATTCGTGGACAGCCATGAGATAGCCAATGATGAACCCGAGGAGGAAATGCCGCTGCTGGACGCCGCGCACGTGTCGCTTCAGTTCGGTTTCGGCTATTTCCCGGAATACGCACGGTGGTACACCGACGCCGATCACTCCGGCGGGTATCGGCTGCTCCGGCAGTACCTCCAGGCCATGCAGGCCGGCCGGCCGGAGGGTGGTCGCTGGCTGACCTGAGCTTCGTCCCGATGTCCGCGCTCACCGGCGACAACGTGGTGCACCACGGCGACGCGATGCCCTGGTACGAAGGCACTTCGCTGCTGCACCACTTGGAGGAGGTGCACGTCGCCTCGGATCGGAACCTGATCGACGCGCGCCTGCCGGTGCAGTACGTGATCCGTACGCCGGACGAATCCGGGTACTTCCGCGGTTACGCGGGCACCGTCGCGGGCGGGGTGTTCAAACCGGGTGACGAGGTGCTGGTGCTCCCGTCGCGCGTGCACACCACGGTCGCGGCGATCACCGGGCCGGGCGGTGCGCCACTCGCCGAGGTCTTTCCGCCGCAGGCGGTCACCGTGCAGCTCGACGGTGAGCACGACATCGGCCGGGGCGATCTGATCTGCCGCCCGCGCAACCAGCCGCGGGCGGCCCGCGAGCTCGACGCGATGGTGTGCTGGCTGACCGAGCGGAGCGAGCTGTCCGCGGGCAACAGGTACCTCGTGCGGCACACCACGCGCACCACCCGCGCGCTGGTGGCTTCGGTGGACTACCGGCTCGACATCAACACGCTGCACCGCGACGAGGCCGCGGATGCGCTGGCGCTCAACGAGATCGGCCGGGTGAGCCTGCGGGCGCAGGAGCCGCTGTTCGTCGACGAGTACCGCCGCAACCGCGTCACCGGCAGTTTCATCCTGGTCGACGAGCGGACCAACAACACCGTCGCCGCCGGGACCGTGCTGGCCCAGCCCGCCCGGCCGGAGGCGGTCTGGCACGCCACCGCGGTGAGCCGGGACGAACGGATCTCGCGGGGCGCCACGATCTGGCTGACCGGACTGTCCGGGGCCGGGAAATCCCGTGTGGCGGTGGAGATCGAGCGGCTGCTGATCGCCGCCGGCCGCCCGGCCTACCTGCTGGACGGGGACAACCTGCGGCACGGGATCAACGCCGGGCTGGGATTCGGCCAAGCCGACCGTGCGGAGAACGTGCGGCGCGCGGGCGAGGCGGCCAGGCTGTTCGCCGACGCCGGACTGGTCGCGGTGGTTTCGCTGATCAGCCCCTACACCGAAGACCGGGCGAAGGTGCGGGAGGCGCACGAACTCGCCGGGCTGCCGTTCCTGGAGGTCTTCCTCGACACCCCGCCCGCGGTCTGCGAGTCCCGGGACCCGAAGGGGCTCTACGCCAAGGCACGCGCGGGCGCGATCACCGGTTTCACCGGGATCGACGATCCGTACCAGGCGCCCGAGTCGCCGGAGCTGGTGCTGCGGCCCGAGGACGGTGACCCCGCCGCGATGGCCGCCCTCGTGCTGAACCGCCTGGTGGGCGGAATTCCCGATTGACACGGCGGGACGAGCCGCCGACGACCCAGAGGAGTACCCCTGTCATGACGACATCCCAGTGCCCGGCCGGACACGCGATCCCCGACTCCGGCGACGGAGTGGTCGATCTCGACGAAGCCTTCATGAACGATCCGTACCAGCTCTACGAACTGCTGCGCACCCAGCGCCCGGTGACCAGGGTGCGGGTGCCGATGGCGCCGCCGTTCTGGCTGGTCACCACATACGGGGACGTGCGCGCCGGAATGACCGATCCCCGGCTGCGCAAGGACGCCGGTGCCATCGCCAGGATCCTCCGCCGCGCGGCCGAACTGCCCGAGGACGCCGTGGACCTGGACATGGGTCTGCACGACCACATGCTCAATTCGGACCCGCCCAAGCACACCCGGCTCCGCAAGCTGGTGAACAAGGCGTTCACTGGACGGGCCATCGATCGGCTCCGCCCGAGCATCGAGCAACTGGCCACCGATCTGACCGAGGCGAGGGCGGCGAAGCTGGCCGCCGGGGCGGACTCGGTCGACCTGATCGAGGAGTACGCGTTCCCGCTGGCGATGACGGTGATCTGCGAGATCCTCGGCGTGCCGGACGACCGGCGAAGTGAGTTCGGCGAGTGGTCCCACACGATCCTCACGTCGACGACGCCGCAGGAGCAGATGGCGGCGTCGGCGGCCATGCGGGAGTACCTGGACGAGCTGGTGGCCGCCAAACGGGCGGCTCCCGGCGAGGACATCTTCTCCGCGATCCTGGCCCCGGGGGAGGGGGCCGACCAGCTGTCGTCGGCCGAGGCCACCTCGATGGCGTCACTGCTGCTGATGGCCGGGCACGAGACCACGGCGAACCTGATCAGCAACGGGGTGCTGGCCCTGCTGCGCGACCCGCACCAGCTGGCGCGGCTGCGTGCGAACCCGGCGCTGCTTCCGGGCGCGGTGGAGGAGTTCCTCCGCCTGGAGAGCCCGGTCAGCATGGCACCACGCGGTTCACCGCCGAGCCGGTGACCATCGGCGGCACGACGATCCCGGCAGGCGAGCTGGTCCTGCTGGGGATCGGCTCGGCCAACCGAGATCCGGAGGTGTTCGAACGGCCCGGCGAGCTGGACCTCGGCCGTCCCAAGGGCGGTGGTCTCGCCTTCGGGCACGGTATCCACCACTGCCTGGGGGCGGCGCTGGCCAGAGTGGAGGGCGAGATTGCCTTCCGCGTGCTGCTGGCCCGGTTCCCCGAGCTCACCCTCGCGGTGGCCCCGGGCGACCTGAGGTGGCGCAGCAGCATTCTCCTGCGGGGGCTGACCACCCTGCCGGTGCGCGCGGGCGCACGCTGAGAGCCTGATGACAGGAGGGTGGCTTTCCTGGGGAATTCCCTAGGAAAGCCACCCTCCTGTCATCTTCTGTTACGTCTGTGCCGTGGGGTTCGCCACATAGCGGGTCGCCACATAGCGGGGGAGTTGGTTTTTGATTTCTCGCCGAAGAACTGCTGCGGGTGGCCGGGCCCGCCCCGGTGGAGTCCGTTCGCCCGCTGCGCACCTGGCTGGCAAGGGCGCTGATGCTGCGCGGCGACGCCTCCGCCGCGCAGCAGGTCTCCCAGGAGCCCTTCTCCGCCACGGTTCCCTCGGACCCTCCGGAGCCCGAACTGCTGATGCTGAACATGTTGTCGCCCGACCAGACCGCAAAGAAGGACCTGGTCGACCGGGTGCTCGCGGCCCCCGCCGCGTACAGCGTCGAGGTGCGGGTGGCGGCGTTGAACGTGCGGGCGATGGCGAAGTGGCGTGAAGGACGGCTCGACGAGGCGCTCGCCTGCGTGGAGGACGCGGTGGACTTGCGCGAGCACGTCACCGAGTCCTGCCAGAGCGATCCACTGTGGACCAAGGCGTGGATGCTGACCAGGCTCCACCGGCTCGACGAGGCGCTGGTCGCGGCCGACACCGCCTGACGCACCGTCGACTCGGACGGCATGGGCGTGCTCACCCCGGTCCCGCTCACCCTGCGCGCGATGATCTTCTTCGTCAAGGGCGATGTCGCCGCGGCCGAGACGGAGGCGGCCGCGGGACTCGCGGCATCGAAGCGGGCGGAGATGCCGCTCTACGACCCCCGCTCCGCGCGGTTCTGGTCTTCTGCGCACTACGGCGTGGTGACCTGACCGCAGCCGCCGACGGGCTGCGGCGGCTGCACGAGTCGATCCCCGCCGAACTGGTCCATTGGTGGTCGGCGATGCGGCGACTGCTCACCGGGATGGTGTCCTCGGCCAGATCGGGCGCGCACGCGGCGATCGACGAGATCCGCGCCCTGGCAGAGGACTCCTCCCTGCGCCGGCAGTTGGTGCTCGAGGCCCCGTTGGGCACCGCGTGGTCGGTACGCACCGCGCTGGCGGCGGACCAGCGGCCGCTCGCGGAGCGGATCGTGGCCACCGCCGAGGAGATCGCCGCGGTCAATCAGCGTCACAGCCCGGTGGTGGCGGCGGCGAGGTATGGCCGGGCGCTGCTGGACGGCGATCTCACCGCGCTCGCCGGGCTCGGAAAGCTCTACGGCGATCCGTGGACGGTGGCCTCGCTCGCCGAAGACCTCGGGTCACTCCAGCGTGAGACCGACCGCGAGCAGGCCGTGAAGGAACTGAGCCGCGCGATGGTGATCTACGAGGAGGTGGGTGCGGAATGGGACTCGGCGCGCGTTCGGCGCAAGCTGCGGCGCCTCGGAGTCCGACGCCGGCACTGGAGCCACGAAACCCGGCCCGAGACTGGCTGGGACAGCCTCACCAGCACCGAAGCCAAAGTCGCCCGGCTCGTCGCACAGGGGCTGACCAACCGCCAGGTCGCGAGCGAACTGTTCATCTCCCCGCACACCGTCGGCTTCCATCTGCGCCAGATCTACCGCAAGCTCGCCATTCAGTCCAGAGTGGAACTGGCGCGCCTCGTGCCATGACCGCGCCGCGCGGTGTGCGGGCGGGCTTGCGTGTGGTCTCGCACGATGATCTCGTCCCCGGTTGCCTCACTACTGGACAGCCGCAGGGTCCCTGCCCGCGTAGAGGCAGACTTTGGTGGTGCTTTACGGCTTGTCGGCCAGAGACAACAAGCGTCGGGCCCGTTGCAGGACGGGCCGGTCGACCATCTGTCCGTCCACTCGGGTGGCGCCGCCGTTGCTTGCACTGCTTGCCTGGATTACTCCCCGGGCCCACCGGATCTCCTGGTCAGTAGGTTGCCAGGCGCGATGCACCGTGGCCACTTGAAGGGGATGCACACACAGCCGGCCGCCGAAGCCCAGCGCCCTGCTTCGCCGTGACGAGGTTGCCAAGCCTTCCTCGTCGTCAAGGCGGGTGTGAACACCGTCCAGCGGGGAGGGCAGCCCGGCTGCCTGTGAAGCGTTTACCAAAGAGGAACGGGCCCACAGCAACTCCGGCTCCTCTGGTGGGGAGGGCGTGATTCCCGTGTCGAGGGCGTAGTCGACACTCCCGAACAGCAGTCGTCCCACTCTCGGCAGACCGGCGATCGCTCCGGCCTCCCGCAGACCGATCGCGCTCTCTATCAGTGGCAGCAGGCTGACCCCATAGGGCAGGTGGTCGATGACGGAGGCCACTTGCTCGGCAGTCGAGCACTTGGGCAGGACCACCCCCCGTAGCGCCGGTGCCTCGGCGAGAGCAGCGAGGTCCTCGGCATGCCAAGGACTCCCTGGGGCATTGATACGCACCACGCCGCGGTGTCTTGCCAGCCACCGGATGGCTGCTGCTCGGGCGGCGGCCTTGTTGTCGGCCGGTACTGCGTCCTCCAGATCGATCAGAACAGCATCCGCGCCGCTTGAGGCGGCCTTGGAAAATCGGTCAGGCCGGTCTCCCGGCACAAACAGCATGCTTCGTTCGGAGAATTCCATGTTTGTTCCTCTGTGAGGCAAGACCTTAGACGGCCACGAAGACCAGCCAGGCAGCCACCGGAGCCAGCCCGCACACTCCCGCTCCCCAGCGCAGCAGTCCTCGGTAGGCGTCGTCTCGCTGGTGCTCGGGTGCGTTGGCGATGACCAAAGCGCCGTTGGTGGAGAAGGGACTGGCGTCGACCACGGTCGCCGACGCTGCCAGGGCGATGACCATACCGGTCGTTCCGATGGCCCCCGACGCGAGGAAGGGGACTGCC
This sequence comes from Streptomyces sp. 5-10, assembly GCF_014712245.1. NCBI lineage: Bacteria > Bacillati > Actinomycetota > Actinomycetes > Kitasatosporales > Streptomycetaceae > Streptomyces > Streptomyces sp. 5-10. The sequence goes on from NZ_JACVYG010000041.1 coordinate 72,102, forward strand.
AGCGGCATCAGTGCTCCAAGGATGCCGGTCGTGGAGGCGAAGGCGGAGACGACACCGCCCACGTAGCAAATGATCAATGCGGCCAGCAGCGGCGCGCCGATCGCTGCGATCATCCGTCCAAGGGAGTCGACTATGCCCAGGCTCTGCAGGAGTGCGATATAGGTGACGATCCCGCACACCAGCAGAACCACCGACCAGGAGATCTCTCGCGACGCCTGCTGCGCGGTGTGCCGGAACAGCAGCGCAAGCCCTGAGGCCAGGGACAGAGCGAGGAACCCCGTGTCGAGGGAGAGGACCGTGGTGCCGAGGACCAGGGCGACCATGGCGCAGAGGGTTACTGCCTGTTCTGCTCCCAGCACGATCGTGGAATCCGCCGCGCTGTCGGAGGTGAGGGCTTGCGTCCGATGGATGCGCTGACGGCCGAAGACCACCTGGGTGACCACCCCCACAGCGACGTTGAACACGAAGGTGCCGACGAACAGTTGCCAGCCGTTGACCGTCAAATGGCTGCTGTGCAGGGAGGAATTCACGATCCCGCCGAGGACGCCGGTGGGAGCGAAACTTCCGGCGGCCGCTCCGTTCACCGCCATCAGACCGACATACAGGGGGCTGATACCACGCTCCACGGCGAAGGTGATACCGAGCGGGGCGACGATCGCGACGGCTGCCGGGGACGCCGCTCCCGTGGCACACAGCAGCGCGGCAAGACCGAACAAGACCCACGGCATGACGCCGAGCCGCTGCCCGGCGACTCGGACGGCGGCGTGCACCATCCACTCGACGGTCCCGTTGACCCGGGCGATCCCGAAGAGGAAGGTCACCGCGACGAGCACGACGAACATCTCGGCGGGAAAGCCATCCAGCACCTGCTCGGGGGTGTGGCCAAGCCAGACGCATCCCACAAGGAAGGCCGCCACCAGGGCAAGCACGCCCATGTTCAGCCCGCGCAGGCTCGACACCGCGAAGACGGCTGCGAGTACGAGTACACCGATCAGCTCTGTGGACACGCCGTACCTCCCTCACGTGTGTCGTCCTTGGAGGCGTCGAGCCAGGCGAGCACTGCGTCGGTGTGTTCGCCCAATGCCGGAACGGGCCTCAGGCGCTGGGGGCCGTCTGCTTCACCGTGGAACGTGACCGGGGGGATCAGCCCGGTCAGCGGTCCCACAGGACTGTCGAAGGTCGACCAGCGGCCCCGCTCCCGAAGCTGGGGGTGGTCGCTGAACTCCTGCATGTCGCGCTGATACGCGTAGGCGATTCGGGCCTCCTCCAAGCGGTTCACCAGTTCCCTGGCGGACAGCTTGCTCGTCACCTCACGCACCAGCTTGTCGAGATCGGTGCGGTGCGCCACTCGGTCCGCGTTCCCCGCGAAGCGGTTGTCGCCGACCAGATTCCTGCGTTGCAGGACGAGTTCGCAGAACGAGGCCCACTCCCGCTCGTTCTGCAGACCGAGCAGGACCGTCTGCCCGTCCCGGGTGGGGAAGGGACCGTAGGGCGCGATCGTGGCGTGGCTGGCACCGGTGCGCGCCGGTGCCGTCCCTCCGTAGCGGGTGTAGTACTCGGCGTATCCCATCCACTCGCCCAGCGCCTCCAGCATGGAGACCTCGATCTGTGATCCCCGCCCGGTACGAGCCCGCTTCAGCAGAGCGGTGAGGATGCCGGAGTAGGCGTACATGCCGGCGCATATGTCGGCGATGGACAGCCCGACCTTGGAAGGGGTATCGGGGGTGCCGGTGATGGACAGCAGCCCGGCTTCACTCTGTACCAGGAGGTCGTAGGCTTTGCGGTCGCGGTAACTGCCGCTGCTGCCGTAGCCGGAGATGTCACAGGTGATCAGCCGGGGATGGCTGACGGCCAGGGCGGGATGTCCGATACCCAGCCGGGCGGCAGCTCCGGGCGCCAGGTTCTGGACCAGGACGTCGGCCCGGTCGATCAGCGCGTGCAGGTGCCGGTTGCCCTCCGGTGAGCGCACATCGAGCTGCACGCTTTCTTTGCCACGATTGAGCCAGACGAAGTGACTGGACATGCCTCGTACGGTGCGGTCATAGCCACGTGCCAGGTCACCGCTGCCCGGTCGCTCGATCTTGATGACCCTCGCGCCAAGGTCGGCGAGTTGCCGGGTTGCGAAGGGGGCGGCGACGGCCTGCTCGAGAGATACGACGACTAGCCCGCTCAGAGGCCCGGCGGAGTGGTCAGGGGCGGGATCGCGCCTAAGGGAATGCGGCTCGGACATGGGGTCCCTCCCATGGAGTCTCGATTGGATGTGGGGACACTTTGCGGCCGTGCCCGGGCTTTGTGAAATGACGAATCACGTCCCACCCCATGCGCCTGGCGTATAGTCCAAGCATGGAGATCCGAGAGTTGCAGTGGTTCGCCGCACTGGCGGAGCATGAGCACGTCACGCTCGTCTCGGAGCGGATGAACATCTCGCAACCGACGTTGTCCCGCGCCATCAGACGGCTGGAAGCCCGAGTCGGCGTGCCACTGTTCGACCGGCACCAAAACAGGCTGCGCCTGAACAGGTACGGCGAAGTCTTCCGGGCCCATGCCCTGCGTGCCATCGCCGAAATCGAGACCGCAGAACAACGCATCGCCGCGCTGATCGACCCGGACGCCGGCACGGTGGCCCTCGGCTTCCTGCATTCCTATGGAACGTGGCTGGTGCCCGAACTTCTCGCGGGGTACCGCTCCCGCGCTCCACGTACTGCGTTCGAGTTGCGCGGTGATGCTGCCGATTCGGTCGTCGACGGCGTTCGGTGCGGGCGCCTGGACCTCGGTTTGACCAGCCCGCGGCCCGTGGGGGACGACCTGGAATGGGTACCCCTGCGGGAGGAGCCGTTGTGCCTTCTTGTGCCTGTCGGCCATCGCCTTGCCAGGCGCCGCTCGGTCAAGCTGTCCGAGCTGGCCGAGGAGGCGTTCGTCGCTCTGCAGCCAGTCTTCGGGCTGCGTCAGATCACAGACCGCCTCTGTGCCGCTGCGGGCTTCACACCCCGTGTTGCCTGGGAAAGCACCGAACTGAGCACGCTGCGCTCATTGGTCGAAGCCGGCATGGGCGTGGCCGTTGTACCCACTACCGGCAGCCAGGACCGGCAAGGCGCCGTCGTCGTTCCCCTGCGTGATCCTGGAGCCACTCGCACGGTCGGGGTCATCACCCCTGCGTCGGGTCTCCGCTCACCGGTGGCACAGCGCTTCCTCGACTACGTCTGCTCCACAGCTCATGCATCATACGCATAGTCTCGGTGAAAATTCGCTATTTCACACACGGATCGAGGGCTTCCGACAATGAGGCCATGACCATTCCGAGCCGCACAGAAGATTCCTCCCCGCCGCAGCCCGTCATAGGGTGGACGGGTCGGTACTTCGAGGACTTCACCGTAGGAGACGTCTACCGACACCCTCTGGGGCGTACAGTCCTCGAGACGGACAACTCCTGGCTGACCCTGCTCACCCAGAACACCGCCCCCCTGCACTTTGACCGGCACTATTCGGCAGGGACAGCCTGGGGCCGCCCCTTGGTGGACTCCACCTTCACTCTGGCTCTCGTGACCGGCCAGAGCGTGACCGACATCTCCCAGCATGTGATGGCCAACCTTGGCTGGGACCGCGTTCGTCTGCCCAATCCGGTGTTCGAGGGCGACACCATCTACTCCCAGTCGGAGGTCCTCGGCGTCCGCGACTCGAAGAGCCATCCCGAGGTGGGGATCGTCACCGTCCGGACCATTGGATACAACCAGACGGGCGTCATCGTCATCACGTTCGAGCGGACTCTGATGGTCTATCGCCGCGGGCATGGCCCGACATTCGCTGATGTCGAGCCCGTCTGGGACGAGCGGTCCCGCAGAGCCGCCGGCCTGGAAGGTCACTGAAAAAGTTGCGGGTTAGGGCCCCGGCCGGGCAGGGCCGGGGCCGGTCTTGTCGGCATGCAGGGGGAATGGGCCGGGGAGACGGGCGGGCGCTGCGTTCGGCCCGGACGGCGGTCCCGACGGTGCAATCAATGGTGCGGTCCGGCTGTCGGTAAGGGGCGGACGTTGTCCTCGAGCCTGATGGGGGCGATGGCCGTTGTAGTGCCGGGCGTAGACATCGAGGACGTGGTGAGCGTGGGCCTCGTTCCAGATCAGCACGTGATCGAGGAGTTCACGCCGCAGTGTCCCGATGACTCTCTCGCAGTGCGCGTTCATCCGCGGGGCTCGCGGGGCGGTCCGGATGGTTTCGATGCCCTCAGCTTCGAAGACCGCGTCGAAGGATTCGGCGTACTTGCTGTCCCGGTCGCGGATCACAAAGCGCAACGACTCGAGGCGCACGTCCACCTCAAGAGCAAGGTTGCGGGCCTGCTGGGCCGTCCACTGCGCAGTCGGATGAGCGGTGACGCCGGCGATGTGGAGGCGGCGCGTGTCGTACTCGCGCAGGGCGTGGAGAAGGTGGTTCTGGCTCCAGATCAAGGTCCGGTCCAGCAGCTCCCTGCGGCAGCTCTGTATCCAGCGCTCCATGAGGGAGTTCATCCGCGGCATCCGAATGCCGGTGGTCACGACCTTGAGACCGGCATCGGTGGGTTCTGGCTGTCGTGCCACCGAAGTCGCCGAAGCCTCCCGTGGCTCCCGGCTCACGACAGATTCCTTGATCGCCGCCCACCCGTGTAATCAACTCCGTTAGTTTCATTGACATTTCACTCAGAAGCCGTACGTTGGGAGCGCTCCCATGGCGCCTTTCAACTGGAAGGAGTTCCCCCCACATGCGCAAACAGAGCCCGTTAACCGGGCGTTCCCGGTCGGCCCTTCGCCGGCCTCTCCAGGCGCTCGCCATGCTGTTCGCCGTGGTTGTCGGCGCACTGACCTGGTCGGCCCCCGCCCAGGCTCACGGCTCCGTCGTCGGCCCCGCCTCCCGCGCGTACCACTGCTGGGAAAGGTGGGGTAACGACCACATGAACCCGGCCATGCAGACCGAAGACCCCATGTGCTGGCAGGCCTTCCAGGCCAACCCCGACACCATGTGGAACTGGATGAGCGCGCTCCGCGACGGCCTCGGTGGCCAGTTCCAGTCGCAGACCCCCAACGGGACGCTCTGCAGCAACAACCTCTCGAGGAACGCCAGTCTGAACAAGCCCGGGCAGTGGAAGACGACCACCGTCGGCAACAACTTCTCGGTCCACGTGCACGACCAGGCGTCCCACGGTGCCGACTACTTCAGGGCCTACGTGAGCAAGCAGGGCTTCGACCCCAAGACCCAGACCCTGGGCTGGGACAACCTCGACTTCATCACGCAGACCGGCCGCTTCGGTCCGGCGACGGACTACACGTTCAACGTCAGCACCTCCGGCTACACCGGACACCACATCCTGTTCGTGATCTGGCAGGCCTCGCACCTCGACCAGGCCTACATGTGGTGCAGCGACGTGAACTTCGGCTGAGCAAGGGAGTGCCGCACACGGCACCGGTCTCTGCCGGGCGCCGGTAACCCGCCGCCCGGCCGACCGAGCTCCGTCGGGGCAGGGGACCCATTTGGTCACCCTGCCCCGACGGGGCTCCCTTCGCTCCTGGTGTGAACGCGCCCGATCGCACCGCAGTCGCACGGTAGCCGACTCCCCACCATCCCAACTCCAGCACTCAACGGCCATTGAGACTCCCAGACCGTGGAGGCGGCGATCTTGATTCCCAGCGCTGTGAGTTCGCCGTGGATCCGTCGGTATCCCCATGAGGTGTTCTCCCTGGCCAGGCGCAGGACCAGGGCTCGCCAGTGATCGCCGTCACCTTGATCTGCCCGAGGCCATACGTCGCCGGCACTGTCACGACGTCTCCCGCGGCGACCTCGATCTCGCACGTCCCGTCAGCGCACGGCCCGGTTGGCGAGGGCGACGGCGTGGCCGACTCCGTAGGAGTCGGCGGCGCCCCGGAGCCGGACCCGCTGGGTCGGCCCTGGGCGGGGGACCCATGGACCCCCCGATCGGGACCCCTCCCGATGACCCAACTCCCCGAGGAACCATGGCTCCCTGATCCACCACTGCGGCAGACCCGGCATCGTTACGATGCCGGGCCGACAGGGTGAGTCTGGCGTTCCGGGTCGATGAGGCGCTGGCCGACCTCCCGGAGGACGGCCGCCAGAAGGTCATGGAGACGATCGCCAAGGTGCTGGTCCGCCGGGACGGCTGGTGCGTCATCGGATGCGGACCCTTGCCCGCGTACGGTGCGCTGTCGGGGTTGTAGGCGCGTTGGCCGAGACACACTGCGGTGGCGACCGGGCCAGGAGCTTCCTCGTCCGACGGAAGAAACCGAAGGCTCGTCCGGTGTCATCGTGATGGTCCGTGTCGGAGGTGCTTCTGCTTCCGACTGATCCTGAGAACGAGTTGCTGGAGCATGCGGACACCGCGATGAGCATGAAGCAGCTGCCCGACGTGAAAAAGAACCGCTCCCGGCAGGTAGTCGCTGCGGGACCCCTCCCGGGAGGTTTGCGCTGTAGGCCCCGCCGGAGTTCCCCGGCGGCGCCGCCGAAACGGCACTCGCCCTACTCCGCCGGGAAGAGCCGCAGCTTCGCGGTGTCCCCCACGATGGCGAGAACGGTGATCGACAGCTGGTTGACGGTGGAGGGACCGCCCTGGTCGGGGCGCTGTCCGAGCAGGTTGGAGGTGAATCCGCTCGCGTCGACCGAGCTCAGGTCCACGCCCTCGGCACCGACGGCGCTCACCGTGAACGGTCCCGCCCGAAGGCCGTCGGCGCGCGGGATCTCGGTGCCCTTCGTCACGACGACCGTGCAGCTTCCGTCTGCACACGCCCGCAGCTCGGCCGGGGTTGACGGCTTCATTGGCTTCACCGCGGTCGGCGACGGTGATGAGGCGGGCTTCGTGGGCGTTGGCGAGGCGAGGGACGGTTCGGCCGAACGCGAGGGTGCGGTTGGCGCGGGCGCCCCCGTGTCCCCACCCGAGTCGGAGCCGCAGCCGGTCAGCGCGGCGGCGAGGGCCAGGACGCAGACGGTCTCCGCCGGGCCGCGCGCCGCGGACAGCCTGGTCCTACGGCAGTGAGCTGGTGATTCCGATGTGGTCATGGGGCCGTTCTATACGCGTGTGCCCGGGAGGGGTCCCGCGCGCCCGTTACGTCATAGGACGGGTGCTGAATTCCGCTTTCGATGGGTACATGTACCGGTGGCGGGGTGTTCAGGTACTCGGGGGCGAGGTGCGACGGGGCGGTGTTACGGGCACAGCGGAGCCGTGATGTGGATGAGAAGACCTGAGGCGGTGTGCGATCCGGTCGGCATAGGTGAGCAGGCGAGAGCTGTCATCGACGGCGCGGCCCGCGCGGACGTGGTCGCGTCCGGCGGCGGTGACGGTGTCGATGTGGGAGCGGTCCATCTGCAGCACGACGGTGCTGTAGGGGTCGTGGACGGGGGCGACGTCGGGACGGTCGGCCCGCAGCACGATCAGGTCGGCCTGCTTGCCGGGAGCCAGTGAGCCGGTGCGGTCGTCCAGGCCCAGGGAGCGGGCGCCGTCGATGGTGGCCATGCGCAGTACATCGCGCACGGTGATGCTGGTGGGGGTGCCCGCGCTGTGGTGGGCGTGGCGCCCGGCCTGGTAGGCGGCGCGCAGCTGGGTGAACATGTCGCCGGCCACGGTGACTTCCACGTCCACGCTGAGGGTGACGGGCAGCTGGGGCTGGGCCAGGGCGGGGGCGATCATCGGGTAGCCGTGCCCCATGACCATTTCGATGGCGGGAGAGATGGAGATGCTGCCGCCGCTTTCGGCGATGACGGCCAGTTCCTCGGCGCTCAGGCCGTTGGCGTGGATGAAGGTGGTGCCCGGGAGGATGGCGCCGATCTTGTGCAGGTGGGCGGCGGCCAGGCGGGAGGAGAAGTGCCGGGAGATCGGCACGTCAAGCTCGCGGGCGAGGGCTGCGTTGGCCAGTTCGTCCTCGTCGCTGCCGCCCTCGGCGACCAGCGCCATGGTCACCATGGCGTCGGGGTCGTTGAGCAGCTCGCCGCGCACACGCCGGGTGTCCTGGCCCAGGAGGGTGCCCTCGGCGACGATCTTGGGGAAGCTCTTGCCGTAGGCGAAGACGGCCCGGATCCCGGACTCCTTCAGCGCCGCGACCAGCGCGTCACTGTGCTCGGGCGTGTCCTGGATGTTTGAGATGTCCTGGATCGTGGTGATGCCCGAGGTCAGGGCGGCGCGGGCGCTGAGGAGATTGCCGGTGTACAGGTCACCGGGCGTCATGGCGGGGCCGAAGTGACCGAGGATGTTGTCCATGTACTGCGGGAACGTGTGGGCGGGGGCGATACCGCGCAGAATGCCCTGCCACATGTGACGGTGGGTGTCGACGAACCCGGGGACGATGATGCAGCCGCGCGCGTTGACGACCTCCGCGTGCTCGGGGGCCCGCAGGCCGGTTCCGACGTCGGCGATGCGGTCGCCGTCCAGGAGAAGGTCACCGTCCTCGAAGTCTCCCAGGGCCGGGTCCATGGTGAGGATGCGAGCGTTGCGGTACAGACGGACAGTCACGCGGACTCCTTGAAGCATGGATATGGGGGAGGGAGCGTCAGGACCTGCCGCCGGCCCATGAGGTCGGCGGTGGCTCCCGCGGTCAGCAGCACCGACACCACTCCACTGTGGGAGCAGCCCGCCAGCAGACCCAGCCAGCGCCCCCATCTTGGGAAAATGGACACGAAGCCCGGAGGACGTGACGATATGAACCGTGATGAGCGCTCTGGACAGTAAAATTCTCCATGCCCTGCACGTGGACGGCCGGGCCTCGTTCCGGGCGATCGGACAGGTCATCGGCGTCTCCCCGCAGACCGTCACCCGCCGCTACGCTCATCTGCGCACCGCAGCGTCACTGCGCATCATCGGCCGCACCCAGCCCTACGCACTGGGCGATGAGGAATGGTTCCTGCGCGTGCGCTGCACCCCCGAGGCCACCGACCGGGTCGCCCGCGCCCTGGCCCGCCACGAGGAAACCGTCTGGACCCACATCACCTCCGGCGGCACCGAAATCGTCTGCACCACCCGCAACCCCGAAGGCGCCGAACCAGCCCTTCTGCGCAGCCTCCCCAAAACTCCCCGCGTCACCTCCATGACCGCCCACTGCCTGCTGCACAGCTACTACGGCGGCCCGCAGAACCTCGTTGACAAGATCCGCCCCCTCACCCCCGAACAGATCACCGCGCTCGCCGTTCCCAGCCGACCACCCCAGCCCACGCACCTCACCGACACCGACCGCGCTCTTCTGCACAGGCTCTACGGCGACGGACGCGCGACCAACCAGGAACTCGCACAAGCCGCGGACTGCTCACAGTCCACCGCCCAACGCCGCGTCGCCGAACTGCGCCACTCGGGAGTCCTCTACTTCGACGTCGACTACGACCCTCGCGTTCTTGAGCGTTCCCGTCTGGCCATGCTCTGGGCCACCGTCAAACCCGCCCACCTCGAAGAAGCCGGCCGCGCCCTCGCCCAGCACGAAGACGTCTCCTTCGCCGCCTCCACCACCGGCCCCACCAACCTCTACGCAGCCATCACCTGTGCGGACAACCGCGCCCTGCACACGTATCTCACCGGCCCCGTCGCCGCCCTCCCCGGCCTTACTCAGGTCGAAAGCGCACCCGTCACCCGCACCCTCAAGCACGCCGGCCTCATCACACATCCCTATCCACCACCGCCTGGCGCGTGATGATGACACCTTGCCCGACCGCTTTGAAGTCGTGATCCACCTGCCCATAACTCCGACCTTGGAGCGTGGCGATTGCGTGGTGCGCCCGCCGGTCTTCGAGCAGTCGGCGGGCGCTGGTGCGTCAGGGGCGCAGATCGGTCTTCGCCTCGCCGGTTTCCGGGTCGTAGGGATAGGAGACGTGCTGGTGGATCATTTGCCAGGCGCCGCCGCGTCGCTGGAATACCCGGGTGCCCCGCGACCAGGTGTTCTCGGTTGTGCCGTCGCCCATCTCGCCGGTCATGTGGTTCAGTCCCCAGACAACCGCGAGGTCGTCGCGGATCAGGACCTTCAACTCGGGAACGTCCCAGGTCACCCGGCCCGGCGCCGAGTCCAGGCCCGCGCGGCACACCTCACGCACCCGGTCCCGGCCGATGTACTGCAGCGGCGTGTCGTGCTCGTAGGAGACGATGTCCTCAGCGATGTGGGCCATCAGCCCGTCCAGATCCTTCGCGGCGGTGCGGTCGAACCAGTGCTGGTGCACCGCACGCACCTCGCGCTCCGCCTGAGCCTGTTCGTCCGGGCCGTGGAGGTCGGGGAAGGAGTGGTGCTCGTGCGCCACCACCCAGCGTCCCTCCTCCTTGCGCAGGCCCAACGTGAGCCGCATCCGGGTCTCGGGCCGCTCGGCGAGTTCCTCCTCGGTGCCGCAGCGCAGCAGCGCGAAGGCGAAGGCGACATCATCACCGGCGGTGACCTCGAGCTCCTCGATGGCGAAGCAGGCGCCCTGGGCCTGCCAGGCGAAGAACGGCGGCCAGACCTCCCGATACGCGGCGAGGCCCCGCACGCCCTTGGAGGGCGGCGGCACGTCGAACATCACGATGTCGTCGGCGTGGTCGGCCGTGACCACACTCAGGTCCCCTCGGTGCACCGCCGCCGCCCACCCCTCGATCAGGGCGCGGATCTGCTCAGTGTCGTCGGACATGCCGATCCCGGTTCCTTTCCTTGCCGCTGTTCGCGCTGAAGCGCGAAGGAGCCGAGCCCGCGCTCGCCCCCGCATATGGAGACCGGCGCCGAAGACGAAACTCATCGCGAGCCCCCTTGTCTCAGGAGGCGACGAGACCGGTGACGGATCCTCGACCCGACCGAGGGCGACGCGGCCTGGGGGAGGACATGTCCGCGATTCGCGGACAGGGTCACCGTCGGTGGCGCTCGACGCCCTGACCCAGCACGCTGGATGTCCATCGTGGCAGAGCACCGTGCAATTGCCACGACCACGCTCTGGATAGGGCAGCCGCTCGGAGTCGAGGGCGTCTTCCCACTCAGCTTCGGTGGGCCGCGCGGTGGGGCCCAAGTACGCACTTCGTTGTCGGCCAACGGCCGCATGAACGGGCCGTCGTCGCTGTCCATGGAGTCGATCACGGTCGGGAAGTCCAGGACCGAGCCTGTGCCGCCGGTGAAGATGTACTCGTGCCCGTTGCCCGATGAGCAGCGGCTGGGGGTGGTCCGTAAGGGCACGGGGGAGTTCCAGGGTTCTGTCAGCGATCTCGTAGACGCCGAAGTCAGCCGACGCTGTCAGGACTGGGCAGCGGTGTCTGGCGCGGCTGGGCGCGGAGCCCGTCGAGAATGATCGCCAGATAGCGTCGCCACAGCTCGGAGGGGCGTTCACCTGGCAAGGCCATGACGGCGTCGATCATCGCGGCGATCGGTGCGATGTCGGTCTCGGTGACCCCGTCGCGCAGCCCACCTTGAGTGCGGGCCCGTGCCACGAGAGCCTCACAGCGCGATGTGATCTCCCGCCGCGCTCGGGCGAGGCCGGTGCCCTCGACGGCGCCGTGGCGCATCAACTCGCGCAGTCCACGGTTGTGCGCGGCCACCCCCAGGGCTCTCTCGAGGAAGCCGGCAAGAGCCGCGAAGCCGTCGTCCTCGGCCAGGGCTTTTTGCGCCATTGCGGCGATCTCCTCGAGCTCTTCGGTGAAGACGGCCTCTGCGAGCGCCTGCTTGTCGGGGAATTTCCGGTAGACGGTGCCGACTCCGAGCCCGGCGTGGTGTGCGACATCGTTGAGCGTGGCCTGCAGTCCGCGTGCGGCGAATACCTCGCGACCGGCTTGGAGGATGCGTTGGCGATTGAGTTCGGCATCCCGCCTCAGCGGACGCGCCCCTGCCGCAGCAGGTTCCTCGCCTCCCCTCTGTGTGCCCATGGCCTGCCCTTCTCGTGACGTGACCGATCGTATAACCGGATACATCATATCCGCTTCATGCTACGGTCGGTCCTCATAGAAGCGGATACGGGATATCCGGATGATGGTTCGGAGCGTCGCGCCGCCCATCGTCGCGCGGCTCCGAGGAAGGGAGAGTCAGGGATGCAGACTGTGGTCATCACCGGAGGAACCGATGGGCTCGGAAAGGGACTCGCACTGCACTATCTGCGCCGAGGAGCGCGCGTGCTCGCCGTGGGCAGCACGCCCGCCAAGGGCGAGGCCCTTCTGGCCCAGGCAGCGGCCCTCTCGGCCGTTGACCGCGCGGTCTTCCTGCAAGCCGATCTGACGTCGGTCGCGGCGGCCAGGGACTTGGTTGCCACGGTCGAGAGCACCTGTTCCTCGGTGGACAAGCTGGTCCTGTGCGCCCAGCGGTACCGGCTCTTCGGATCCCGCACCGTGACCACCGAGGGGTTCGAGCACAGTTTCGCCCTCGCCTACCTGAGCCGCTACGTCCTCAGTCACGGCCTGCGCAAGGCGCTGGAGTCCGCGCCACAGCCGGTCATCATGAACGTGGGGACTCCCGGTGTCCGCTTGGGCCGGATCCACTGGGACGATCTGCAACTGGCGCGCCGCTACAGCGGCTTCAAAGCCACGCTGCAGTCCTTCCGCGCCAACGACCTGCTCGGCGTGGCCTTTGCCGCCCTGCACGCCGACACCCGGATCCGCTATGTCGGCTACAACCCGGGCGTGGTGTCGACCGGCATGCCCAACCACCTTCCGCAACCGCTCCGCGCCCTCACCAAGGCGTCCTTCACCCTGTTCGCCGCTTCGGTCGCGAAGGCCGTCGCGCCGATGGCCTGTCTCCTGGACGAACCACCCGGCGAACGCTTCACCGCCTACCGCGCCACGCGCCAACTGCCTTTGAAGGGCGCGGCGTTCGACCAGGCCGACGCACTGCGCCTGCACCACCTCACACACGACCTGATGAACGCGGTGTGAGGATGCGGGCTCTCAGAAGCTCGAAGGATGCCCGGCCGTAAGCGGAACGTGCGGCTGACACACCCGGATTCACTGGGCACTGTCGGACGCGGGGCGGTCGAAATGGGCTTGCGGACGGGGCGGCGCTTGGCTAGACGTTACGGCGGAGCCCCCACCACGAGGGTGAGGGACCACGACAGCGAGAGGAGGGGTAAGCCGATGATCCCCACGATCACCGCGCTTGTGTCCTCCCGGGGTGCGGACCACATCTGACCTCGGAGCGGACGGGCGCCTTCACCGGAGCGTGCCTTGACCGTGAAACAGAACAACCTGACGATGCGTCCGATCACCGGGCGCGAAGAACTCGCCCTCTTCTCCCAACTGCCCTACACCCTCAACGAGGAACTGGCGGACGACCTTGCCGCCGGCCGCCGACGTCCGGAATGGATGTGGGTCGCCCTTCGCGGCGGGCGCCTACTGGCCAGGGTCGCATGGTGGGGTCGGACCGGAGACGACACACCATTCCTATTGGACATCTTCGACATCGACGACGGCGGCGCGGATCGCGATCGCGTGGACATCGGTGTGCGGCTGCTGCGGGCCGCCACGGCCGCAGTGGTCCCAGCCGACGCCCGTCCACCCGAGTACCACCGAGCCGTCCCACCCGATTGGCGCGGGGGCGGGGTGACCCGGCGCATCGTCGAGGACCACATGCTCGCCCTGGAACGGACCGGCGCCCGCCACTTCGTCGAACGGCTGCTTCTGGAGTGGCGTCCCGGGACGCCACTTCCCGAGCCGAGAGGGCGCCTGGCGTTCCGGCCGGTCCGCGACACCGAGGAAATCCTCGCCCTGATGACTCGGGTCCTGGACGGAACGCTGGACGCGCACAGCAGGGACGACCTGACCCGGATGTCCCCCCGCGAAGCGGCGGCCAGACACTATGAGGAGGAACTCGCGCACTTCCGGAGCCCACAGGACTGGTGGCGGATCGCGACACTGCCGGACGGCGAGCCGGTGGGGTTCGTCACCCCGGCCCGCAACGACTACAACCCCGTCATCGGCTACCTCGCCGTACTCCCCGAACACCGGGGCAACGGCTACATCGACGAGATCCTTGCCGAAGGCACCCGGATCCTCAGCGCGCGGGATGTCCCCCGCATCCGGGCAGCCACGGATCTCGGCAACACCCCGATGGCGAACGCCTTCCAGCGCATCGGATACGTCAACTTCGCACGCCGGATCTGCATGATCTGGAGCTGACCGAGGGCGCGGGGGCTCCCGCAGCGGATCCGGCCCAGTGGAAGCGGATGACCGAGATCCGCGGCAACCTGATCGTCCGCATCGCCGAGGCCGAGCTGGAAGGCCGCGTTGTCCTCAAGGACGGGCGCGGCCAGCTCCTGCGCCTCTCGCTGAGCGAGCTCATGTTCTCCGGTCGAGCGAGCGTGATCTGCGAAGGGTCCGGGCCCGCGCCAGGCCCACATCAAGGCGGTCACCGCCAACGTCCCGCTCGGCCGGTTCGGCACCGCCGACGACGTCACCTCAGTGACGCCGCAACCCGGCGGTGGTGTCGCCGACGACGTCCAATGCTCGCGATGGGCTCGGGGATGAACGTGTCGAGCAGCAGGAGTCCGAGCACCGATCGGCCTGCTGAGACGACGGCGGGGACGCACCGGGGCTCGGGGGCTGGAGCGCGTGGCTCAGCAGTGGTGGGGCGAGCAGTCCGCACGGCTCGGGCTCGGCGCGTAGCCCGGTGCCGGCGTAGTAGCGGTTGGCCGCCGACGGTGCGACTCGGATGCGCAGTTCGTTCCTCCCGGGCCGCAGGGTGTGGGCGGGGATCGTGATGCGGTACGGCGCACAGGCGCGCTGTCCCACGCGCGTGCCGTTCACGGACACGATCACGGCTCCGGCGACGGCCGGGAGCGTCAGCTCCAGGGGGACCAGGGTGTCGATTTCGATCTGGCGCACATAGTCGGCGGTGCCCGCGTAGGCCGGAAGGCCCTGTCGCTGCCAGCCGCATGTCACGGCGATGTCGCGGCGGGTGCCCGCCTCCTCGTACGCGTCCTGGGCGATCTCGAGCAGCCAGCCGGATCGGAGTCGCTCCGGCGCCGACCATTCCGGTGTGCCGTGACCGGCCGCGGCCTCGGAGTCCTCCGCGGTGTCCGCCCGGCCGGAAGCGGGCTGCGCGTCCCTGTGCACGCGCAACAGGCGCAGCTCGTTCTGCTCCAGCCGCAGCACGGCCGGGCTCTCGGTTGCTTCGAGGGTGCGCACGGTGCCGTCGGTGGCCTCCCATTCCTCGATATGCCAGGGCCCGTCGGGCAGCAGGAGTTCCACCGTCCCCTCGGTCTCGGTGAAGCAGGCGAAGCGGAAGCCGCCGGCCGTGTCCGGGCCGCCGCGCCAGCGCACCGGCGAGCCCGCGGGCACGCGCAGCGTTGGCTCGGTCTGTCCACGCCGTGCGGCGAGCCCGCGCAGGACGGCCGCCTCGGGGACCGCGGGGAACGTCTCCACGGCGGGGGCGAGGTCCGCCCAGTCCTCGGCGGCGGTCTGAGGGCCCTCCTGGTAGACGGTGGGCGTCGCGCCGCTGGCGAGTACCCGTACGCCCGCTTCGGTCAGGCGGCGGAGTCGGCGCACTGAGCGGGCCGAGCGCAGCGTCGTCACGGCGGGGAGCACGAGCGCCCGGTACCGGTGGTCCCCGAAGCGCACCGCGCCTTCCTCCACCGCGGCGGCCTCGAGGTCGCGTTCGTCCACGAGGTGGAAGCCCACCCGGGATTCGGTGAGCGCCCGGGCCCACTCGCCCGTCGCCGACGCCTGTTCGCCGAGCTGGCCCGCGGTCCACACCGTACGCAACGGGTACAGGACCGCCACGTCGCTCTGGGGTGACACCGGTTCGAGGAATTCGCTCAGCCGCGCGCTCTCGAGCGCGAACCGCGGGTGGTGATGGGCGAACCACGGCTCGAAGTTGATGCCCGGGGGGAAGTCGAAGCGCGGATTCCGCAGCGACTCGTGGTCGTCTCCGTGGCCGTGGGTCTGGTAGAAGCCGTGGAAGATCATCTGCCGCATGCCCTGCAGATGGTGGTTGATCGCCGTTGTGCGCAACTCCTGCAACGTGAGCCCCCAGTGGCCGGACCACGGGGCCCCGCCTTCGGGCGGGGTGACGAAGTACTGCTCGACCATCGTCCCGCCGCGGCCGTGGTGGCGGGCGACCGAGTCGCCGAAGACGGGGCTGAGCTGCACCAGGGCGTCCTGCGCGTCCACCGCGGTGAGGTCGCGATAGCCGTCCACGCCGAAGTGGTCGAGTCCGAAGTTCACGCGCAGGTCCCAGTTCGCGAACGCGGTGTCGAGCGTCCAGCCGCCGACGTGCCCGAGCACTTCATGACCGGACTGACGCAGGCCGTGGGCGTGGCTCCAGGCGCGCAGCTTGCCGAGGAAGGTCTCCATCGCGTGGCCGCTGAAGTGCTCGTAGAACTGGGCGCGGAGGCTCAGCCGCTCCGGGTCGTCCCCGTCGAGCACGGCGGCGAGCACCTGGGGGGTCCGCACGCCCCAGCGCTCCCGGATCGAGACGGCCAGGCTCTCGTGGAACGGCATCGCCGAACGCAGGTCTCCGGTGCGCTCCATCCAGTCGTAGTACACGGCGTGCGGTTGGTCGAAGAACATGTAGGCGACGGTGGAGCCGAAGAAGTCGCCCAGGGCGTCGGCGAAGGGCTGGTAGCCGGCCTCGATGAAGCGGTCGACCGCGACCGGGTCGACGGGGTTCACGAGCCGGGAGGTCGCACAGCGGGCGGAGACGAACACGATCGCCTCCGTGCCGTCGGGCACGGGCTCGGCGAGGTGGACACGGCACCTGTCGGCGGCGCCGTCCAGGCGGTCGACGAGCTCGGGCCGTTCGGCGGCAGTTCCCTGGTCCCCTTCCATGGCTTCCATGGCTTCCACGACGAGCGCGTACTCCACCCGCCAGTCGGCCCAGGCGACGACGCCGCCCTCGTAGTGCCAGTCCATCGCGGCCGGGCCGAGGTTCTCCGTCGCCGAGCGGATGCCGCTGAGCGAGCCCTCGCTCGCGCCCGCGGGGATCCGCACCCAGAACAGATGCCGTTCGCGCAGCTCGTCGTGTCCGGTCACGGCGCGGCCCGCGGCGTGACCGGTCTGCCAGTTGTAGTCGTCGTAGATGCCGACGATCATGCCGAGCTCGGCGGCCGTTCCGACGGCCGTACGGCACGCGGCGAGGTAGTCCTCGTCCAGGTACCCCTCGATCGGGTACGACAACCGAGCCTGCACCTGGAAGCTCCGGATCCCGGCGTCGTGCATCTGCCGCACCTGGGCGCGGATGGTGTCCTCGTCGGGTAGCCGGTGCCAGAACCAGTAGGCGGCGGGCGCATGCCAGGGGTCCGGGTTCCGGAATCGGTACAGCGCGCTCTCATATGCGGACAAAGCAGGCAAGGCGGGCAAGGGTGTCAGCTCCTCGGGCGGCGACGAGACCCGCGCGGGCCCCGCCGCCACGGGTCGGTCAGCGTTCGGTGACGTCGGCCGTGTTCCGGCCGGCCGCGCTCTTGCCGATGTCGGGAGCCGGAACCTGGAGCCCGCCGTCCCCGCGGGCGGCGTCTCCCGCGGTCACGAGCGAGTAGTCGGGCTTCGGGTCCAGCCGGAGTCCGAACGTGAGGATCGCGTAGAGCGCGGCGCCGAGCGCCAGGGCGATGACGATGCCGAGCCCGCTCGACCCGAACACGCCGGTGCGGCCCTTCTCGGTGAGGAGGAACCCCGTGATCTTCGCGAAGTTCGGGTCGGAGCTGGTCACGAGGCCGAGACCGGCGACGGTTCCGGTGACCAGACTCAAAATCGCCGTCCAGCGCCCGTCGCGGCCGCCGTAGCCGCGCGGGTTCGCCATGTCGGTGTTCCAGCCCATGCGGCGCTGCCGGATGAAGTCGATGAGCTGGATGCCGCCCATGGTGCCCATCATCACGGCGATGAGCGACAGGAACGACTGGAACGTCGCGAGGAACGAGGTGGAGACGAACAGCAGGTAGAAGGCGCCCGCCGCGATGATGACCGCGTTGATCGCGGTGGTCACGGAGCGGCGCAGCGGTACGCCGACGGCCATGAGCGCGAGGCCGGAGCTGTACATGCCGGTGATGGCGGCCGAAACGAGCGAGATGACGATCACGATGGAGAAGGGAACGAAGAACCACATCGGCAGGAGCGCGGTGAGCGCCCCGATCGGGTCGGATGCCGTGGCGGCACCGAGCTTGGGATCCCCGCCGACGAGAAGCGCGCCGACGGCGAGGAGGATGACGACCGGCAGGCTGAGCCCGGCGACCGTCCAACTGATCACGCCGCTCGCCGGGGTGTCGCGCGGGAGGTAACGGGCGAAGTCGCCGCCGTAGTTGAGGAAGCCGAGGCCGACGAGGGTCATCGCCATGATGATGCCGCCGATGAACACCAGCGGTCCGCCCGCGGGGGTGTCACCGAGGTGCGCCCACGCGATCTCGGGCACCATGAATCCGAGGAACGCGACCGTCATGATGCCGGTCACCCACGAGATCCAGACCTCGACCCTCATGATGAGCTCGTGGCCGAGGACGGAGACCGTCATCGTCACGGCGAGCACGAGCACGAACCACAGCACGATCGTGGCCGTGGCGCTCGACCCGTCCGTGTCGGCGAACACCGACGGCCACAGCTTCGCGAACAGGTTCGCACCGGTGGTGGAGGCAAGGGTGATGATCGTCACCTTCCAGCCCATATTGGACAGGTAGGCGAAGAACGCGGGGATCCTGTTGCCCTTCATGCCGAACGCGAACCGGGTCTGGGCGAGGGTCGGCAGTCCCGTGCGGGGCCCGCCGACCGCGAGGATGCCGACGAGGGCGGCCGAGATGAGGTAGCCGAGGGTCCCGGCGACGATCGTCTGCCAGACGTTCAGACCGAGGCCGAAGACGAAGATGCCGTAACTGATGCCGAGGATCGAGATGTTCCAGGCGAACCACACGGCGAACAGGCCGCTCGGCTTCCCGCGCCGTTCGGCATCGGGAACGGGATTGACGCCGTTCGATTCGACGGTCGTGCCTCTACGACCTTGCTGAGCCTCATTGCTCATGGAAGGGCGCCTTTCGATGTATGGCGATGTGGGGAGGGGCGGATGGTTGAGTTCGGGGACGTCGTGGGTTCGCGTTCGAGGGGGCGCGTCGCCCGCGTCCGGGGAGCGCGTCGCCCGTGTCCGGGGAGCGCGTCGCCCGTGTCCGGGGATGACGCGGCTCCGCGCGAGAGGTGCGGCGTGCGACGTGCGCCGTGACCGCCATCGTGCCCGCGGCGGGAGGCGTGTACGCCTTCAGGCGGAGCGCTGAGCGGCGGGGCGGACCGCTAATCCGCCGCCGAGATGGGCGGCGAGGGTGCTGGGGAACGCATCGCCGACGCCGGCCGTGTCGATGGCGTCGACGGCGATGCGGTTGCCGTCGGGGGCGAGGAACTGGTCGGTGGCCCCGAGGCGACGGGCGGTGAGCGCCTGGGCCGCATCCTTGCCCCCGCCGGCCGGAAAGCGCCCGGTGGCGCGGTTCTGCTCGGCCGCGCGCGGCGGGCGCGGCACCGCGCGGCCGAGGCCGAGGTGCACCGGCCCGACGACAGGCCTCCGCCCGCCGCCCTCCGGGGCGTACGGCGGGCGGCCGTGCGGTACCCTCATCGCCGGGAAAACCATTTCCGAACCTAAGCACGCCGGTCCCTGCCGCGTCAACGGGGCGTCGAGACCGTCCTGATGGCATCGGCGGGCAGGAATCAGGGGAGATCAGGATGGGCGCGCGCATCGGCTTGAAGGACGTGGCGTTGCGCGCGGGGGTGTCGGTGCCGACGGCGAGTCGTGTGCTGTCCGGAGTTCAGCGCAATGTCGATCCGGAGCTGGCGCTGCGGGTGCGGAACGCCTGCGAGGAACTGGGCTACCGGGTGAACGCGGCGGCGCGGGCGCTGCGGATTCAGTCGACGGATTCCCTGGCGCTTGTCGTTCCGGCGATCGCGAACGCGTACTTCGCGGAGCTGGTGTCGGCGTACTCGCGCCGCCTGGATCTTCAGGGCAAGCGGCTGGTGACCATCGACACGGGCGAGAGCCCGGAGACCGAGCAGCGCCAGCTCGGCGCCATGGACCGGGTGCTGGTGGACGCGGTGCTCGTGGTGCCCGCGGCGTTCGAGCGGAGTGGCGCGGCGATCACGGAACTCGCGCGGTCCAACCGCGTCGTGCAGGTCGACCGCCGCGCGCGAGGCGTCGAAGCGCCGTCGGTACGGCTCGACAACGCGGCGGGGGTCCGTCTGCTCGTGGACCACCTGCGGGCGCGGGGCCGCCGCAGCATCCTGATGGTCGACGCCCAGGAAGACTCCTCCTCCAGCATCGAGCGCACGGCCGCGTTCCGCGCGCTCGCCGGACCGGAGGACCGGGTTCTGGAAATGCCGAACTTCACCGTGGCGAGCGGCACCGACGCCGCGAAGCTCCTGCTCGCGAACCCCGGCCGCACGGATGCGATCATCTGCACCGCCGACACTGTCGCGCTCGGCCTGCTCACGGCGCTTCAGCACGCCGGTAAACGCGTGCCTGCTGAGTACGCGATCACGAGCTTCGACGGCACGTACATCTCCGACACCGCCGCGCCGGGGCTCACCACCCTGGGTTCGACCGCCGAGCGCATGGTCGAGGCCTCCCTCGCCCTCCTCGACGGCGGCAGCGATGACGTCGTCCTGAAACCCGAGCTCGTGGTCCGCGGTTCCAGCGGCTGACCGCGCGCCGAGGGGGATGTGCGGGTTCGGTGCGAGTGGTTCGGCGGCGGTGATGGCGCGCCGCGCCAGTTCGGGCTCCGTCGCCCTCGCCGGCCCCGCGGGCCGGGGCGCCCCGCTCCCCTCCGGACCGTGTAACTGTGGCCACCACGGATGCTTCGGCCTGCGGTGCGCGGGAGTCTGAGACCCCCTTGGTGCATCAGGGAGAGGCTTTCATGAGTGCGTTCGAGGAACTTGGTGTCGACTACGTCGGCTTCGCCGTCGGCGATCTCGACCAGGCCAGCGCGTGGTGGGCGGACCGCTACGGGATGAGCGTGTACGCGCGGTCACCGGACGGACGGCACGAGGGGCGTGTGCGGACCGCGGCCATGGCCAAGGGCGACATCCGGCTGGTGCTCGTCGAGGCGGGAAGCGCGGACCACCCGGCCGCCGCCTACACCGAACGGCATGGCGACGGGGTCTGCGACATCGCCCTGAGCACCCCGGACGCCGCCGCCGCGTTCGAGGAGGCGGTCCGCCGCGGAGCCCGTCCGGTCGAGCGGCTGCGGCAACGGGACGGTGTGGTCACCGCGTCGATCGCCGGTTTCGGCGATGTGACGCACACGTTCGTCCAGCGCCTGTCCTCGGCGGACGCCCACGCCCTGCCGGGGCTCACCCCGCGCACCGGGCCGCCGCCCGGTCACGGCGCGGCGGACTCGACCGGCCTGAAGTCGGTCGACCACTTCGCGGTGTGCGTGGAGGCGGGGCAATTGACCCCCACCGTCGCCTACTACGAGACCGTCCTGGATTTCCGGACGGTCTTCAGCGAGCGCATCCTGGTGGGCCGGCAGGCGATGGACTCCATCGCCGTGCAGAGCCGGTCCGGGACGGTGACGCTCACCATCCTCGAACCCGACCTGACGAAGGAGCCCGGTCAGGTCGACCGGTTCATCAAGGACCACGGCGGCGCCGGCGTGCAGCACATCGCCTTCACCACCGACGACATCACGCGCGAGGTGAGCGCGCTGGGCGCCAGGGGTGTTGAGTTCCTCACCACTCCCGGGACCTACTACGAGCAATTGCGGGAGCGGTTGCGGCTCAGGCGGTACACCGCCGACCGGCTGCGGGAGCTCAACGTCCTGGTCGACGAGGACCAGGACGGCCAGCTCCTGCAGATCTTCACCCGCTCCGTCCACCCCCGCTCCACGCTGTTCTTCGAGATCATCGAAAGGGCGGGGGCCCGCACCTTCGGCAGCGGCAACATCAAGGCGCTCTACGCCGCGGTGGAGGCCGAGCGACCCCATGCCGCGGCTGACGGCACGTCGCGGGAAGCCTCGCTGTGAGCGCACCGGACCCCGTCCCGGCCATACCACCGGTGTGCGCCGCCGACGCGGAACGACTGGCCGCCGAACGGCTGTCCCCGCAGGTGTGGGACTTCATCGCCGGAGGCAGCGGCGACGAGTCGGTCCAGGCCGCCAACCGAGCGGCGCTGGACCGGATGCGCCTGGTGCCCCGGGTGCTCTCCGCCGTTCCGCGGGAGGCCGACACCTCCGGGCCGCTGCTGCGGGGCACCGCCCGGATGCCGGTCGCGGTGGCGCCCATGGCGTACCAGCGCCTGCTGCACCCCGATGGCGAACTCGCCACCGCGCGCGCCGCGCGCGACGCCGGCGTCCCCTTCGTCATTCCGATGCTCAGCAGCCAACCGCTGGAGCGGGTCGCCGCGAGCGGTGCGGTGGTCTGGCTCCAGCTGTACTGGCTGCGCGACCGCGGGCGGATGCTCGAGCTCGTGCGCAGGGCCGAGCACGCCGGATGCGCCGCCGTCGTCGTCACCGTCGATGTGCCGTTCATGGGCCGCCGCAGGCGCGATCTGCGCAACGGCTTCACCCTGCCCCCGACGGTGTTCCCCGTCCATCTCGGTGCCGAGGCGGCCCGTGCCACACACATCCGCCGCAGCGGGTCATCGGCGCTCGCGGTCCACTCGGCGGCGGACTTCGATCCTTCCACCGGCTGGGCGGATCTGGCCTGGCTCCGGGACAGCACCGAGCTGCCCCTGGTGGTCAAGGGCGTCCTCGCGCCTCGGGACGCCGCCTTGGCCGTCGAGCACGGTGCGGACGCGGTGGTCGTGTCCAATCACGGCGGCCGCCAGTTCGCGGGGGCTCCGGCGAGCATCACGGCGCTGCGGCCGGTGGTCGAAGAGGTGGCGGGTGGCTGCGCGGTGCTGTTCGACAGCGGTGTGCGCGACGGCATGGACGTTCTGCGCGCCCTCGCCTGCGGCGCGGACGGGGTCATGTACGGTCGGCCCGTGCTGTGGGGCCTGGCCGCGGACGGCGAGGCCGGGGTCAGGGGGGTGCTGGACCTGCTCCGCGCCGAACTGCGCGAAGCGCTGGCCCTGTCCGGCTGTGCGGATGTGCCCGCTGCCCGCCGCCTGACCACCGTGGGGCTGTGATCGCAGCCGGGCGCGGCGCCTTCCGCGGCCCGGCCTTTCAGGGAGCCGCCGGGGAGAGCCGTTCCGCCACGAGCTTCGCCAGCCGGTCGAGCCCGGTGGCGATCTCCTCCGGGGTCAAGGCACTGCAGGAAAGACGCAGTTGGTGTGTGCCTTCGCCGTCGGCACCGTCGTAGAAGTGCCGCATGGGAGTCCACAGCACCCGGTGCTCGCGCGCCGAGTGGGCGAGCAGCTCCTCATCGGCGGGGAAGGGCAGCGACAGCACCACGAAGAACCCTCCCGCCGGTGCGTTCCACCGAACCGCCGATGACCCGCCGAAGCGGTCCTGGAGCCCGTCGAGCAGCAGGGCGCGGTTGCGCCGGTAGACGGCCGTCACCTCCGCGTTCGCCCGCGAGAGACTGAAGTCGTTCTCCAGCAGCCGGCCCGCCACCACCGCCTGTCCGAGCGGCGGCGTGTTCACCGTGACCATGCTCTTGATCTTGGCCAGTTCGTCGGCGAGATATCCGGTCCGCCGCCCCTCCACGGTCACCGGCTGGTCCGCCACCGCGAAGCCGACCCGGGCGCCCGGCAGGACCGTCTTGGCGAAGGAGCCCAGATACACCACCCGTTGGCCGCGGTCCAGCGCCTTGAGGGTGGGCGGCCGCTCGTCCCCGTCGGTGAAGAGCCCGTACGGGTTGTCCTCGAGCAGCAGCAGATTCTCCTGCCCGGCCAGCTCCACCAACCGGCGGCGGGAGGGGATGTCCACGCTGACACCGGCCGGGTTGGAGAAGTCCGGCACCAGGTACAGGCAACGCGGCCGCGATCCGCGGCGCCGGGCCGCCGCGACGCGGGCGAGCAGATCCTCGAAGTCCACCCCCGACTCCCCGGACGCCACCGGCAGTACCGGCATGCCGGCAAGGCGCGCGGC
The DNA here is from genome assembly GCF_014712245.1 of Streptomyces sp. 5-10. Classification (NCBI taxonomy): domain Bacteria; kingdom Bacillati; phylum Actinomycetota; class Actinomycetes; order Kitasatosporales; family Streptomycetaceae; genus Streptomyces; species Streptomyces sp. 5-10. Next base: position 95,961 of record NZ_JACVYG010000041.1, read on the forward strand.
CCCGGTGAAGCCCATGTACGTCGGGGACACGGCCAACGCCACATCCCGCTCGTCCCGGCACAGCGTCCGTAGCACCAGATACATCGCCTCCTGCGCCCCGACGGTGACCACGATCGCCTCGGGGTCCACCTCGATGCCCTCGTCGGTGGCCAGATAGCGGGCGACCAGCTCGTGCACGATGCCCTTGGTGCGTCCGTACTGGTGCAGGGTGCGGATGACCTGCCGCTCGTCATACCCCCGCACCGTGGCCAGGTACTCGCGGTAGCGGCGCAGATAACGGTCCAGGTCGTCGCGGCCGAACTGGTCCTCGCAGGGGCGGCCCGCGGCGAAGGACACCGCGTCGGGGTACCGCTGGGCGACCTCATTGAGAAAGGTGACCGATGCGAACAGTGGATCGGTCAGCGAGGAGTTCAGATCGGAGAGTTCCATATCGCATAGTGTTCGGCCGCCGGCCGCGTCGGTCACTGAGGGATCACCACGGTTACGGCGACCGTCGCTTGGGCGTGGAGCGCGTCGCGGCCGGGGGCGCGGCGTAACGGTGGGATACGCGGATGCCCCGGCCGGCCCGTGTCCGGATGCTGAAGGCACAAGGCAGAGGCGCCCCGTGAAGCAACGAAGAGAAGCCAAGGGAGAGATGCGGCGTGAACCCTTTTGATGACCCCGATGCCGAGTTCCTGGTCCTGGTCAATCACGAGGGGCAGCACTCCCTCTGGCCCGTCTTCGCCGAGGTGCCCGACGGCTGGCACGTGGCCCACGACCGCGACAGCCGCGCGGCGTGCATTGCCTACATCGAGGAGAACTGGACGGACATGCGTCCCAAGAGCCTCATCGAGGCGATGGGAGGCTGAGAGGATCGCCGCCACCCCGGCCGGAACACGCCCCGTGATCGTCGGCGTGGGCACCGCCGTGCCGCCCCGTTCCTACACCCAAACCGAGGTTCTCGACTACTTCGGTATCACCGACGAACGGGTGTGCTCGGTATTCCACAACAGTGCGATCGAACGCCGTTTCCTCACGCTGCCGCCCGCCGATTCCCATGGACACCCGGCCGTTGAAACCCAAGGCGAACTGCTGCGCAAACACAGCCGCCAGGGACTGGACATGGGGGCCGCCGCCATCTCCGGCTGCCTGGAGGCGGCGGGCCGCACCCTCGATGAGGTCGACCACCTGTGCTGTGTGTCCAGCACAGGGCTCCTCACCCCTGGGCTGAGCGCCCTGCTGATCAAGGAAATGGGGCTGAGCCACCGAACGAGCAGGCTCGACGTGGTCGGCATGGGGTGCAACGCGGGCCTCAACGCACTGAACGCGGTGGCCGGCTGGAGCGCCGCCAATCCGGGCCGCCTGGCCCTGATGGCATGCGTGGAAGTGTGCTCGGCGGCGTATGTGGTCGACGGCACGATGCGCTCGTCCGTCGTCAACAGCCTGTTCGGCGACGGCGCCGCGGCGGTGGCGCTCACCACGGACGCACCGGCCCCGGGCCGCGGCCCGGTCCCGCGGGTGCTGCGCTTCGCCAGCCACCTCATCCCCGAAGCCTCGGACGCCATGCGCTACGACTGGGACGACACAGCCGGCAAGTTCAGTTTCTTCCTGGACCGGGACGTCCCCTACGTCGTCGGCGCACATGCCGAAACCGTCATCGGCCGGCTCCTGGACGGCACGGGACTGCGGCGCGGCGACATCACCCACTGGGTGGTGCACTCCGGAGGGAAGAAAGTCGTCGATTCCGTCCGCGTGAACCTGGGACTCACCCGCCACGACGTACGCCACACCATGAGCGTTCTCCGCGACTACGGCAACCTCTCCAGCGGCTCGTTCCTGTTCTCCTACGAACGGCTGCTGCGCGAGGGCGCGGTGCGGCCCGGGGAGTACGCGGTGCTGATGACGATGGGGCCCGGATCGACCATCGAAACCGCGCTCATCCGCTTCTGACTCCGGCCCGGACCAGGTGCCCCAGGCCGTATCACCAGCACGCAGGAGGCAGTTCCATGGATGTGAACATCGACTCGCCGGGCGCGCGAGCCCTCGGGGTCGTCGAGGCGCGCATCGACCTCGACCGGCCGCTGTCCGCCGAACTGATCGAGGACATCACGGATGTGTGCGCCCGTGCCGAGGACGCGGCCGACGCCGACGTCCTGGTCCTGCGGCTGACCGGTACCGGCCTCCCGCCGGGAGGGTGGCCGGGCACACCGGAGGTGCATCTGGTCGGCAAGTGGGAGAAGGCGCTGCGCCGGCTGGAGCGGGTCGATCTGTTCACGGTCGGCGTGTGTGAACACCGGTGCACCCCCGCCGCGCTGGAGATACTGCTGACCACCGACCACCGCATCGGCGGGCCCGACACGGCGCGGGCCACCGCCGACGGCGCGCCGGGCGCGATGTGGCCCGGGATGGCGCTGCACCGGCTGGTGCAGCAAGTGGGACTGGCCGCCGCCCGCCGTCTGGTGCTCCTGCCCGCCACCGCCGACGGCCCGGCCCTGCTCGACGCGGGGGTGTTCGACGAGATCGTGCCGGAAACCGATGTCGGCGTCGCCGCCGTCGTGGCCCGGGCCGCCGGAACCGTCGGCAGCGAGACGGCCATACGACGCCGACTGCTGCTGGAGGCCGTCACAGCGAGCCACGAGGAAGCCCTCGGCACCCACTTGGCGGCCTGCGAGCGCGCACTGCGGCTGCGGCGCACCGGTGCCGCGGCCGCCAGGGCAGCGCGGTGACTTACGAGCGGGCGGCCGAGAAACGGCCGACCTTGCTCATGACGTCCGCGCTGTACAGGCGCAACGACTGCTGAAGGGCGAACTCGGCCATGTAGACCCGGAAGGCCTCCGGCGGCTCCTCGGCCAGGTTGAGCATATGGCGGTTGGCGGTCACCGCGGGGCTGTCCAGGCGCTCCAGCGCCCGCTGCGCGGCCGCGCCCAACCGGTCCGGCTCCACGACCTCGTCGAGCAGGAAGCGGGCATCCGGCTCGGTGGCCCGGATGCGGCGCCCCCACAGGACCACCTGGCGGGAGAGCCGCCCGCCCGCCCGCCGGCCAAGCCTCAGATTCCCGGCGCCGGGGACGATGCCTTCCTGCGCCGCGGGAAGACTCACATAGGCGTCGGCTGCCGCGAGGACCCGGTCGAACACCATGAGGAGCTGGGCGCCCCCGCCGATGGCGAAAGTGTCCACCGCCGCCACCCATGGTTTCTGGATCGTGGGGCTGTGCCACTCGCCGTCATGGTCCACCCGTACGCCCCTGATCAGCTTGTTGACGTAGCCCAGTTCGCGGCGGAGCAGGAAGTCGACGAGCGCTATCTGCCCCGCGTGCAGCTTCTTGAGGTGGATACCGGCGCTGAAGACCCGGCGGTCGCGGTAACGGGGATGCGACATCGTCCCGCCACGCACCAGACCCACGCGCACGGTGGGGTCGAGCAACGCGATGTCGACCGCGGTCTCCATGTCCTCGACCTGTCGGTTGTCCTCCGCGTTCAGGCAGTCGTCACGGCACATCGTCAGATGCGCGGCGCTGCCACGTCTGTCCAGCCGCACCGAGCCGAGGTCGAGCGCGCCCGTGTGCTGGAACTCCGGCAGCAGCCGCATCGCCCGGGGGGTGGGCAGCAACATGGTGTCCACGAGATGCGAACCGGACAGCGGCGAGCGCAACATGTGGTGGAAGAAGATCCCTTGATCGATCTCCAGGCCCTCCTTGTGCGCCTGCGGGCGGCCCTGTTCGTGCTTCATCCGATCGGCACCGGGAACGAGCCCGGGGTAAGCGATGGCCGCGGCGCGGACCAACTCGGGCAGCCGCGGGGACAGCGTGAACCCCTCCGTCAGCTCCTCGTACACCGCGTCCCCGTGTGCGCGCAGGAAGCGGGTGCGCACACCCCGGGCGAGGTTCTTGGCGGCGGTGGCCACCGCGCGGTGATCCGCCGAGCGGTCCACGGGCTCGGGCAGGGTGGCCAGCACATCGTCCACCCGGCGGGCCGTATCGACGACACACCGGCGCGCCCGCGCCGGATCATCGGGGATGGACTGGGGAATCGCTTCCCTGATCCGCTCCAGGATCGCCTCGGTCACAGCGGCTCCTCCTCGGCTGTGGCCGTGCCCCCGGCCCTCGCACGCGTCAGGCCCACGACAGCCCGCCGTTGGCCTCGATGACCGCTCCGTTGACATAGGAGCTGTGCGGACCCGCCAGCCACAGCGCCACCTGAGCCGCCTCCTGGGTCCTGCCCGGGCGGCCGAGCCCGAATCGCTTGGTGTAAGCCTGCCGTAGTGTGTCGTTGTCCAGCACCGCCCTGCCCATACCGGCATCGAGGATTCCCGGGGCGAGGCAGTTGACGAGGATGCCGTGGCGGCCCAGTTCGATCGCCGCCACTCGGGTGAGCGCCTCGATGCCGGCCTTCGAGACGACGTAGCCGGCCGTGCCGATCGCCGGGCGCGTCGCCATGCTGGACGAGACCGTGACGATCCGGCCGCCGCCCTGGCCGCGCATCCGCGGGACGACCGCTTGGATGGCGTGCAGCGTCCCGCTGAGATTCGTCGCCAATGTCTCGTCCCAGTCGGCCACCGTCACCCGTTCCACCTTGGAGTCCAGGTTGACGCCGGCGTTCGCGACCAGGATGTCCACTCGCTCGTACGCCGTGACAGTACGCTCGACCAGGCGCAGCACCGAGTCCGGGTCCCGCACGTCGACGGAGTCGAAGACGATGTGACCGGGCCACGCGTCCACCGGCGTGTCCACCGCGCCCGTGCGCGAGGCGCAGACCACCGTCGCCCCCTGTGCGGCGTACTCCTGGGCGATCGCCCAGCCCAGGCCCTTCGTGCCGCCCGTGATGACCGCGACCTGCCCCGCGAGCCACTTGTCCGTCATGAGACCGTCCCTTCGGATTCCCAGTGCCGCATGACCGCGACCGCCGCGGCCATCCCGCCGCCGACCGCGAACAGACAGTGCAACTCACCGTTGCCGAACGGTCGGTTCCTGCGGCTTTCACACAGGGCGATGGGCAACGAGGCGCACCCGGTGTTCCCGAACCGCGGCGTCATCGCGAACCGGTCGGGATCCGCACCCAGCTCACCCGCCAGCTCCCGGAGCAGGTTGAGGTTGGCCTGATGGGGGATCCACCGGTCGATGTCCTGGACATCCACCCCGGCCGCGTCGAGCGTCTCCTTGATCGCCCCCGGCACCGTCTCCAGCACGTAGTCCCGGACGGCTCTGCCCTTCATCCGGAACAGGTGCTCACCGGCGGCCAGTCGCTCGGCCGTCAGCGGACGCCTGCTCCCGCCGCCGATCACCTCCACCAGGCCCCGCCTGCTGCCATGGGCCACCAGCTTGCTGCTCAACAGGCCGTACCCGTCGGGCACGGGGGTCAGGAGTATCGCCGCCGCGCCGTCACCGAAGAGGCTGACGGTGGTCGGGTCCGCCACGTCGAGCAGCGGCGAATATTTGTCACCCGCCACCACCAGCACCTTCGGGCCGGTTCCCGGTCGCTCGGCGAGCGCGGCCCCGACGATGAGGGCGTAGAGCGAGCCCGCGCAGACCGCCCCGATGTCGAAGGCCGGTACACCGTCCGCCTTCAGCTGATCCTGCAGGGCCGCCGCCGTGCTGGGCATGGGCTGATCGGGCGTGGAGGTGGCGAAGATGATCGCCCCGAGCCCTTCGTCCAGTGCGCCAGGAGCCGTGTCGAGCAGATCGGCCACGGCGGCGTAACCGAGGTCGGACGTCGCCGTCGCCTCATCCGCCCATCTGCGGGCCTCGAAGCCCGTACGCTCCCGGACCCACTCCGCGCTCTTGTGCGTCCGGGCTGTGACGTGGACGTTGTCGATGACGCGCGGCGGCAGATACCGGCCCGTTGCGCCAATTCCGACAGCCACAGTGTCCCCTCTCGACAGCCCGGTCAGGTCCGGGACTTATCAAGGAATTCAATGATCGCCGTGTTTGTTTCGGCGGGACGCTCCAGAAACCCGAAGTGACCGCATCGCGATATTTCGACGAGGTCGCAGTCGGGAATGGCATCGCTCACCTCCGCCCCGAGATAGGGCGGGGTGATGAGGTCATCGGTGAAGGTGATCACCCGGCACGGTGTGGTGACGCTTCGTAACGCCTCACGGCGGTCACTCGAGAGATCGGCCCAGGACTGCCCATGAACACGTTCCTTCGTTTCCGCGGACAGCTCGAAGAGCTCCAGCCACGTGGCAGCCGCCGTGGCGTTGTTGAGCGTCGCGGGCGACAGCATCTGAATCGCCGTCATGGCGGCCTCGTAGTGCGGAGTGACGCGTATGCCGCCTTCGATCAGGGTCTGCTCGCCCCGGGCGAGCGCCTGCCGAACGGGGTCCTGCCGGGCCTTTGTGGCGATCAGGACCGCGCTCCGCACGAGTTCGCGATGGCCGATCAGCAGTTCCTGGGCGATCAGCGCGCCGAGTGAATTCCCGACGATGTGACACGGGCCGAGGCCCAGTGCCTCGATCAGCCCTTTGGTGTCGGCAACCATACTGGCCAGGGAATACTTTCCGGGAGGCGCGTCCGACGGCGGGACCCCTCGGTTGTTGAAGGTGACGCAATGATACCCGGATTTGATCAACGCGGGGGTCTGGTGTGTTGTCCATACCTGGCCGCCGGCCGACGTCCCCATGATGAAAAGTACCGGATCGCCTTCGCCTTCCCTTTCGTAGGACAGATGGATGCCATTGGTTGGTATTCTCGGCATAAGGGTGACCCTTTGTGCTTCTCCGGGGCATCGGTAGCGTGGGCCGGCCGTGATACCAGCCATCCCATCATCGGAGTCTGCCGATCCGGCTCTCGGCCCGGCATCAGCAATGACCACCGTTACGCCGGACAGTCCAGCGGCGCACCGTAACTGTGGCTAGTGCTGATGCCGCTGAAGGTGTGCGCTTGGAACATCAGATCTGTCGAGATGTAAGTGTGTGTCAGCGGGCGCTCGTGGTAACCGGCGGGGTGTGGGATCACTCAGTGCTTGAGCCAGCACACATGTCCCGTCTCTGTTGCCATCAGTGGATACGGAGTGCTCATGATCCCCCTCTCGTATGCGCAGCGTCGGCTGTGGTTCTTGAACCAGATGGAGGGGCCGAGTGCCACCTATAACGTGCCGCTGGTGCTGCGGCTGACGGGTGTGTTGGATGTGGGGGCGTTGGAGGCGGCGCTGGGGGATGTGGTGGCCCGGCACGAGAGCCTGCG
>NZ_JACVYG010000042.1:0-101235 GCF_014712245.1 Streptomyces sp. 5-10
CCCTTGCGGGACCGCGAAAAACATAACGGGGGAGCCGAGGTGCGGGGTCAGGACTGGGGCCGGCCGCGGTCCCGTGGCGCCCAGGGGGTGAGCCGGCGGCCGATGAACCGGACGAGTTCGGAGAAGACCACGCCGAGCACGGCCACACAGACGATGCCGACGAACATCACGTCGTTCTGGAAGAGGGTCCGCGAGTCGAAGATCAGGTGGCCGAGGCCGTCGTTCGCGGCGATCTGCTCGGAGGCGACGATGACCAGGACCGCCACTCCGGCCGCGACCCGCATGCCGACGAGGACCTGCGGCAGCGAGGCGGGCAGCAGGACGTGGCGGAACATCTGCCAGGGACCGGCGCCGAATACCTGTCCGGCCTCCCGGTGGCCCTCGGCGACGCCCATCACGGCGGCCATGGTGGAAATCCATACGAAGAAGAAGACGGTGGTCGCGACGAGCGCGATCTGGGGTCCCTCGCCGAGCCCGAACATATTGAGGAACACGGGGAGCAGTGCGAGCTTGGGCACGACGTACAGGGCGTCGAGCAACGGTTCCAGCGCCGCGCGGACCATCCGCAGCGCGCCCATCAGCAACCCGAAGAGATAGCCCGCGGCGGTGCCGAGCGCGTAACCGGCGATCACCCGCTTGAGGGTGGCCCATACGTCCGGCCACAGCTTGCCGTCGGCGGCGCGCTGCCAGCCGTCCGCCGCGATCGTGGACGGCGCGGGGTAGATACGCGAGTCGATCCAGCGCTGGTCCGCGGCGAGCTGCCACAGCAGGATCAGCGCGGCGGGCACGGCGAGGGCGAGCGAGAGCTCGAGGGCGCGGCGGCGCCGGTGGGCGTGGACCGGATCGCGCTCCCCCGGTCCGGGGCGCCGCACCAGCAGCGTCGTCTCGGCGGACCCGCCGTCCCGTTCCCCTTCACCGAGGTGTTCACCAGGGTGTTCACCGGGGCGCGCGGTCCGGGCCGAGGCTGCCGTGTTCTCGCTCGTCATGAGGGGTTCCCCACCGGGTCCGCCGGAGCGGCGGCACCGGCCCCGCCCCGCTGGACCTCGTCGCGCAGGAGTTCCCACAGCTCGGACCGCAGCGCGGCGAACTGCGGGGCGCGGCGCATCGCCCCGGTGCGCGGGCGCTCGAACGGCGGGTGCCGTTCGGCGATCACCCTGCCGGGTCTGGCGGACATCACCACCACCCGGTCCCCGAGCACGATCGCCTCCTCCAGGCTGTGGGTGACGAACAGCGCGGTGGTGCGGGTCGCCTGGCACACCGCGAGCAGCTCGTCCTGGAGGATGGTGCGCAACTGGGCGTCGAGCGCGGCGAACGGTTCGTCCAGGAGCAGCACCTCCGGCTCCACCGCGAGCGCGCGGGCGATCGCCACCCGCTGCCGCATCCCGCCCGACAAGGTGGCCGGGTAGGCGTCGGCGAAGTCGGAGAGGCCGAGCCGGTCCAGCCAGTCCCTGGCCCGTGCGTCGGCGGCCTTGCGTGGCACACGCCGCACATCGAGTCCGAAGCGGACATTGGCCAGCACGGTCTTCCAGTCGTAGATGCCGTAGTCCTGCGGGATCATCGCGGCCGGGTGCCGACGGCGCGCGCGGATCTCGACCTCGCCACCGCTGGGGCGGACGAGTCCGGCGACGATGCGCAGGAACGTGGACTTGCCGCATCCGGACGGGCCGACGATGCAGCAGAACTCCCCGTGCCGAATGTCCATATCGAGTGGTCCGAGGGCGTGCACCTGCCGGGATCCGTGCCCGAAGGTGCGGGTCACCGCGCGGGCACGTACTTTCGGCGCGGCCCCGGGTGTGGTGTGCGGCTCCACCCCGTAACTCCTGATCCGTTGAGCGGGTGTCGTGCGACAACGGCTGCGCGCACCGTTTTACGATATGACGGTACGTCAGATTCGGGCAAGGGTGGCGGCGCGAGTGGTGGCTCAGGACAGTCGACAGCTCAGGACAGCCGACAGCTCAGAGGGACGACGGCTCAGGACAGGCGGCGGCACAGCAGCGCGTCCGGGCCCCCGGAGCTGCCCACCCGCGTGGTGAAGGCGATACCGGCGGCGTACTCGCCATCCGCGCACTGACCCTTGGAGGCGCCGTGGGCGAAGTCGCCACCGGCGGCGTCGGCCGGCCGGTTGTCGGAGCGGTCGAACCAGACCGTACGTCCCGTGGCGCCCAATGGGGTGCGGGCCGGGGCGCACAGCGCGGCGGACACCCGGTCGCCGCGGCGGCTGTAGCCGATGAGGAACTGGTCCGAGGGACACTGGAACTTGGTGTAGCCGGAGGCCCAGTCGCCACCGGCGGGTACGTACCGTTCGTCCGTGACGACCGTATGGGCGGTACCCGGGGCACGCGGGTCGTCGGCGCCGATGTCGGTGCACAGTCCGCGCCCGGCGGTGTGGCTGAGGCCGATCAGCCGCAGCCCATCGGGGCAGGCGGCCTTGTAGGCGCCCGGATCCCAGTCGCCCCGGCCCCGCTCGATCAGCGACCGCACATGGTCGCCGTGGTCGGTGACGAGCATGCGCCAGGTGGGGACGCGGTCGACGGGCCCGGTGTGTTCGGGCGCGGCCATCAGCCGCTGCCACGCCGGGCCGCGCCAGTCGCCCCGGTCGAGGATTCCGTATCCGCGGCCCGTGGAGTCGTAGCGCAGCAGCGCCCAGTCGTCGTGGCCTTCCCATCCTACGAGTGGCCAGTAGGCGAAGTCGGCGTCACGGTCGGCGAAGTAGTCGGTGATATGGGTGAACCATGCGCGCGGGGCGGTGCCCGTCTCGGCCGATCCGATGCCGAACTCGCTGATCCACACGGGTGCGGTGTAGTGCCGCCCGCTGTCCTCGGCGACGAAGAACGCCTGGTCGGTGAGGGCTCGATACAGCTCCTCACGGCTGAGGTCCTGGTACCGGGGGTCGTGTGTCTCGCCGACGCCGGTGGCGCCGCTGTGGCGCGGGCCGGTGTATCCGTAGAAGTGGGCGGAGTACACCAGCTTGTGGGCGTTGACCAGAGTGTGCGAGAGGGTGCGCGCGGGGGCCAGGGTGGGCCGCTCGTGGGGCAGCCCGTCCACCGGCAGCCCGGTCCAGTTGATGCCCTCGATCACGATGAGGAGGTCGGGGTCGGCCTCGGTGAGGATGCGGTCGGCGGCGCGCTGCGCCGCGGTGTACCAGTCGTGTTCATCGCCCAGACCCCAGTTGGGGTCGTCCAGGACATCGCGGCGCACCTCGTTGTAGAGGTCGGCGCCCACCACGCGTGGTTCGTCGGCGTAACGGCGGGCCATGAAGACCCAGTCGTCGATCCACGCTTGCGTGGACTGGCCGCTGTTCCACCGCTCGTTGCCGTCGATTCCGCAGCACCACCGGGTGGTGTTGGTGTGGTTGTTGAGGATGACGGCGAAGCCGTCCCGGCTGAGAGCGGACACCACGGCGTCGAAGATCTGCAGGGGTGTCTTTCCGCGCAGGTGGGCGTTGGCGGCTACCGCGCTGTCCGGCACGGGCGCCGTGGCGTGGATCATCTCGTTGGAGAACGGCAGCCGGATGCTGTTGATGCCGAGCCGGTGGAAGTCGGCGAGCAGCGTCGGCAGGGGGACCCGGTCCAGGCCGAGGGGGATGCCGGAGGAGTTCTGCCCGGAGTGGTGGTTGGCGGGGTCCTCGACACTGCCGCTCCCCGTCCACGACCCTTGCGCACCGTCCCAGTTGGCGGACTTGAGCCGGAAGCGGTCGCCCTTGGCGTCCACGATGTACCGGCCGCGGGTCGACAGCGGCGGCTGCCAGGTGTCGGCCGCGGGGGCGGTGGCGGAGGTGGCCGGGGCCCTGTCCGGAGCGCTGTCCGGAGCCGTCCGCGCGGCGGGCTGTTGGGCGGTGGCGGCCGGTCCCGGCGCCGTGGCCAGCAGGGCGAGGATCGACGCGATTCCCGTCAGGTACCTGAGTGTTCTCCTGGTCGGCATGCGGCCTTCCCATGGGTGAGCGATGGTGCCCGAACGCGGCTCCGCCGGACCCGGCGCGCCCGGCACCATACTGACGGTCCCTCACATCACCGTCCAGACAGCGTGCGATCAGCTCGGCGGCTCGACCACCAGCCGTGCCCCCCGCGTTTCGGTGGCGCAGGGCCCGGTCTCCAGCAGCAGTTCGCCGGGTTCGACGGCGAGGCCGAGGTCCCGGGTGACGGAGGCGAGGGTTTCGGCGTCGATCGCGAACACGGCGTCGGCCTCCTCCCCCGGCCGCAGATCGAGGCGGACGAAGCCCCGGAGCTCGCGTACGCGGGGCCACGAGTGGCCGCCCGACAGCCGGCGTACGTAGAGCTGCACCGTCTCGCGCACCGGCCGCTCACCCGTGTTGCGCACGGTGACCCGGCAGCTGAGCGTGGGGTCTTCCGGGGTCACGCGGGCACGGGAGAGCCGTGGCGGCTCGTAGCCGACCGTGGTGTACGACAGGCCGTGGCCGAAGGCGTAGCGGGCGGTGGCGGGCTGGTCCACATAGCCGCGGTACCGGTGGTCCTTGGCGTTGTAGAACACCGGCAGCTGCGCGGCCGACCTGGGGATGGACACCGGCAGCCGCCCCTCGGGCCCGGCCGCGCCGAACAGTACGTCGGCGACGGCCCGTCCGCCCCACGGGCCCGGGTACCAGGCGCTCAGCACCGCCGCGGCCTTCTCCGAGAGGTCGGGCAGGGCGTGCGGACGGCCCTGGACGAGGACCACGACGACCGGCACACCCGTGGCCGCCACCGCGTCCAGGAGCGCCAACTGGCCGTCGGGGAGGCGCAGTTCGGCCAGGTCGACGCCTTCGCCGCAGGTCATACCGGCGGAGTCGGCGGAGGTCACGACGGCCGCGCCGTTGGTGTCGAAGGTGGTGTCGCCCGACCGGGCGCTGGACCCGCCCAGGACGAGCACCGCGACGTCCGCCGCTGCCGCCGGCGCGACCGCCTCGGGGACACCGGAGAGGTCGCCGCCGACCAGCTCGCACCCGGGTGCGTAGGTGACCTCGGTGTCCGGCGGGGCGGCCGAGCGGATGCCGTCCAGGACCGTGACATGGTGGGGGCCGGGGCGCTGTGGCGCGGTGTAGTCGCCGATCTGCTGGGCGATGGAGTCGGCGTTCGGGCCGAGGACGGCGATCCGGCGGGCCGAGGGCGTCAGCGGCAGGACTTCCCCGTCGTGGGCGAGCAGGGTGATGGACGCGCGGGCCACGCGTTCACTCAGCTCACGCGGGTCGGAGGGCTGTTCCACGGCGGGCGCGTAGGGCTGCTCGAAGAGGCCCAGGCGGAACTTCAGCGCCAGCACCCGGGCCACGGCGGTGTCCAGGGTCCGCTCCGCGGCGAGCCCCTGGGCCACCGCCTCCGCGAGCCGTGGAAAGCAGGCGTCCCAGAGGCTGAGGTCGCATCCGGCGTTGAGGGCGAGGGCGCCCGCGGCCACCGGGTCGCCCGTGAGCCGGACCAGACGGTCGATGGCGCCACCGTCCGCCATGACGATGCCCTCGAACTCCAGCCGCTCCCGGAGGAGTTCGGTCAGCAGCGGCCGACTGGCGACACAGGGCAGGCCGTCGAACTCGTTGTAGGCCGCCATCACACCCGCCGCACCGGCACGTATCCCGGCCCGGGCCGCCGCCAGATGGATCTCGTGCAGTTCGCGGGCGCCCAGTTCGGTGGCCGCGCTGTTGCGTCCGCCGACCGTGGCCCCCTGCCCGGCGAAGTGCTTGAGCACCACGGCCACGTCGGCCGTGCGCATCCCCCGCACCAGCGCCTCGGTGAGCCGGGCCGCCAGATACGGATCCTCGCCGAAGCACTCCTCCGCGCGGCCCCAGCGCGGGTCGCGCACCAGGTCGAGGGCGGAGACCAGCGCCACGTGGCCACCGCGTGCCCGCACTTCCGCGCCGACCGCGGCCGCCGCGGCCTCGTAGAGCCCGGGGTCCCAGGTGGCGCCCACGGCCAGGTTGACCGGCAGCACGGTTCCGTCCAGGGCCTGGTGGCCGTGGGGCACCTCCTCGACGAGCAGCACGGGTATGCCCAGCCGGGTGTGGTCCACGACGTGCCGCTGCACCGCGTCGGCGACCCGCGCCCCGTCCGCCGCCGTGATGCCGTCGGCGAAGTCGACACCGGACCAGGCGTCGGCCCGCTGGAGCCCGTACAGGGCACCCATCCCGCCGTACGCGGCGACCTCGGCGCGGAAGGCGTCGGTGAGCCGGTGGCCGCCGTCGGTGCGCTCGTAGGCGTGCCAGCCGTACATGCGCTGGTTGACCTGGCCGACCTTCTCGGTGAGCGTCATGCGCCCCAGCAGATCGCGGACCCGCTCCGCCACGGGCGCGGTCGGGTCGCGGTAGAGCTGGTCGGTCACGCCAGCTCCAGGACGCGCACACCGTACGGGCCGAGTGTCACATCCGCCGTCGCCGCGCCGGAGGCCAGGTCGTGCAGCGTTCCCTCGGCGGCGGGGCGGACGGTGACCTCCTCGGGGCTCTGGCTGACCAGCCATACGAAGCGGCGCCCGTCGTCGTGGACGAGGAGGTCCGCGCCGACGTGGGGGCTGTCGACCGTCACCGGGCGGCGGACCCCGGCCACGTCGGCGAGCGCCGCGTACAGCCGGTGGGTCTGCTCGGGGTTGGCGCGGGCGGTGCGGGCGGCCATGTGCTCCAGGGGGTAGGTGGCCAGGACGGTGCGGCCGCGCCCGGTGTCGCGCACCAGCAGGGCGGGCCGCCCGTGGGCGTCGACGGCCACCACCCGGGCGTCCCGCGGAACCACCGGCAGATACGCCCGGCTGTCCTCGTTGCCCGCTACGGGGAAGCGCAGCGAGGTCCCGGCCGTCAGCCCGCCGAAGTCCTCGGTGAACGTCATCTCCAGGACGTCGTCCTCGATGGGCTCGGCCACGCCGTAGGAGAGTTGCAGTTCCACACCGAACAGCCCGTCCAGGTCGTCGAACCAGGGGCCGCGGGTCCCGGGGTGCTCGCCGGAGCAGAACGAGAGGTAGACGGTGGCGCCCGCGTGGGCGCGGCGTTCGAGCTCACGCCGGGTGCGCGTGGTGAGCTGTCGGGTGGCCGGGAGCAGATACAGGGCCGCGTCGCCGGGCAGTCCGTCGGCCTCGCGGGTGAAGCCCACCGGCAGGTCGGCGGCGCGCGTGGCCACATAGCTCTGGTGCAGCGATGTGAAGATCAGTGGCCGGTCGGCGGGCCTGCTGTAGGGGTAGCCACGCTCCAGGAAGGCGGGCACGACCAGCGCCGCGTCCGCGTCGGCGCGTCGGCAGTGTGCGAAGTCCACGTCCTTCAACACCTCGGCGAACGCGGCGAGTTCGAGCAGCGGGGCCTTGGGGGCGCCGGTGTGGTCGGTGATGCCGAAGTGCATCTCGAAGGGGTGGTGGTCGTACGGCGAGCGGTCCCACAGGTCGTCGTAGTCGGTGTTGTTCCAGGCGATCCAGCCCGTGGCCCCGCCCAGCAGCGAGTTGTGCAGGGTCTGCCGGTAGTAGACCGCCGCGTTCTCATCGGACACGGTGTCCGTGGAGAGCCCGAACTCCTCCAGGACGACGGGCTGTCCGGTGACCGACGCCAGTTCGCACTCGAAGGCGGCGCGCAGGTGCTGACGCGGCCGGTCGGTGTCCGAGCGGTAGACGTGCGGGCCCACGAAGTCCACGTACTCGGCGGTCTCGCGCAGCGAGAAGCCGTTGTCGCGGCCGGTGACCTCGATGCCCCACGCGCCGTCGCCGAGGGAGACGGGCTGGGTGCCGCCGGCCGCCCGTACGGCGTTGCACATGGCCTGCGCCCAGGCCGTCACCACAGCGGAGGAGGGCGGATCCACCTGGTAGATACGGCCGTAGCCGGGCATCTCATTGGTGATGAGCCAGCCGGTGACCGCCGGGTGGTCCTTGAAGCGGCGGGTCATCTGGGACACGAACCACGCCTGGCGGCCGACCATCCACACGTCCTCGTAGAGGTCGCGGCCCCCGCGCCAGGCGGGGTCCCAGTTCTCACCCGACATATGGCCGACGATGAAGGTGGGCACCGTGCCCATGCCCGTCTCGGTGTGGGCGTCGAGGAAGTCGCGGAAGCGTTCGCACAGCGTCTCGTCGACGCGGTGGGGCTGTGGGTGGAAGTCGGGCCAGTAGAAGAACGACCGGGTCATCGTCAGGCCGTGCTCGCGCAGCACCCGCAGTTCCGCGCGGACCGTCGTCGGGTCGTAGTCGCGCCACATCAGGGGCCCGCCGGTGCGGGACCAGAAGTTGGCGCCGAGCCAGGGCAGGACGGCGGGGTGGTGGGTGAGCTGGGCGCTGTGGCGTCGCATGGTCCTTCTCGGATGTCGGTGGTACGGGTGGGGGGTGGCCCGGCGCGGGGCCGGGGCGGGGTTCGGGCGGCAGCGGAGGTCGTCGCGGTCGGGGTTCGGGCGTCTGCCGGGGCCGTCGGGGCCGGGGGCCGGGCGTCAGCCAGGGGCGGGTCCGGTGGACTCGCGGACGACCAGCCGCGGCCGGTCCTCGAGCGCCGCCTCCTCGACGTCCTCGCCGCAGCGCGCGAGGAGCAGCCGGGCGGCGGCCGCGCCGACCCGCTGCACCTGCTGGTCGACCGTGGTCAGCCGGGGGTGCAGCCAGCGGCCGAGCGGCAGGTTGTCGTAGCCGACGACCGACAGGTCGTCGGGGACGCGCAGCCCGGCGCGCTGGGCTGCGCCGATGCCGCACATCGCCATGGAGTCGTTGGCGTAGACGATCGCGGTGGCGCGGTCGGCGGCGTCCAGCAGGGCCTGGGTGGCGGCGACGGCGGACACTTCGGTGAAGTCGGTGTGCAGGACCGCGTAGGGCCGCAGGCCCGCCTGCCGGAGGGCGGTTTCGAAGACACCGCCGCGCAGCCGGGTGTGCTTCAGGTCGGCGGGGCCCGCCACATAGGCGATCCGCCGGTGTCCGAGCCCGAGCAGATGGCGTACGACCTCCTCGACGGCGGCGTCCTGGTGGCCGAGGCCGACCCGTGGCACGGCGGCGGCGCGGTCGGGGGGACCGAGCAGCACGGCGGGCAGGCCGAGGCGGGCCAGCAGGGCGGGGCGCGGGTCGTCGGCGCGGGCGTCGGTCAGGACGGCTCCGTCGACACGGCCCTCGGCCGCGAGCCGCTTGTAGAGGGCGTTCTCCTCCTGGGCCCCGGCCACCAGGTGCAGCAGCAGACCGTAGCCGCGGGGCGCCAGTTCGCCCTCGATACCGGTGATCAGCTCGCTGAAGTGGGGGTCCGCGCCGAGCACATCGGTGGGGCGCCGCACGACGAGGGCGAGGGTGCGGGTGCGGGCGCTGCGCAGGGCGGCGGCGGACGCGCTCGGCGACCAGCCGAGCTCCGTCGCGGTGTCC
The DNA here is from genome assembly GCF_014712245.1 of Streptomyces sp. 5-10. Classification (NCBI taxonomy): domain Bacteria; kingdom Bacillati; phylum Actinomycetota; class Actinomycetes; order Kitasatosporales; family Streptomycetaceae; genus Streptomyces; species Streptomyces sp. 5-10. The sequence goes on from NZ_JACVYG010000042.1 coordinate 9,271, forward strand.
AGGATGCGCTGCCGGGTGGCCTCCGACAGCCGGCCCTTGTCGTTGAACGCCTGGGACACGGCCGCGGTGGACACCCCGGCGGCGGCCGCCACCTGTTTGATGGTGGGGCGCCGCCCCGGTTTCGTGGCGGTCGTGCTCACGCCCTGACCGGCGGGGGTGCTCATACCTTGACCGGCGGCCGTGCTCACGCCTTGACCGCCCCGTTGATGAGCGCCTGCTGCATGCGCTTCTGGAGCACCGTGTAGACGACCCACACGGGGATCAGGGTCAGGACGGTACCGGCGGTGAGGACCCCGTAGTCGGTGCCGGTGATGGCCTTGAGGGTGGGCAGTGCCACCTGCACGGTGCGCTGTTCGGGGTCGGGGCCGATGATGACCAGCGAATACAGGTACTCGTTCCAGAAGGTGAGGAAGTTCAGCAGGAGTACGGTGGCGATGCCGGGCAGGCACATCGGTATGTAGATGTGGCGCAGCACCGTGTAGGTGGACGCCCCGTCCATCCGGGCGGCCTCCTCCATCTCCCGGGGGATGGTCCGCATGAACTGCACCAGGATCACCACCGACAGTGGCATCGCCGTCGCGGGCAGGAAGAAGACCATGAACAGCCGGGTGTGGAACAGCCCGGTGGCGGCGGCGAGCAGGAAGGTGGGGAAGAGCGCCGCGAACGTGGGGACCAGGAAGCCCAGCGAGAAGACCTTCTCCATCGCCGAGGCGAGCCGTCCCGTCGAGCGGGCGAGCGCGAACGCCGCGGGCAGCGCCAGCAGCAGGGTCAGCGCCAGGGCGAGGACCGTCACCAGGGCGGAGTTGACGACGGCCGTGCCCAGGTCGGCGCTGTCGTAGGCGGTGCGGAAGTTGCCGAAGCCGAACGACTTCGGCAGTGCGAAGGGATGGGCGAAGATCTCCTCGTTGCTCTTGAACGCGGAGGCGAGGAAGTAGTAAAGCGGCACGATCAGCAGCACCGCGTAGGTCCACACCAGGATGTGCGCGGGCAGCCAGCGTTTGCCGAGTTTCATGGTGAGCCGCCTTACGGTCAGTAGTTCTGGCGGAACGCGCGGCGGATGGCGAGCAGCCCGACGAGCCCGGCCAGGAAGAGGATGACGCCGACGGTCTGGCTGTAGCCCAGGTCGGCCGCGATGAACGCCTTCTGGTAGACGAGGAACGACAGCGTGGTGGACGAGCTGCCGGGACCGCCCTGGGTGAGCAGCAGCACGTGCTGCGCCGAGCCGAAGAGGGTCCACAGGAACTGCAACATGGTGACGACGCCGACGTAGTCACGGATCACCGGGAAGTGGATGCGCCACATGGTCCGCCAGTGCCCGGCCCCGTCCAGCTGCGCCGCCTCGCCGAGGTCGTCGGGGACGCTGTCGAGCCGGGCGGCGAACAGGACGGCGGTGAAGCCGATCCCGCTCCACACGTCCAGGGCGATGAGGCAGGCCAGGGCGGTGGACGGCGAGGCGAGCCAGGCGTCGGTGAGCGAGCCGAGCCCCACCGACTGGAGCGCGCCGTTGGCCAGCCCGTCCGGGGAGAGCGCCGCGTAGAACACCATGGCCTTGGCGGGGGTGGAGATCAGGCCGGGGATGAACAGCAGATAGCGGATCACCCGGTGTCCGGGTGGCTTCTGCGCCACGTAGTAGCCCAGCATGTAGGCGCACACGATCATGATCGGCAGCGCCACCGCGAGCTGGACGGCGGTGTTGCGCACCGCGTCCCAGAAGACGGGGTCGTCCAGGACCGTACGGACGTTGCCGAGCCCGGCGAACGACACCGGCTGGAGCATGCCCGGCCAGTGCAGGGCGGCGATCACGAAGATGGCGATCACCGGGCCGATCATGAAGACCGCGTACCAGACCAGTGCCGGGATGGCGAGGATCGTGCCGCCCTGCCGGGGTGTGCCGATGCGGCGTGTGGTGACGGGCGGTGCGGGGTGGCGGATCGCGGCCCCGCCCGGGGGCGACGTCAGCGTCGTCATGAGGTGGCTCCCGTGGAGTCGGGCTCGGGATAAGAGCGAACGGGCGGGCGGTTCACGCGGAGCGGTACGCGGTCTCGAGCGCGGCGCGGACCTTCGCGGCGCTGGTGCCACGGGTGAAGGAGGTGCTGGTCGCGGTGATCAGCGGCTGGGCGGCGGCGGGCGGGACGTACACATCGGGCAGCAGGGCCTGGCTCACCGTCGAGCCCAGCCGCTGCGCGGCGGCGACCAGCGGGAAATCGGTGCTGACGGTGTCGGAGCGGAGCGCCATGTCGCGGCCGCTCTCCTTGATGAACCGGGTCACGGTGTCGGGCCGGTACATGAAGCGCAGGAACTTCTCGACGGCGTCGATCTTCTTGGTGCCGTTCGGGCTGATCCAGAACCCGATCAGGGTGTAGGTGCGCAGGATGGTGGGCTTGTCGTGCACGGCGCCGTCGGCCAGTGGCCACCCGCCGACCTCGGTGTGCCGGGCCACCTTCGGCGGCACCTTGGCCAGCGCCGAGGACATCGCCGACTCGATCGCCGCGGCCTGCGTGTTGAACTGCGTGGTCATCGAGTCCGAGGTGAGTCCCTGGGCCTTGTCGGCGAAGACACCCGCGTCGCGCAGTGTCACGAAGTACTCGATGCCCTCGCGGGCGCCCTTGGCCCCGAAGTCCCCCGTGGAGTAGGCGTGCCGGGCCTCGTCCTCGGTGAGGAAGGTCTGGATGATCTGGGCGAGCAGCTTCTGCCCGGTCCAGTCGTTGCCACCGACGGTCACGGGCGCGATCCCCTTGGCGCGCAGCTTGCGGGCCGCGGCGATCAGCTCGTCGCCCGTGGTGGGTATCGCGTCGACGCCCGCCCGGTCCAGCAGGGCCCGGTTGTAGGCGATCGGCCAGTTGGTGGCGAAGTAGGGGAAGGCGCGCACCCGGCCCTTGGCGTCGGTCCACTCGGCCAGCGCCCGCGGGAGCACGCGCCGGCGCAGCCCCCAGTCGTCCAGATAGCCCTTGACGTCGACCGTGGCGCCGACATCCGTCCACGCCAGCGTCTTGTCGTAGAGGTTGACCATGACGACGTCCGGCTCCTTGCGGGCCAGCCGCGAGGTCTCGTAGACCTGCGCGAGGTCGTCGCCGTTGATGAGGTTCTTGACCTTGAGTCCCGGATTCTCCTTGCGGAACCGGTCGAGGGCCGCGAGGTAGGTGGGCGATCCCGGGGCGGTGGTGCCCAGCTGGCTGTGCACGACGAGCGTATCGGGATCGGAGTCCGCCCCGGTGAGTGCGGAGCAGGCGGAAAGGCCGGGCAGGACGGTCGCGGCGGCGAGGCCGGAACCGGCGGCGAGGAAGCCGCGCCGAGTCAGCGGTGAGTGCACTGCGGGGGTCTCCAACCAGGCGGTTAACGAGTGGTTAATCGATCTACCTCGAGGGTGTGAGGAATGTAGGAGCCACTTCGCCTCCGGTCAAGCCCTTGCCGGGACCCAAAGCACACCGCGAAGACCGCCGGGCGAACTCGCAGGCACGACCGATAACACGTCACCACGACACCGAAAACTTTTCGGAGACCGATGGGGAGAGATCCTTTGTGCTGTCGATGACCACGCACACACATCGGAGAGATGCAGATCAAAGGTGAAGCAACACCGGCACCGGCGGAAGTTTCTACCGGAATCATTCCGGAAGAAGCGTTGACGTTGCGTCAGCCCCGCAGCATACTCCGCAGCGATCGTTGCCCATCGGTACACCACTGGCACCCGCCCCCGAAGAAGGGACAGCAATGGTCATCGATTCCCCTCGGGCCCGTCATCAGGAGCCCGGAGATCGCCGTCCTCGGTTACGCGTCCGAAGGGCGTTCAGCCTCGGTGTCGTCGGCCTCCTCACCGCGGCCGGTGTCCTGGCCCTGTCCGGTCCCGCCAGCGCCGCGAGCACTCTCGGCGGCGCGGCGGCGGCCAAGGGCCGCTACTTCGGTGCCGCCGTGGCCGCCAACCACCTCGGCGAAGCCCCGTACGCCACCACGCTGGACACCGAGTTCAACGCCGTCACACCCGAGAACGAGATGAAGTGGGACGCCGTCGAGAGCTCCCGCAACTCGTTCAACTTCGGCAGCGCCGACCAGATCGTCGGCCACGCCCAGGGCAAGGGCATGAAGATCCGCGGCCACACCCTGGTCTGGCACTCCCAACTCCCCGGCTGGGTAGGCGGTTTGAGCGCCAGCGAGCTGCGCTCGGCGATGAACAACCACATCACCAAGGTGATGCAGCACTACCAGGGCAAGATCTACGCCTGGGACGTGGTCAACGAGGCGTTCCAGGATGGCAACAGCGGTGCGCGGCGCAGTTCGCCGTTCCAGGACAAGCTCGGCGACGGCTTCATCGAGGAGGCGTTCCGCACCGCGCGTGCGGCCGACCCCGGCGCCAAGCTCTGCTACAACGACTACAACACCGACGGCCAGAACGCGAAGAGCAACGCCGTCTACGCCATGGTGAAGGACTTCAAGGCGCGCGGTGTGCCGATCGACTGCGTCGGCTTCCAGTCGCACTTCAACAACCAGTCCCCGGTCCCCGGTGACTACCAGCAGAACCTCCAGCGCTTCGCCGACCTCGGCGTCGATGTGCAGATCACCGAGCTGGACATCGAGGGCTCCGGTACGGCCCAGGCCGACAACTACCGCCGTGTCACCCAGGCGTGTCTGGCCGTGTCCCGCTGCACCGGCATCACCGTATGGGGTGTCACCGACAAGTACTCGTGGCGTGCCAGCGGCACCCCGCTGCTGTTCGACAACAACTACGCCAAGAAGCCCGCCTACACCGCGGTGCTCACCGCGCTGGGCGGCACCAGCGGGGGTGGCGGAGGCGGTGGCGGCGGCGCGTCGTGCACCGCGTCGTACTCCGAGACGCAGCGGTGGGGCGACCGTTTCAACGGCCAGGTGACGGTGACGGCCGGATCCTCCGCCATCAGCGACTGGACGGTGACGGTGACCGTCCGTTCCGCGCAGAGCGTCTCCACGACCTGGAACGGCACTCCCAGCTGGGACAGCAGCGGCAAGGTCATGACGATGCGGCCCAACGGCAACGGCAACCTGGGCGCCGGAGCGGCCACCAGCTTCGGCTTCACGGTCATGGCGAACGGGGACTGGTCGGCCCCCGCCATCGGCTCGTGCACCGCCTCCTAGCCGACGGGCAGGGAATCACATCCGCACTTCAGGAGGGACCATGACCGGACGTGGAAAGGCCGCGGCACGACGCGCGGGAACGAGAAGTACCGGGAGGGCGCGGCGGTTCGCGCTCGTCGCCGCGGCCACGGCCGCCCTGGCGGGGTTCTCCGCCGCCCCGGCCCCGGCGGCCACGCACGGCGCGGCGCACACCGAGCGGGCCTGGGCCAACTGCCCCAACGGATACGTGGGTCTGACGTACGACGACGGACCGAATCCGGCGTCGACCCAGGCGCTGCTCAACGCCCTGCGGGCGGGTGGCGCGAAGGCCACCTTCTTCATCTGGGGGCAGCACGCCGACCAGTATCCCGACCTGCTCAGGGCCGAGCAGGCGGCGGGCATGTGGATCGCCAATCACACCACCTCGCACCCCCATCTCACCCAGATCGGCGAACCGGCGGCGTACAACGAGATCGCAGGCGCCCAGAACACCGTCCGGCGCATCACCGGACAGACACCCACCCTGTTCCGGCCGCCCTACGGGGAGACCAACGCGCAGGTCAGGGCCGATGAGGCCCGTCTCGGGCTGACCGAGGTGCTGTGGAGCGTGGACTCCCAGGACTGGAACGGGGCCAGCACCCAGCAGATCGTCCAGGCCGCCGCCTCCATGCGGGCGGGCAGCATCATCCTCATGCACGACGGCGGTTACCAGACCACCGTCGGCGCCGTGCCGCAGATCCTCAGCGGGCTCGCGGCACGGGGGCTGTGCCCCGGCAGGATCACGGCCGGGGCGGGTGGCGGCGCGGTCGTCACGGCTCCCTGAGCGCCGTATCCGGCCGACCGCTTCCGGCCCGCCCGCTGACCGCTTCCGGCGCTTCACGCGGCAGCGGGCGGGTCCGGTTCACCGGCTGACCTCCGGCCGCAGCGCGGGCAGCACCGCCGAGCCGACGCTTTCGATCAGCTCGGTGGGCGGGTCGTAGGAACCGACATGCTGCAGGAACACATCGGTCACCCCGTCGGCGTGCAGCGCGGCGAGCCGTTCGGCGATCTCCTTGGCGGTGCCGAAGAGGCAGAACTCCTGGGCGAAGCGCAGGGCCGCCTCGTCGCTCACCCACGCCGAGCAGATCTCGACGGCCGCGCCCCAGTCCTCGGCGTGTACGAGGTCCGGATAGACCCCCTCCACCCGCGCCGGGACGTCCAGTTCGATCCCGGCGAGGGCGAGGAAGGGCGCGCCGCCGTTCTGGGCGATCGACGCGCAGATCGGCTTGAGCAGCCGGGCTTCGGCCTCCACGTCGTCGGTCACCGCGCAGAACGCCGAGACCGTCAGTGGGGTCGCCGCCGCGGTGCGCCCCGCGGCCTCGGCGCCCTCCCGCACCCGGGCGGTGGCGCTGGCGAGCGTCGTCCGCGAGACACCGCTGAGCAGGATGACACCGTCGGCGATCTCCCCGGCGAGCCGCAGATTGCGCGGACCGCTTGCGGCCACGTGGATCGGTACGCCCGGATCCGGGTCCCGCAGCCGGGACCGTACGCCGTTGAAGTCCCACTCCTGACCCTGGAGCAGCGCCCGCAGCGTGGCGATCCCGGCGCGCAGCTCGGCCCCGGTGCTGGAGCGCATGCCGATGGGGCCGACCGAGCTGTTGCCCACGCCGAGGCCGAGGGTGAACCGGCCGGGGGCCAGCTCGGCGACGCTGCGCGCGGCCGAGGCGACGACGGCCGGGTGCCGGGTGACGAGGTTGGTGACCGCGCTGCCCAGGCCGATCCGTTCCGTGCCCAGCGCGGCGGCGGTCAGGGCCGTGAACACATCCCGCCACAGCAGCTGGGAGTCGGGGAACCACACCTGGTCGAAGCCCAGTTCCTCGGCCCGCCGGGCGGTCAGGGCCAGCCGGTCCACCCGGTCGCACGGCGGTATGCGGACGCCGACGCGTATCCCGCTCTGCTCGTTCACGGTCTCCTCCTGAAGGGCTTGGGGTCAGTGCTTGGTTACGGGGTGTCGTACGGCGTTCAACGCACCTGCGCCGTATCGCCGTCGGCCACGTGCGGAGCCGGAACGCGCGGTGGCTCGGTGGTGTCGTCCGCTTCCCGCAGGAACAGGCCCGCCACCACCGAGACGACCGACATCGCCGCCATGTACACCGCGATGGCCACCCAGCCACCGGTGGTGTGCAGCAGATAGGTGGCGATGTCGGGAGAGAACGCGTTCCCGGCGATCAGCCCGACGGTGAAGCCGACCGACATGCCGGTGAACCTCAGCCGCGCCGGGAAGACCTGCGAGAAGTACGCCGGGACCACGCCGTAGTTGGCGGAGTAGCCGATGAACAGCAGGGTGAAGCCCAGCAGCATCAGCCCGTAACTCCGCGTCTGCAGCAGCGCCAGCCAGGCGAACGGCAGCACGATCAGCGAGGCCGCCCCGGCGAGGAAGACCCTGCGGTTTCCGAACCGGTCCGCCAGCTTTCCGGCGAGCGGTACGCAGACGATGATGACGAGAGTGGCCGGCAGCAGCACGGCGATCATGGTGTCCTTGTCCAGGTGCAGCCCGGTGCGGGCGTACTCCAGGCTGTAGACGGTCGCCAGCGTGAAGGCCACCCCGGCGCTCAGAATCGCGGCGGCCATCAGCAGGACCCGCCCGCCGCACTCGCGGAACACCTCGACCACGGGCAGCCGGTCCACCCCGTTCCGCGCCTTGACCGCTTCGAACTCGGGGCTCTCGTCCAGGCTGAGCCGCACGAAGAGACCCACGCCGACGAGCACCGCGCTCAGCAGGAACGGAATCCGCCAGCCCCATGAGTGCAGCTGGTCGTCCGGCAGCTGGAGCACCGCGAGGAAGACGAGGTTGGCCAGGAGCAGCCCGGCCGAGGTCCCGGTATTGATCAGCGAGCCCCGGAAGCCACGTTTCCCGCGCTCCGCGTGTTCGATGGTCATCAGGACCGCCCCGCCGTATTCGCCACCGACGGAGAACCCCTGGGCGAGCCTGGCGACGATCAGCAGGATCGGCGCCGCGATCCCCACCTGGCGGTAGGTGGGCAGCAGGCCCACCGCGAAGGTGGCGATGCCCATCAGCCCCAACGTGGCCACCAGCGTGGACTTCCGGCCCAGCCGGTCGCCGAAGTGGCCGAACACCACCGCGCCGATCGGCCGGGCCAGGAAGCCGATGGCGAAGGTCGACAGCGAGAGCAGCGTGCCCGTCACCGGGTCCGAGGTGGGGAAGAAGAGCTTGGCGAACACCACGGACGAGGCCAGTCCGTAGATGGAGAAGTCGTAGTACTCGACGGTGGTGCCGATCCAGCCGGCGACCAGCGCCCGGGTGCTCTGATCCCGGCCGGGGCCATGAACATGGGTTGCTGTCATGAGGGTCCTTTGTCCTTCAGGGACGGTCCATGGGGACGGGAGAGGCGGGGCGCCTGCGGCGGGCTGTTCCCCTCCCCGCCCCTTCCCGTAACTGGGGCTCCGCCCCAGACCCCGCTCCTCAAGCGCCGGAGGGGCTGATTTCAGCCCGTCAGGGGGCACCTCCCAGCGGTAGCTGGGGGAGCTTGAGGACACGCCCGAAGGGCGTCCGGGGTCCAGGGGCGAAGCCCCTGGTTGTGGGAAGGGGCGGGGAGGGGAAAGAACCGCCGGACACCGGGCCGAGGCGAGGTCGGCTCAGCGATCGCAAGTGGGTCGTACTATGTACCGTTCGCTGTATGAGGTCAAGGCTGCTGACAGCACGCAGCACGGAAACCGAGAGACGGACGGGATACGGAGCTAGGGACGTGGCGAGGCTCAGTCGCCGGTGCGCCGCAGTACGCCGTCGATGAGGCAGTCGAGCCCGAAGAGGAACTGTTCGTCGCTGGGCAGCGTGGTCATCTCCTCGGCGAGCTCCACCATGTGGGGGAAGTCCTCACGCGGCAGGGCCCCGTAGAAGTGCCTGCGCTGACGCCGCAGCTCCTCGGCCTCGGGATGGTCGGCCTTCCCCCACGGGCGGGGCGCCTGGTAGCTGGCGAAACCCAGGCTGTACTGCACGATCAGGCCGTAGACGCGCACCGCGTCCCGGTCCGCGAAACCCGCCTCGCGCAGCCTGCCGATGACCGCCTCGAACGCGCCCCGCATGGACCGCGGGCCGGTGCTCACCCGGGTGGAGAAGAGCCGCACGATGCTGGGGTGCTCCCGCATCATCTCGAGGAAGGCCAGCGCCAGGGCCCGTACGACCGCCTCGGGCGAGGTCTCCTCGGCGGTGGGCAGCCGGAAGTTCCCCATGACGTAGTCGGCGATCCCGTCGAGGATCTCCTCCTTGCCGCGGAAGTAGCTGTAGAGCGTCATCGCGCCCACGCCGAGGTCCGCGGCGAGCCGGCGGATCGTCAGGACGTCGATGTCCTCCTCGTCGCAGATCCGGGTGGCCACCTCGATGATCCGCTCAGCGGTGAGCGCCCTGCCACGCGACCGCTGACCCGCCACTGGGACTCTCCTCTTCGCACACCACCGGGGACCGGCGACACCGACGCCGTTGTACACCACACCGTACAGGCGTCCCGCCGATCGGGCGGCGATCAGGAGGTGTTGTCCGGACGGGCGGCCAGGTCGAGTGCGATGTCCGTGATCATGTCTTCCTGGCCGCCGACCATCGCGCGGCGGCCGACCTCGACCAGGATGGCGCGGGTGTCCAGGCCATGGCGGACCGCGGCGGCCTCGGCGTGGCGCAGGAAGCTGGAGTACACCCCCGCGTAGCCGAGGGTCAGGGTCTCGCGATCGACGCGGACCTCGCGGTCCTGGAGGGGCCGTACGAGGTCGTCGGCGGCGTCCATCAGGGGGAACAGGTCGCAGCCGTGTTTCCAGCCCATCAGGTCCGCGACCGCGATGAACGCCTCCAGGGGGCAGTTGCCCGCCCCCGCGCCCTGGCCCGCGAGCGAGGCGTCGACGCGGGTGACGCCGTTCTCCACGGCCACCACGGTGTTGGCCACGCCGAGGGCGAGGTTGTGGTGGGCGTGGATGCCGAGTTCGGTGCCCGGGTCGAGCACATCGCGGTAGGCGCGGAAGCGGTCGCGGACACCGTCCATGGTCAGGCGGCCGCCGGAGTCGGTGACGTACACACAGTGGGCGCCGTAGGACTCCATCAGCCGGGCCTGGCGGGCGAGTTCGGCCGGTTCCGCCATGTGCGACATCATCAGGAACCCGGCCACGTCCATGCCCATCTCGCGGGCGGCGGAGATGTGCTGGGCGGAGATGTCGGCCTCGGTGCAGTGGGTGGCGATGCGCACGGAGCGGATGCCGAGGGCGTGGGCCCGCCTGAGGTCGTGCAGGGTGCCGATGCCCGGCAGCAGCAGGGTGGTGGGAATCGCCGTGCCGGTGGCCGCGACGACGGCCTCGATCCAGTCCCAGTCGGTGTGGGCGCCGATTCCGTAGGTGATGCTGGAGCCGGACAGGCCGTCGCCGTGGGCGATCTCGATGGCGGCCACCCCGGCGGCGTCCAGGGCGGCGGCGATGGTGCGGGCCTGCTCGACGGTGTAGCGGTGGCGGATGGCGTGCATGCCGTCCCGCAGGGTCACGTCCTGGACGTAGAGGGCGGGCGGGACGGGCGGGGTGCCGGCGGTCGCACCGGCGTCGGTCGTGGTCATCGTGCGGCCTCCTCGCCGGAGCGGTGTGCGGCCAGGCGCTCCGCGGTGCGCAGCGCGGCCGAGGTCATGATGTCGAGGTTTCCGGCGTAGGCCGGGAGGTAGTGGGCGGCTCCCTCGACCTCGAGGAAGACCGAGACCTTCATCGCGTCGGTGTGCGCGGCCTCGGCGGGCAGCAGGGAGCGCACCGGGTCGTCCGCCCCCACCTGGTCGAACTGCACCTTCTGCTTGAGGCGGTAACCGGGTACGTACGCCTGGACGCGGCCGACCATCTCCTCGACGGAGGCGGTGACCTCCTCGGTGGCGCAGCCCGAGACCAGGCAGTGCACGGTGTCGCGCATGATCAGCGGTGGTTCGGCCGGGTTGAGGACGATGATGGCCTTGCCGCGGGCGGCGCGGCCGACGCGCTCGATGGCGGCGGCGGTGGTCTCGGTGAACTCGTCGATGTTCGCGCGGGTGCCGGGGCCCGCGGAGCGGGAGGAGATGGAGGCGACGATCTCCCCGTAGTGGACGGGGGTGACCGCGCCCACCGCGGCCACGATCGGGATCGTGGCCTGGCCACCGCAGGTGACCATGTTGACGTTGGGCGCGTCGAGGTGGGCGTCGCCGTTGACCGGGGGCACCACATAGGGGCCGATGGCGGCCGGGGTGAGGTCGACGAGGGTGCGGCCGAGGGGGCGCAGCACCTCCTCGTGGCGCTTGTGGGCACCGGCGGAGGTGGCGTCGAAGACGATGTCCACGTCGGCGAACTCGTCCATCGCCACCAGCCCGTCCACGCCTTCGTGGGTGGTGGCCACCTTCAGGCGGCGGGCCCGGGCCAGGCCGTCGGAGGCGGGATCGATCCCGGCCATCGCGGTGATCTCCAGGGTGTCGGAGAGCCGCTTCACCTTGATCAGCAGGTCGGTGCCGATGTTGCCGGAGCCGATGATCGCCACTTTGGTGCGGGTGCGGGTGTTGGTCTCGCTGCTCACCGGTGGTCTCCTTCCGCGGCGAACCCGACTCCTACGGCGCCCAGGTTCGAGATACGGGCGTGGAACACATCGCCCGGGGCGGCCGGGACCATCGGCCCCAGGGCCCCGGTCAGGACGAGGTCGCCCGCGCGCAGCGGGTCGCCCCGCTCGGCGAGGGCCGTGGCCAGCCAGACGGCCGCGTTGAGGGGGCCGCCGAGGCAGTCGGCGCCGGTCCCCTGGGAGGCCGGCTCGCCGTTGCGCGTCATGGTCATCCGCACCGAGCGCAGGTCGAGCCCGGACAGTGGCACCGGGGAGGCGCCGAGGACGTACAGCCCGCAGGAGGCGTTGTCGGCGACGGTGTCCACGATGGCGATGTCCCAGTCCCGCACCCGGCTGTCGACGATCTCCAGCGCGGGCAGCGCGAACTCGGTGGCGCGCAGCAGGTCCACGACGGTGCAGCGGCGGTGGGGCAGATCGCCGCCGAGCACGAGCGCCACCTCGGCCTCCACCTTGGGCTGGAGCAGCCGCCCGGCGGGCACCTCGCCACCCTCCGGCACGGCCGTGTCCGCGAACAGCGCGCCGAAGTCCGGCTGGTCCACGCCGAGTTGGCGCTGTACGGCCGGAGACGTCAGGCCGATCTTCCGGCCGACGATCCGGCGGCCCGCGGCCTGTTCGCGTCGCAGGTTGAGCCGCTGTACCGCGTAGGCGGCCTCGATGTCGCCGTCGTCCAGGAGCGTGCGCACCGGCGCGCAGGCGATCCCGTCGCGGGCGGCGCCCGCGAGTGCGTCGGCGGCCTTGACCACGGCCCCGGGGAGGGAGTCCGTCGGGACGTGGTCGGGAACATTCGGCACGGGCTACCTCCTGGAGAAGAACATGGGGCCGGGGCCCGGCGCTCCCGATGTGGCCTCCGGTATAGACGCGCCGCCCGCCACGAGCCAACTTTCGTTCCGCTACACGGAACGCGGTGCGTGGCGACGTGCCGGACCAGGCGACACTGACCTCGCGTACCCGTGTCCGTCCAGCGTCCCGTACCGCCTGACGGAACGCTCCGAGCGAGGGGCCCGTCCCCGCCGAACACCTCTTGACGGCACCCAAGGAGCCCCGTACAAAGTACGACCAGAAGTGCGGGCCCGCCGCCCCGCCACGTCAGGAGAGTGCGCATGCTGACCGCCCACTACGTCCCCAGCCGGTTCGGCCAACTGCACTACGTCGAGTGCGGCGAGGGCGAACCGGTGCTGCTGCTCCACCAGACCCCGCGGTCATGGGCCGAGTACCGCGATGTGCTTCCGCTGCTCGGCGCCACGCACCGGGCGATCGCGATGGACACCGTCGGCTACGGGGCGTCGGCGAAACCCGCGGACGACCAGAGCATCGAGATGTTCGCCGACGGGGTCGAGGACCTGGTGGACGGGCTCGGACTCGATACGTTCCACCTGGTCGGACACCACACCGGCGGAGTGATCGCGGTGGAGGTGGCGGCCCGCCTGGGCTCCCGGGTGCGGAGCCTGGTGCTCTCCGCGACCCCGTTCATCAGCCCGGAGAAGCGCGCCCGCGCGGTGTGGAAACGCCCGGTCGACTGGGTGCAGCCGAAGCCGGACGGCTCCCACCTCCTGGAGCTGTGGAACCGGCGCAGACACTTCTACGAGCCGGGGCAGGAGGCCGCGCTCAACCGCTTCATGGCCGACGCCCTGCGGGTGCTGGACCGGGTGGAGGACGGCCACATCGCCATCCGGCTGTTCGCGATGGACGAGCGACTGCCACGGATCACCGCCCCGGCCACGGTCCTCTGCGGGCAGGACGACGAACCGTCGATGCCCGGCTTCGAGCCGATGGTGCGGGCGCTGTCGGCGAAGGGGCACCTCGTGCCCGGGGCCGGTGTGCCGTTCCCCGAACAGCGGCCGGATGAGTTCGCCCGGCTCGTACGGGAAGCCGTCGCCTCCGCCGGGGTGGCGGGCGGCTGACGATGGCGTGACGTCAGGGCCCTCCTGGCCCGGGGAAGAGCGAGCGGTAGAAGGGGGTCGCGCGGAAGCCGTCCCCGTGGTGGGTCGAGCCCCAGCTCAGCGGCGCCGCCGGGCCGCCGGGCCGGTACAGCTCACCGGCGAGCGCGTAGTCGGGGTGTACGCCGTCGTCGCTCAGCGTCGTGGTGAAGTCGAACTCGAACCGGTCGCCCGGCCGCACCGGCAGGCCCTCCACCGACAGCGGCGCGTACACCGGAGTCCAGCTGCTCGGCTGCACCAGCGAGTCGATGGGCTCGTCGTCCTCGGCCACCCACAGACGCATGCCCAGTGCGAGCCCGGAGAAGGTACCCGCTCGCGTGAACGTCAGCTCGGCGCCGTCGACGCCCTCGGGGTTCAGGTCGCCGTTGAACTCCAGCGGCTCCAGCTCGACGGGGCCGGACAGATACGCCCGCTCCCGCACCTTCGGATTGTCCTGCAGCCCCTCCAGCACCACCCGCAGATCAAAGGGGCGGCCCACCGAGGCGAACACCTCCTCCACATAACGGAAGACGAACGGCGGAAAGCCGAGCGGCTCACCGCGCCCCGCGCTGCCCAGGTCCAGCGCGACGGCGGTGGTGGCGCTGCGGTGCGGGATGAACACCCCACCGGGCTTCACCAGCCGCTCCCGGGCGTCCCGTAACACCGCCCCCGCGCCCTCGGAGCCGCCGAGCGTGCCGATGATCTCAGAGACACACATATCGACGGGCTCGGGGAGCTCGATCTCGGTGGACAGCCCCTCGACCACCGTGATCCGATCGGCGAAGCCCGCCTCCTCGATGGTCTTCCGGGCGATCCGCGCCGACTGGGGGATGACCTCCACCGCCCACACTCGCCGCGCCCCGGCGCGGGCGGCGGCCAGCGCCCACACCGCGTCCTTTCCCGTGCCGATGTCGAGCACCGTCCGGCCGGGGGCGTGGCGCCGGACCGCCTCGGCGTAGGCGCCCATCCGACGCTCGTCCTTGATCATCGCCTCGTACGCGGCCTCGTCGTACACCGGATATTCGCCGATCGAGGGGACCAGGAACACCGGGCTCGCCTCCACATCGCACGCCCGCACCGGCACCTTGCGACCCGGCGCGGCTAACTCCGCAATGAAGGAATACCGCATTCTTCAACCTTCCTTGGGCGTCTTTTCAATCCCAGCATGCCAGGCCCGAAAACCCGGAATTCCCTAGGAATGGAATGCACCATGAACGAATAAAAGTCCGAACATAGCACGGTTAAAGCGATGTCAAAGTACCCAGGCGCGACGCGGACAAGCGTGCCATCTCACGGTGCCCGGGCGCCCGCGCGACAGACCCATGGAACCGATGCGGCGAGAAATTGGCATGTTCGCGATCACGCCGGGGGTTGCTTCCGGAAGTGGATTCGGCCGAATTTCGCGGATGGATCGCCGGATCCCGGCGCCGGGCCGTCCGAAAACAGTCGTCATCAATAGTCAGCCTGGTTATCCGTGATTATTGGCGCAACAGGCTTGTCACGCGAAACAGCGGCCGGGCCGGTGAGGAAGGAGGTGACCGCGTCGCGGTAGGCGGCGGGGCGGTCGGCTTCGATGACATGTCCGGCCCCGTCGATGGTGCGCAGGGTGGCGTTCGGGAAGGTGTCTCGATACTCCCGTGCGATGGCCGGATCCTTGTAGTCGCACTCGCCGCGGAGGACCATCGCGGGCGCGTGGATCCGGCGCAGGGCGGGCCGCGGATCGGCCACGGTGAGCTGGTGCGCGGCCATGTACTCCGCGGCGAGGGTGGCTCCCCAGGAGCTGCCCAGCAGGACGACCCGGTTGGCGCCGATCCGCCGCCGTGCCGCCTCCAGGTCGGCCACCTGACGGGCCACGGTGTAGCCGGTGGGGGCCGCCCCGGGGAGGGGCCGGCGCCGGGCGAGTGACACCGGCGGCGCGGCCCGCCAAGTCGGCGCCGCCGTCCGCCCGTTCCGCCCCCAACGGATCAGGTGCCGTTCATCTGGCCGCCCCCGCGCGGTCACAGGTCTTGACCACAGTGCGGGCCGGGGTCACCGATTCCTCACACGATGGGCGGGAGAGCGAATGGACGCGGCGGAGCGCAACCATCTGGGCAGACGGGCACTTTTGCGGGCCACCGCCGTGCTCCCGGCCGCGGGCACGGTGGCCGTCGCGTCGGGGACGACACCCGGTTACGCCGCCACTCCGAAGGCCGACGGCCACCGGTACGACCCGGCGTCACCGCGGTTCAGCCTCGCGATCCTGCCCGACACGCAGTACCTCTTCGACGCCGACAGCTCCGACCCGGAACCGCTCCGGGCGACCTTCCGCTACCTGGTGTCCCAGCGCGAGGACACCAACATCGCCTTCATGGCACACCTGGGCGATGTCACGGAGCACGGCTCGCGGGAGGAGATCACGCTGGCCGCGACGACGTTCGGGACCATCCACGGCAAGGTCCCCTACAGCGTGCTCGCCGGCAACCACGACATCGACTCCGGGACCGACGACCAGCGCGGCGACAGCGCCTATCTCGACGCCTTCGGCCCGCGGCGGTTCTCGTCCATGCCCACCTTCGGCGGCGCCTCGGCCGACGGCTACAACAGCTACCACGTGCTGCGCGCGGGCGGCCGGGAGTGGCTGGTCCTCGCCCTCGACTGGCGGGTCTCCGCCGCCGGTCTCGGATGGGCGCGGAAGGTGCTCGACGCGCACCCCACCCTGCCCGCGATCCTCACCACCCACGACCTGGCCTGGGCGGACGACGACGGCGCCGCGCAGCTCTCGGACAACGGCCGCCGGCTGTGGGACGGCCTCATCCGCGGCAACGACCAGATCTTCCTCGCGCTGGGCGGGCACTACTGGCCTCCCGGGCGCACCGTTCTGACCAACGACGTGGGTCACGACGTCCACGTCCACATCACCAACTACCAGGACCGCTACTACGGCGGCGCCGGGATGATCCGCCGCTACGCCTTCGACCTCGTCCGCGACGTGATCGACGTGGAGACGTTCTCGCCCTGGTTCCTCAGCCGCGACCCGGAGAAGCGCACGCCCCTGGAGGCGGAGACCATCGAGCTGACCGGGCCCGCCGACCGGTTCAGCCTGAGCATCGACTTCGAGCGCCGCTTCTCCGGCTTCGCGCCGGTCGTGCCGCGCACGCCGCGCCCGGCGTCCGCGGTGATGCCGCGCGGCACCCTCGCGTACTGGCGCTTCGACGCCTCGGGAACCGCCTCCCGTGCGGCGGGCGCGGACACCCCCGTCGGTACGGACACGGTGATCCGCGACCTGTCCGGCCACGGCAACGACCTCCGGGTGACCCGTCTGCACGACAGCGCGCCCGAGGTCCTGACGTGGTCCGGTGAGCACCACGGCGACCAGCCGGCCCATGCCAGCCTGCGCTTCGACGGCCGCAAGGGACCCGACCGCGGCGCGGTCCTGACCACCTCGGGCACGGCGCCGCTGAACTCCGAGAAGTTCACCGGCGGTTACACCATCGAGACGTACATCAAGCTCCCGGACCCCTTCGAGGGCGACCACGCCTGGATGGGCATCCTCAGCTGGGAGGGCCGCAACGGCGACGCGGGCAAGACCACCGGCTGGTCGCCCGACGAGCCGACGTGCAGCCTCAATGTCACCCCCGAACGCTTCCTCCAGTTCGTGGTCTACCCCCATGTGCAGGACGCCGATCCCACCTCCTGGAGCCACGCCCTGCCGGTGGGCCGGTGGACCCATATCGCGGTCGTCAACGACGGCCACCACACCGTGGTGTACGTCGACGGCTCGAAGATCGCCCGCAATCCCGGCCAGCCGTCGACGGGGATCGCGACCCTCGGCAAACCCTTCGTCATCGGTGCCACCCAGTTCGAGGAGAAGTTCGGCCAGGGCTTCTACGGCTGGATCGGCGACACGCGTATCGTCCAGCGGGCCTTGCGGCCAAGGGACTTCATGACCTCAACGACGTGAGTTTGTCGCGGAGTTCATCGGCGGCCGGGTGGCCGATCTCCTCGGCGATCTCAAGAGCCTGTCGCCAGACCAGCCGAGCCGTTTCCTGATCAGCGGCGGCGAGGCGGGTGTCGCCCAGATGATGCAGTATCTCCGTCTCGTTGAACCGGTCGCCGACCCCTCGGACAAGGTCGAGGGCCCGCTCGTAGCAGCCGGTGGCCTCCGCGTACCGCGCGAGGTGGTGATGTGCGTAGCCGAGGCTGTCCCACGCCCCCGCCTCCGCGTGCCGGTCGTCGATCTCCCTGTTGAGGGCGACCGCCTGTGCGCAGTAATCGAGTGTCCGCTGGTACTGACCGAGCATCGCGTGCAGCCACCCGGCGTTGTTCAGCGCCATGGCCTGTCCGCCCCGGTGACCGGCCCGCCGGTACAGCCTCAGCGCCCGTTCGTTGTGGTCGAGCGCCTCCCGGGGCCGGCCTTGCCGGTCGCACACCCAGCCCAGACCCCGGTAGGTGTGCGCCTGACTGACCCGGTCGCCGAGCTGGTCGTAGAGGTCCAGGGCCTGGTGGAAGTGGGCGTGGCCCTCGTCGAGGCGGCCCATCTGGGTGTAGGCCATACCGAGGCTGCGATGTGCGCCGGCCTGCCAGGACCGCTCACCCAGCCGCCGCGCCGCCTCGAGCGCGGTACGTTGGCTGGCCGCCCAGTCGTGCCAGTGCCCCCGGTAGTCGAAGAATGTCTCGAGGGCCCTGGCCAGCTGCCAGGTGTGCGCGTCGAGACCCAGACCGGCCGCCAGATCGACGGTCGCGTACAGCACCCGGTGCTCGGCGGTGAACCACTCCAGAGCCGCGGCGTGGTCCGCCGGCTCCTCCGGCACGACCCCCGGCCGGGCGGCGGCCAGGGGGGTCTGGTCCCGGTGTGCGTCCAGCAGCCCTGCCGCGGTGTGGGCCGTGTGGAGGTAGAAGTCAGCGAGCCGGTGCAGTGCGGCCTCCCTGACGGAGGCCGGTTGACGGTGGCCCTGTTCGGTGGCGTAGAGGCGGACGAGGTCGTGCATCCGGTGGCGGCCAGGGGTGTGTTCCTGTATCAGGTGGGCGGCCCGCAGTTTGCGCAGGAGGACGCGCACCCGTGCCACGGGGAGTCCGGTCAGGCTCGCGGTGGCGGACACGCTGATGTCAGGTCCCGGCGCGAGGCCGATCAGCCGGAACACCTGCGCGGTATCGGGTTCGAGTGCGTGGTAAGAGGAGGAGAACACGGCACGCAGGTCCGCGGCCACGTCCCCGGTGTCCAGGGCATCGAGCCGGGTGGCGGCCTCCTGGACCTCCTCGGCCAGGGCCGACAGCGGCAGGTCCGGGGAGGCCACCGCGCGGGCCGCCAGGATGCTGATGGCCAGGGGCAGGCCCGCGCAGTAGGTCAAGAGCGTGGCCACCGCGTCGGGTTCGGCGGCCGTCCGGCGGTGGCCGAGATGGCGGACGAGCAAGTGGCGTGCCTCGGTGTCCGGGAGTACGTCGAGGTCGAGTGAGCGGGCGCCGTGGCTGACGGCCAGGCCGGTCAGCTGGCGGCGGCTGGTGATGAGCACGGTGCAGGTGGGGCTGCCGGGAAGCAGGGGCAGGAGCTGGGCGGTGTCGCAGGCGTTGTCGAGCACGATGAGCAGGCGCTTGTCCGACGTCAGGCTGCGGTACAGCCCCGTCTGCCCCTCCAGCTCCGCGGGGATGTCCGCGGGATCGGCGCCGAGGGCGTCCAGAAAGCCTCGCACCGCCACCGCCGGTGGCAGCGGTTCGCCGGAGGGGTCGAAGCCGCGCAGGTTGATGTAGAGCTGTCCGTCGGGGAAGTGTTCCAGACGGTTGTGGGCCCAGTGCAGGACGAGCCAGCTCTTGCCGACGCCGCCGACGCCACCGATCGCGGACACCATCACCGTGCCGCCAGGAGCGGCCTGGGAGTCCAGCAGGCGGTCCAGGTCGGCGAGCTCGGGGTTCCGTCCGACGAACACCGGTGGCGGCGCGGGCAGTTGCCGCGGTACGGGAACGGCGCGTCGGCCCGAACCGCCGGTGGAGGGGGTCGCCGGGGCGGTCAGCGCCGGGTCAGCGGTGAGGATCCGCTGGTGGAGATCTTGCAGCGCCGGGCTCGGGTCGGTGCCCAGTTCCTCTGCCAGTCGACATCGGATTTCCTGGTAGTGGTGCAGGGCCTGGGCAGGGCGGCCGCTGCGGTACAGGGCCACCATGAATTGTCCGGCCAGACGCTCGTCCAGCGGATGCGCCTCCGAGCGGGTGGACAGTTCCGCCAGCAGTCCGGTGTGGCGGCCCATGCGGAGCCGGATGTCGGTGTGGTCCAGCTCCGCCGCGGTCCGTTCCCGCTCCAGGGCCTCGCGGAGCGTGGTGAACCACGGAGTGTCCAGGGCGGGGAAGGCCCTCCCCCGCCACAGCCCCAGCGCCCCGGCGAACAGCTCCGCGGCACGCTCGTCCTCGTCGGCGGCGCGGGCCTGCCCGACCAGCTGACGGAAGCGGTGCAGATCCA
The DNA here is from genome assembly GCF_014712245.1 of Streptomyces sp. 5-10. NCBI lineage: Bacteria > Bacillati > Actinomycetota > Actinomycetes > Kitasatosporales > Streptomycetaceae > Streptomyces > Streptomyces sp. 5-10. The sequence goes on from NZ_JACVYG010000042.1 coordinate 29,288, forward strand.
CCGCCGTCTCCTCGACCGAGAGGACGTAACCGCCGGATCGCCGGCCGATGCTCACCTGCTCGGCGACGGGAGCCAGTGCCTGGCGGAGACGGGAAATATAACTGTACAGCGTCCCCTGAACGCGTCGCGGAGGACGCTCTCCCCACACCCGGTCGACGAGCTGGTCAACGGCCACCACGTGATTCGCCTCGACCAATAGTGCGACGAGTACGCACTGCTGCCGGGCATGTCCCAGGTTCACCTCTGTGCCGTCGGCACGTACTTCGACACTGCCCAATAAGCCGAATGACACCATCGGTTCTTCCCCCCGTTGTCGCATCCCCTGCAACCTTCATAGCCGCTGCGACCGGGCGATTCAAGGTTCGTCCAAGGTCTGTCCACGGCCGCCCCAGCACATTGGTTTCCGCGGCGGTCAAGGAGATCGACCACCGCATGGTGAATCAACGCAAAGGAGAGCGTCCGTGAACACGGAAAAGCTGGAGTACGAGCCGCCCGTGCTGGCCGAGGTCGGCGACTTCGCCGAGCTGACCCGGATCACCTGCTGCGGCAGGTGGGTCGACAACCCGTTCGGTTGGCAGACCTGGTTCCTCTAAACCCCTGGCCCGCCTGAGGGCCAACCCCACAGGCCCGGGTGACGGACGCATGCCGCGCCGGTCACCCGGGCCATTCCGGACCGGCTGCGGTCGGCAATCGGAGAAGCTGATTCTTCATGGCCACAGAGCAATGGGAATACGAGCGACCGGTTCTGGTCGAGGTCGGCCCATTCGCCCACCCCACCCGCGACCAGAGCATCGGCCGATGGGTCCACAATTTTTTCTTCGGCTGCTGGTTCGATGTCTAGACGCCCGGCCTTGACCACGACCAGGCGAAATGGCGGACCCGGGAATGATCCTGGGTCCGCTCGACAGGGAGATCGACATGGAATTTCTGATCCTTCCGGATCACCCGGCGAGTGAGGGAATCACGGCGCTATTGCCGGACGCAGCGCGCTCACACGTGATTCCGCATAGCTCCGGTCGCCCGCTGATCGTGGGGCGCTGGGCCGACAACGAGGTTGTGGCCGCCTCCGTCGGGAAGAATTCCGCGGCACTTCTGGGAACCACCACGGTGACCTCCGCCGCATTGGCCGCTCGACTCCGCACCGTCCGCACGGTCCACGATCTGGACACGCTGGCCCGCTCGCTGCCGGGCTGCTTCCACCTGGTCGCGTCGATCGGCGGGCGAGTGCGAGCCCAAGGCACCGTCTCGACCGCGTGCCAGCTCTTCTATGGCCGCGTCGATGGCGTGACCGTGGCAGCCGACCGGCCGCGGACCCTAGCGTCGATGACGGGTGCCGGCGTCGACGAAGAACTGCTCGCGTTGCAGTTGCTCACCCCCTTCGGCCCGCCCTGGCCGCTGAATATGACGAGCGTGTGGCAGGGAGTGCGGACCCTGCTCCCGGGCCACTACCTGGACATCCGCGCTGACGGAACCGAGCGCACCACCCGCTACTGGACACCGCCCGACCCCGAACTCCCGCTGGAACCGGGCGTCGCCGCGCTGCGCGAGGCCCTGGAGACGGCCGTCGCGGCGCGTACGTCACAGGGCGCCACCATCAGCGCCGACCTCTCCGGCGGGAAGGACTCGACGAGCCTGTGCTTTCTCGCGGCCCGGCATGACACGCGGTTGGTGACCGTCCACGTCCAGTCCTCGGACCCCGCGAATGAGGACAGGATCTGGGCCGCCCGGTGCGCGGACCGGCTTCCCCACGCCCGGCACCTGGTGGTCCCCATGAACGCCACGCCCGGGATCTACGCGGAAGTGGCGAACGGCGACACCGCTCAGGACACCGATATGCCACTGTCCTTCGCCCGTCGGTCGATGATGGAACACCACGCGCGACTTGTCGCCGACCACGGCTCCGCCATACATCTTCAGGGCACCGGCTCGGACGAGCTGTTCATCCCCAGTGCGCTGTCACTGCACGCACTCGCTCGCAGCAGCCTGCTCAGCGCGGTCCGTCCGGTCCGGGCGATGAAGTCGATGCGCCGCTGGTCGTGGGCGAGCACGCTACGCGTCCTCCTGTACAACCAGTCCTATCCACGGTGGATGGCCTCGGCGGCCGAGGGCATCACCGCCGAACGCGCCTGGGGCACCGCCATCGACTGGGAGATCGCACCGAAGATGCCGCCCTGGGCCACCCCGGATGCCATCGACGCGGTACGCCGCCGGATCCGCCAGGCCGCATCGCAGAACCCCGAACCGCTGGCACCTCTGCCCGTACACCACGAGATGCTGCGGTTGACCCAGGTCAACGGCACCGCCGTGCGTACGAGCTCGCGGATCGGCGCCGGATTCGGCGTCTCCTTCCAGGCCCCCTTCATCGACGACCGGGTGCTCGAGGCGGCGATGTCCATCAGGCTGGCCGACCGTATGGCACCCGGCCAGGTCAAACCGGTCCTCGCCGCGGCGATGCGCGGCATCGCACCCGATGACCTCCTCGCCCGGCAGAGCAAGGCCGACGCCAGCCCCGAGCTGTACATCGGGCTGCGCCGCCACCGGCGCCGTCTCACGGAACTGTTCGAGGACTCGCGGCTCGCACGGCTGGGGCTGGTGGACGCCGACGGCATCCGCACCGTTCTGAACAGTCTGCACATCGACACCCGACCGCTCATGCCCTTCGAGCTGACGCTCGCGGGCGAACTGTGGCTCCGCGCGCTGCCGACCGATGCGAGGTCCGCCGGAACATCCACTCCCCAACCCGTCCGAGGAGCATCGTGACCTTCTCCCTCGCCTCCCATGTGACCAGCACCGAAACGGACACCGGCATGGTGCTGCTCGACGAGCGCACCGGCCGGTACTGGCAGCTCAACGACACCGGCGCGCTGGTGCTCCGCTGCCTCCTCGCGGGCGGCACCGTCGCGTCCGCCGCCTCGGCCCTGCGGACACGCTTCTCCGGAGCGCCCGAAACGGCGGCGGCCGACGTCGAGAAACTGGTCGACGCCCTTCGAGCCGCGAAGATGGTGGCCTCATGAGCGTGCGAGCCCTGAGCCTTGAGACTCCCACCGCTCCGCCGTGGCATCTGCGCCCGGCCGCGCTGACCGCGGTGGGGATCGCCCGGGTGCTCACCTATCTGCCGCCGCAGCGGCTGCGCAAGGTACTGGACTGCGCGCGGCGCGGATCTCGGCCCGCCACGGAGACCAAGGCCCTGCGAGCCCGCAACGCGGTGGTGGCGGTCAGCGTGCCGTGCGCCGGTCCCCGGTGCCTGCAACGTTCCATCGCCACCGCGCTGCTGTGCCGGATGACCGGCACTTGGCCGGACTGGTGCACCGGCGTACGTACCCAGCCCTTCCAAGCCCACGCCTGGGTGGAGGTCGACGGCAAGCCCATCGGCGAGAACATCGATGAAATCCGTTACTTCCATGTGCTCATGACGGTACGGAGCCGTCGGTGAACGGCGATGGCGGCGCCGGTACGGCCGTTCTGGCCCGAGGACTCGGCAAGAGCTACGGCGCCGTTCCGGCCGTGCGCGACCTCGACCTGACCGTCTCCTCCGGCGAGATCTTCGGCTTCCTCGGACCCAACGGCGCGGGCAAGAGCACCTCCATCGGCATGCTGAGCACGCTTCTGCGCCCCACCGCGGGCCGGGCGGAAGTGGCGGGCCACGACATCCGTCACGAGCCCGATGAGGTGCGCCGCCGCATCGGGCTCGTCTTCCAGGAGACGACCCTTGACGTGGATCTGACCGCCAGGCAGAACCTGCGGTTCCACGCGGACCTCTACGGCCTCCCCCGGCGTGAGGGACGCGAACGCGCCCTCACCATGCTGGATCTGATGGGCCTGGCCGAGCGGCACTCCGATCCGGTCCGCACCTTCTCCGGCGGTATGCGCCGACGGCTGGAGATCGCCCGAGGGCTGATGCACACCCCGCGTGTGCTGTTCCTGGACGAGCCCACGACGGGACTCGACCCGCAGACCCGAGCCGTGATCTGGGAACACCTCCACCAGTTGCGGGAGGAGCAGGGCATCACCGTCTTCCTGAGCACACACCACCTCGAGGAAGCCGAGCACTGCGACCGCATCGTCATCATCGACGGCGGACACCTGGTGGCCGAGGGAACACCGTCCGCCCTGAAGGCCGTCGTCGGCGCCGACCTGGTAGTGCTGCGCACCGGCGACGACGACACGGCCGTACGGACCATCCGCGAGCGCTTCGGGCTGGAGGCGACTCCCGAGCCCCGGGGGATCGGATTGCGAGTGTCGGACGCGCCGGGCTTCGTGCCCCGGCTGTGCGCCGAACTCACGGTTCCGGTCCACTCGGTGACCGTGACGCCGCCAACCCTGGACGACGTCTTTCTGCACTACACCGGCCGCACCATCCGGGAAGTCGACGCCGGCGGCCGCGGAACGAAGGGATAGACCGTGGCCTCCACCGAAGCACCCTCCACAACCACGCCGACGGCGCTCCTGCCCACAGCCTCCTGGAGCGGCGGCACCCACGTCCGGAATCTGCGCACGGTCCGGGTCATGTGGCAGCGCGAACTCATCCGGCTCTCCCGAAGCCCCGTCGGCCTCCTCATGAACCTGCTCACGCCTCTGATGTTCTTGATGGTCCTGGGGACCGGACTGAACTCCGCCATGCGCGACGCGGGCAACGACGCCGACTTTCGCTCCTATTTCCTGCCCGGCATGCTCCTCATGGTCGTCCAGGCGCCCGCGGTCAACACAGGCGTATCGATCGTATGGGACCGCCGGGCCGGTTTCCTCCGCGAGATGCTTGTCGCCCCGGTGCGCCGCGGCGCGTTGATCGCCGGTATCTGCCTGGGCGGCGCGACCGCCGCCACCGCATACGGCGCGCTGGTGCTCGGCATCGCCGGGGTGCTCGGCGTCACCTACGACCCGCTTCTGTTCGCACCGGTGTTGATGGAATTGCTGGTGACCACGCTCGCACTCACCGCATTGGGGGCGCTGGCCGCCGTGAGCATCACACGCATAGAGACCTTCCAGGCCGTGGTCGGCATCTCGATGATGCCCCTCCTCTTCCTGTCCGGAGCGCTCTTCCCCGTCAGCGGGCTCCCCGGGTGGCTGAACGGCGCGGTGCTGGCGAACCCCCTGACCTATGCCGTGGACGCGATGCGCCGCACGCTGTCCAACGCCGGCACCGGGGGCGGACCGCACTGGTGGGGCTGGCAGCCACCCGTCGCGGTGGAGATGGCGTTCGTCGGCGCACTGTCGCTGGTTGCCCTGGCCACCGCGGCACGGCGCTTCTCCAGGATCGACTAGCTTCCTTCCGTTCGGAGTCTTCTGGATCGGAGGGGGTAGGTGGCGTTCGTTCCACCCGATCAACGCCGCCCTCCCCCTACGGCCAGGAGAAACACATGCCCAGAGCGCTCGTCACCGGGATCGCCGCCACCGCCGTCGCCACCGTCCTGCTCACCGGCTCCGGAGTCGTGAGCGCCACCGCCACGGCCACCGCGCCACGCGAGCCGCACGCCACCGATGTCCGCCGGGTCCATATCCAGGACGACTTCGACTCGCTCGGCCCCGAGGTCCGGGCGCTGAAACTGGACTCGGGCCGCACCGCCCACTACATCGACGACGGCCCCCGGGACGGCAAGCCGGTGCTCTACATCGGCGGCACGGGCACCAGCGCCCGGGTGGCGCACATGACGGACTTCCTTCGCAGCACCCGGGAGTCCCTGGGCCTGCGGCTGATATCGGTCGAGCGCAACGGATTCGGCGACACCGAGTTCGACAAGAGCCTGGGGAAGGCCGACTTCGCGAAGGACGCGCTTCAGGTGCTGGACCGCGTCGGGGTGCGCAAGGTCAGTGTGATCGCCATCTCGGGCGGCGGGCCGTACGCCGCCGAGCTGGCGTCCCTGGCCCCGGACCGCATCCAGTCACTGCACCTGGCCGCCGCCCTGCCGCCGTACGGTGCGCTACGTCCGTACTGCTCGATGTCCGACGAGGAGCTGGGCAAGTCCCTGGAGAAGCAGATCGCCGACCCCCGGGTCTGGTGGGCGCTCCCGGACGACAGCCCGACCAAGCGCATCCCCGGCTTCGCCGACACCGCCTTCGAGGACGGCGCCCGCACCTACAACCAACGCGGCCAGAAGGCCGACCCCGCGGCTCAGGTGCATGAGCAGAAGCTCTACTGCCAGCGGCCCGGCCCCGATCTGTCGAAGCTGACGGCCCCCATCACCATTTACAGCGGGAAGAAGGACACGACCGTGCCGCCCAGTACGATCGACACCTGGAAGCAGCACCTGCCCGGCAATCCGGCCGTGCGCAGCTATGCCGACACGGGCCACGATGTGCAGTACCGGCACTGGGACCAGATTCTCGTCGACCTCGCCGGGCACACGGACCGCACGGTCATCTGCTACCGGGGCCACAGCACGATGCCACCTGCCCGGATCGCCGACCCGCTGGTCGAGAAGGGCCGGGCCACGCTCGGGACCTGCGCCTGGCAGAAGTCCGATGGGGACGGGCCCACCGGCTGAGGCGAGATCCCGAGACCCGTCACGGCCGCCGCGCCCAGAACAGCGCGTGGCCGCTGTCGCCCTCGGGGACGAACTCCTCGCCCTCGACGGTCAACCCCGCCCGGGTGAGCCAGTCCCGGTAGGTCGCGGCGTCGGCGTGGCTCCACCACATGGTGGTGCCACCGCCGAGCCAGTTGTCATCGGTGCCGGTCCAGGCGCTGTGTCCGGTGGTGCCCAGGAACCAGCCGCCCGGGCGGAGCCAGGTGGCGATCTTGGCGAGGAGGGGAGGTTGTTCGTCCAGGGGGATGTGGATCAGGGCGTAGAGGGAGATCACGGCGTCGAAGGAGGCCGCCGGGAACTCCACCGCCGTGGCGTCGGCCTGGCGGAACTCGGCCTCCGGCACGAGCTCCCGCGCCCGGCGGATCTGCTCCCCGCTGATGTCGACACCGGTCACCCGGTGTCCTGCGGCGCTGAGCACGCGGGCGACCGGTAGGCCGGAGCCGCACCCCAGGTCCAGCACGGTGGCGGCGGGCGGGATGCGCCGTTGGAGGGTGTCGAGCCAGGGCTGGTACTTGGTCTCGGTGGCGTAGGACTGCTCGTAGTGACGGGAGAGCGCGTCATAACCGCGCCTGACCACGTCCTTGGGGTCGTCAATGTCCACGGCGGAGCACGGTAGTTGGGGACGGGTGCGCTCCGCGAACGGTTTTCGGGCGCGAGACGATGCCCGCGCCCGGCAGCGCCGTCAGACCTTGCGCACTGCGGCGACGAACTCCGCCCAGGCCCTGGCGGGGACGACCAGGGCCGGGCCGTTCTTGTCCTTGGAGTCGCGGATGCCGACCTGGGCGGTGCGGGGCAGGTGGGCGATCTCCACACACATGGTGCCGTTCGCCTCGCTGTAGGAGGATTTGAACCAGGCGTCCTCGGGCGCGACGTTGGTTGCTATGCCGTGAGTCATGTCAGATCTCCCGTGCTAGTCGTTGCAGGAATGCCGATGTCTCGCCAGGAGCGAGAGCCGCGGCCCGCAGGTTCTCGAACCTGCGGGAGAAGGACCAGATCGTTGTTTCCTTGTCGCTGATGTCGGATCCATCGACGGCGTCGCTCTGCACCACGGACGGCAGCGGGGTGCCGAACTCCCATAGGTTGAAGTTCGTATGCGGCCGATACGCGGGTGTGGCCATCGGAAGGACCTGGACCGTTACATTGTCGAGCCCCAGCAAGGTCTCGATCTCCTGGTACTGCTCACGCATCACTTCGGAACTGCCGACGACTCGTCGCAACGAGGCTTCGTCCTGGATCACCCAGAGCTCCATGGGGTTGTCCCTGCGCCTCAGGGCCTTTTTGCGTTCCATCCGGATCTGGATGTGCCGCTCGACGAACTCGGTCGTGGTCTCCTCGACCGGCTTGGCAGCCTGGAACAGTTCCCTCGCGTAGCGTTCTGTCTGTAACAAGCCGAAGACCACGTTCGGCTGCCACGTCCGGCTGGTACGGGCCCCGTTCTCCAGACCGATGTGCATGCCTACCCCGGACGGAAGCACACTTCGGTAGACGGACCACCACCCCCGGTTGAGGGAGTCACGGTGGATCTGCATGAGAAAGTCCACGTCGTCCTCGGCCTCGACGCCGTATCGGTCCAAGAGGGCCTTCAGGTCCGCGGCCTTGGGCAGGGCCGAGAGGCCGTTCTCGACGCGGAACAGCTTCGTGGTGGAAAACGTCAACCCATCCACCGCCTCCGCGAGGGTGAATCCGGCTTCGTCCCGCAACCGCTTGAGCTCCCAGCCGAGTTGCATGCGACGGACCGTCGGTCCCGTTGGTGCTGCCACGAGTATGCCTCCCGTTGGGTCGAGCCTGCCATGCCGCCGTACGAGTTCTGAGTCTGGCAAGGGAGGCCCGGCGCATCAGGCCATTTGCTCACTCGGTCACATATGCCATCTGAAGCGGAAATTAGCTGTCATCTTGCGTGCCAGCTTCCGCGCAGCCGAAGCTGTTTCCGCCACCGCCTCATCACTCGCGGTAGCCGAACCTCGGAACGCCATGGAGCCCTCATGCCTTCATCACGCCCCCGCCTGCTGCCCTGGCCCGGACAGAACGGGCAGCCCTGCTTCCTCGTCACCGACGACACCGGCACCAGCTACCTCTCCCGGCTGGCCGACGAGATGGAAGCCGTACAGCTTCGCACCGGGGCCGACCTCCTTGGACATGCGCGACCACTACTCCGGGACCACCGGGCCAGCGCCCGTGAGCTGCGGTTCGTGGGGCATCGGCTCGCCGAGGCGCTGCATGACGCGCTGCGGGTGGCGGAGAGCCGGGGGCGGCGGCTGGAGGACCGGGAAGAGACCGCACCCGAGCAGAGTTAGTAGAAGCATGAACAACAGCGTGGACGTCGTGGTCATCGGTGCCGGACAGGCGGGGTTGTCCGGGGCCTATCACCTGCGGCGGGCCGGGTACGAGCCCGGGACGGACTTCGTGGTGCTCGACCACGCGCCCGCGCCCGGCGGGGCGTGGCAGTTCCGGTGGCCGTCGCTGACGTACGGCAAGGTGCATGGGATGTACGACCTGCCCGGTATGCGGCTGACCAGCGACGACGCGGATCCCGAGCGGCCCTCGTCCGAGGTGATCCCGGCCTACTTCGCACGCTATGAGCGCGCCTTCGAGCTGCGGGTCGTCCGGCCGGTGCACGTCGACGCCGTACGGGACGGGGGCGACGGCCGACTGCTGGTCGAGACCTCGGCCGGGACATGGGCCACGCGGGCGCTGATCAACGCGACCGGGACCTGGGACCGGCCGTTCTGGCCCCGCTACCCCGGGCAGGAGACCTTCCGGGGCCGGCAGCTGCACACCGCGCGGTACCCCGGGCCCGAGGCGTTCGCGGGGCGGCGGGTGATCGTCGTCGGGGGCGGCGCCTCCGGGGTGCAGCATCTGCTGGAGATCGCGGAGGTGGCGGCGGAGACCACCTGGGTGACCCGGCGCCCGCCGGTGTTCCGCGAGGGGCCGTTCGGCGAGGTGCAGGGGCGGGCGGCGGTGGCGCTGGTCGAGGAGCGGGTGCGGCGGGGGCTGCCGCCGCAGAGCGTGGTGTCCGTGACCGGGCTGCCCCTGACGGAGCCGATGCTGCGCGCCCGGGAGAAGGGGATCCTCGACCGGCTGCCGATGTTCGAGCGGATCACCCCGGACGGGGCGACCTGGGCCGATGGGCGCCATGTCGAGGCGGACACGATCCTCTGGGCCACCGGCTTCCGCGCCGCGATCGACCATCTCGCCCCGCTGCGGCTGCGTGAGCGGGGTGGTGGCATCGCCGTCGAGGGGACCCGGGCGGTCCGCGATCCGCGGGTGCATCTGGTCGGCTACGGGCCGTCGGCCAGCACGGTCGGCGCCAACCGGGCGGGCCGTGCGGCCGTACACGAGATCCGGGCGCTGCTGGGTGCCCCTGACGACAGCCAGCGGTCACCCGAGAAGGTCGCCGTCGGGCGTTGACCGGGTGCGGGGCGGGCCGGTGCTCCCCCGGACCGCGAGGGTGGGGTCGAGGACGATGTCCCGGTCGGCGGTGCGCCCCTCGTCGAGCCGTTCGGCGGCCGCCCGGACGGCGAGTTCGGCCGACTCGGCGGCCTTCTGCCGTACGGAGGTCAGGTCGATGAAGGACAGCCGGGCGAGTTGGCTGTCGTCGTAGCCGACGATGGACACGTCCTCGGGCACTCTGACGCCCGCGCGCAGCAATGTGCCGAGCAGCCCGTGCGCACAGCGGTCGTTCCCGGCGATGACCGCCGTGGGCGGCTCGGGTTGGGCGAGCAGGTCCCGGGCCGCCCGGGCGCCGGATTCCTCGGTGTAGTCGCCGGGGTGGACCCGGATGTGGTCGGCGAGTCCGTGGCGGCGCATGGCGGCGCGGTAGCCGCGTCGCCTCTCGGCGGCGGCGGGCATGGTGCCGCCGTCGATGTGTGCGATGGCGCGGTGTCCCAGTGCCACGAGGTGGTCGACGGCCTGGCGTATCCCCTTGTGCTCCGCGGTCCGGACGACGTCCACACCGGCGGCCCTCGTGCGCGGGTTGATCTCCACGATGGGGGTCCGGGTGGCGCCCGTGGTCAGGTGCTGCCAACTGGACGTCGCGCCAATGGTGATGACGGCTTCACTGCGCAGTCCGAGCAGTTCCTCCATCGCCTGGCGCTCGCCGCGGGTGGCGACCATGGCGTTGAGCACGAGGGTGTACCCGTGCTTCTGGGCCGCGGGGTACAGGGCCTCGACGATGCCCACGTCGTGCGGCTGGCGCATGGTGAACAGCACGCCCAACTGCCGACTGCGCGTGCGGCGCAGAAGCTGGGCGGCGGTGTCGGGGCGATAGCCCAGTTCCTCGGCCGCCTGGAACACGCGTCGGCGCGTATCGGGGCTCGCACCGGGCTGGTTGCGGAACACCAGTGACACCAGGGCCTGCGAGACGCCGACGCGTGCGGCAATATCGGACATGGTGGGGCGCTTGGGGCGCCCCACCGGGGTTCCCCGCTCGGCCGAGGGGCCGGTGTTCCCTGGATCCCCCATCCCCGCCTCCTCGCGCTTCATGTCTTGACATGCATCACACGCCGCCCTCATAGTACGTGGCACTTGTACGTACTAGTTGTACTGACAAACAGACAAAGGCTCTCCGCAGCCGCACGATCGTGGCTGGCCGGGCGGCCACTCACCCGACCTCGGGAAACAACCGGACCTGTCGGGGCGCCACCACGACCTCCGCTGCCTCCACGAGGAGACACGACGATGAACACCCGACTCGGCTCCGAGGACTCGGGCATCACACACCAAGACCCCGAACTGCCGCCGGACACCAAGGGACCCCATTCACGACGGCTCGGCCTGGTCGCCGTCATCGTGACCTTCGGCGGGCTGCTGTTCGGCTATGACACCGGCGTCGTCAACGGCGCCCTCGATCCCCTCACCAAGGACCTCGGGCTGACCGCGTTCACCGAGGGAATCGTCGTCAGCAATCTCATCTTCGGCGCCGCCTTCGGCGCCATGATCGGCGGAGTGCTGTCCGACCGGCACGGCCGCCGCCACAACATCCTGCTGCTGTCCCTGGTGTTCATGCTCGGCACCCTGGGCTGCGTCCTGTCGCCGAGCTGGCAGGTCCTCGCCCTCTTCCGCTTCATCCTCGGCCTCGCCGTGGGCGGCGCCTCGGCGACGGTTCCGGTCTACCTGGCCGAGATCGCCCCGGTCGAACGCCGCGGCTCCATCGTCACCCGCAACGAGGTGATGATCGTGACCGGCCAGTTCGCCGCGTTCGTCATCAACGCGGTGATCTTCAACCTCTGGGGCGAGACGGACGGCATCTGGCGGCTCATGCTCCTGGTCGCCGTCCTTCCGGCGATCGGGCTGTTCCTCGGCATGCTGCGGCTCCCGGAGAGCCCGCGCTGGCTGGTCTCCCAGGGCCGTGACGAGGAGGCGCTCGCGGTGCTGTCCCAGGTCCGCACCCCCGAGCGGGCCCAGGCGGAGATGGCCGAGGTCCACCGGCTCGCCGAGGAGGAGCGGGTCGCCAAGACCGCGGGCCGGGTGGACCTCGGGGTGCGATGGGTGCGCCTGCTCATCCTGATCGGGGCGGGCCTCGGCATCTGTCAGCAGTTCACCGGCATCAACTCCGTCATGTACTACGGTACGCAGCTGCTCGGCGACGCCGGGTTCTCGGGCGACTCGGCCATCATCGCGAACACCCTCAACGGCGCCTTCAGCGTCATCGGCATCGCGGTGGGCGTATCGGTCATCAACAAGATCAAGCGCCGTACCATGCTCCTCGGCGGGTTCGCCCTGACCACCACCTTCCACCTGCTCGTCGGGCTCTGCGCGCTGCTGATGCCCGAGGGCACCGCGAAGGCGTGGTTCATCCTCGTGTTCGTCGTGCTCTTCGTCTTCTCCATGCAGGCCACCATCGGCCCGCTGGTCTGGCTGATCCTCTCCGAGATGTTCCCGCTGAAGATCCGCAGCCTGGCCATCGGTATCAGCATCTTCGTGCTGTGGTTCGCGAACGCCCTGGTCGCGCTCGGCTTCCCGCCCGTCGTGAAGGCCATGGGGATCTCGAACACCTTCTTCGCCTTCGCCGCCTTCGGCGTGCTGGCCCTTCTCTTCATCGCGACCTGTGTTCCCGAGACCAAGGGCCGCTCGCTGGAAGAGCTGGAAGACGACTTCCGCACCCGCTACTCCTGACCTGACCCGCCCCGCCCCGCCCCGAGAGAAGGGCCCACGCACCATGACCGTCATCACCGCCATCGCCGAGGGCCGCGAGGGAGACCACGCGCTGGCCGCGGGAATCGCCGAGGCCCGGCTGCTGGGCACCGATCTGGTACTGGTCAATCTGCGTCTGTCGGCGCTGGACCGCTCCGGGGTGCCCGAGGACCTGGAAACCACCGTCGTCGAGCGCAGCGGTCCCGGCGACCGCGACCCCGTCGACGCCGTTCTGGACGAGATCGAGGCCCGGCCCGACGTCGACCGGCTGGTCATCGGCCTCCGCCGCCGATCGCCGGTGGGCAAGGCGCTGCTGGGCAGCGTGAGCCAGCGGCTGCTGCTGGAGAGCCCCGTTCCCGTCGTCGCGGTCAAACCCCCGGCCTGACCGTGGCCACCTTACGGACCGGCGCCTCTCCCAACGCCGCCGACATCAGCGAACCCCGGCTCAGGCGCCCGGTCTGGACGTGAAGGTCGAGTCCCGCACCACCAGCTCCGGCTGGAGCACGATCCGCCGGTGCTGGTGGGCGTCGGCCTCGTCACCGGTCTCCTCGATCAGCAGCTCGGCCGCCGTACGCCCCATCCGGAACGCCGGCTGGCGCACCGACGTCAGCGGCACCGCGGCCGCCGCGGCGAACTCGATGTCGTCGTACCCCACCAGCGCCACCTCCCCCGGCACCGACACCCCGGCCGCGAAGAGCGCCTGCAACACCCCCAGCGCCAGCAGGTCATTGGCGCAGAACACCGCCGTCGGCCGCGGGGAGATCCCCAGCAGCCGGGCGCCCGCGTCGCGGCCCGAGGCCACGTCCAGCCGCTCGGCCTCGATGTGCACCATCGACTCCTCCGGCAGCCCCTCCTCCGCGAACGCAGTGAGCAGCCCGGTGCGCCGGTCCTGGCACTGCGGGAGCAGCATCGGGCCGCTGACGTAGACCACGGAGCGGTGCCCCTGGGCGATCAGATGGCGCCCGGCGAGCGCGCCGCCCTCGATGTCGTCGACCGACACCGAGCAGCCGTCGGCGCTGGGCACCTCGCGGTCCACGAAGACGAACGGGATGTCGTGGCGCCGGAAGCCCTCCAGGTTGGCCCCGGTGACATCGGCCGGGGTGACCAGCACCCCGCGCACCCGGTGCTCGGCGAAGAGCCCGAGGTAGTCGGCCTCCTCCTCAGGACTCTGCGCGCTGTTGCACACCATCACCCCAAGACCCGCCTCCCGCGCCGCACGCTCCGCACCGCTCGCCACGTCCACGAAGAACGGGTTCGCCATGTCCAGCACCAGCAGCGCGATGATGCGGCTGCGCCCGGCGCGCAGCTGGCGCGCGGACTCCTGGCGTACGTAGCCCAGGCGCTCGATCACGGCCTGCACCCGGTCGCGCGTGGCCTCGGCGACCATCTCGGGCCGGTTGATCACGTTCGAGACGGTGCCGACCGACACTCCCGCCTGCCGCGCGACGTCCTTGATCCCCACCATGCGTCCCACGACCCGGGCCTCCGCCTTCCCGCGACCCACCGCGGCCGCGGGAACATGGTAGTGCGCTGTTCGACCGGTCGGGCAGGACCGGGCCGCCGCGGGGCCCGGGCCCCATGCCCCGGGGCCCCGGGCCCGGGCTCAGCCTCGGGCGCGCACCAGGCTCGATCCACGGACCACGAGCTCGGGCTGGAGGACGATCCGCTGGTGGCGGTGGTCCCCGGCCCGCTCCCCCGTCTCCTCGATCAGCAGCTCGGCCGCCGTACGCCCCATCCGGAACGCCGGCTGACGCACCGACGTCAACGGCACCGCGGCCGCCGCCGCGAACTCGATGTCGTCGTACCCCACCAGCGCCACCTCCCCCGGCACCGACACCCCGGCCCCGTACAGCGACTGCAGCACCCCCAGCGCCAGCAGGTCATTGGCGCAGAACACCGCCGTCGGCCGCGGGGACATGCCCAGCAGCCGGGCCCCCGCGTCCCGGCCGGACGTCACGTCCAGCCGGTCCACCTCGACATGGCGCAGCGCGGACTCGCCGAGCCCCCGCTCGCGCAGGGCGCGCAGCGCGCCCTCGCGGCGGTCGCGGCACTGGGCCAGCCGCATCGGTCCGCTCACATAGGCGAGGGTGCGATGGCCCAGGCCCAGGAGGTGGCGGACGGCGAGTTCGCCGCCGGTGACGTCGTCGACCGACACCGAGCACCCCTCGGCGCTGGGCAGTACGCGGTCGACGAGGACGAAGGGGATGGGCTGCCGCCGGAAGGAGGCGAGGTTGCGCCCGGTCATATCGGCCGGGGTCATCAGCACCCCGCGCACCCGCTGCTCGGCGAAGAGCCCGAGGTAGTCGGCCTCCTCCTCCGGACTCTGCGCGCTGTTGCACACCATCACCCCAAGACCCGCCTCCCGCGCCGCACGCTCCGCGCCCCGTGCCACATCCACGAAGAACGGGTTGGCCATGTCCAGCACCAGCAGCGCGATGATGCGGCTGTGGCCGGCCCGCAGCTGGCGCGCGGACTCCTGGCGTACGTAGCCCAGGCGCTCGATGGTGGACAGCACCCGGGCCCGGGTCTCCTCGGACACCGACTCCGGGCGGTTGATGACGTTGGAGACCGTGCCGACCGAGACCCCGGCCTCGCGTGCCACCTCCTTGATGCCCACGCCCGGTGCCATCGTCAGGAGGGGAGGGTGAAGTCGATGACGCGGAGGGCGGAGGGTGTGGTGCCGCTGGACTTCCGCTGGTACAGATACGACAGGACGCCGTCCTGGGCGAGCCGGGTGTCGTCCACGACGACCTCGCCGAAGGCGTTCAGCCCGCTGCCGTCGTAAACCGTCTTCCAGTCCGTCCAGCCCGAGGACTTGGAGGCTGCCACGATCCGGCCGTACGGCATCACCGCGTAGGCGTTGTCGTAAGCGTCGAAGACCAGGTGGCTGCGCTGGGTGGAGCCGGGCGCCACCGGGATCTCGGTCTTCTTCCAGGCGCCCGCCGAGTCCTTGAAGACGTGGAAGGTACGGCCGTATCTGGTGCGGTCGGCCACGTAGTCGGTGGTGCACTGCCCGAAGCGGCCGGGGACATAGCTGATCAGGGCGTGGGGCGCGCCGGCGGAGTCGATGGCCTGGCTCTCCTGGTTCATCAGCGAGTGGTCGGGGCCCAGGGGATCGACGACCGTTCCGGCGTCGCCGACCGCCACCGTGTCGGAGCCACCGGTGGTGCCGACGACGGCACCCGCCGCGGTGCGCCAGGTGCGGCCCCGGTCGGAGCTGTAGACATAGCCGGTGTCGTGGTTGGTGAGACCGCCGCTCGCGCACATCACGGCGTTGTTCTGCTCGCGCCAGGTGTAGAAGGCGTGCAGCCGCCCGTCGGGCCCGTAGTCGATGCCGTGCAGATACATGTTGCGGGCCGTGCTGGAGCCGTGCTCGCTGCTGTAGGTGCCGGTGGCCGAGGACCACTCGCCGAGGGCCCGCCACGTGGTGCCGTCGTACTCGGCGAGCGCGTTGCGGCCGTTGCCGGAGACACCGACGCGGTAGCTGAGCTGGAGCCGGCCCTCGGGGGTGGCGATGAACTGCGGGTAGGTGAACTGGGAGGTGAGCGCGAGGCCGTCGAGGGTGGTCTGGACGGCGCCGAACTGGCCGGTGGTCCAGGGGTGCCCGGCGGGGTCGTCCACCAGCCCGGCCACCGACTTCACATAGAAGAAGCCGCTGCTGTGGGAGTCCATGTTCAGGTGCAGCCGGCCGTCTGTCCGCGAGATCCCCATGGAGATGACGTTGTGGGAGTCGTCGGCGGTGAGCCGGTGCGGCAGGGTGACGGTCTGCCAGCTCCGCTGGGTGAGGGCGCGGCGCCCGATGACCGCGCTGCGGTCGGCGGTGTACCAGACGGCGTACTGATAGCCCTTGTAGGTGAGCAGCCCGTTCTTCTGGAAGGCGTTGTTGTTGACCAGGCCGTCGTACGACACGAAGTAGAGGGCCTTGGGGTCGAGTTGGGTGTCGGCGAGCTGGTGCACGGCCGGGCCGGGGGCGGCGACGGAATCCGGGGTCGCGTTCACGCCCGGGGGTGCGGCGGCCAGCAGGGCGGTGGCCAGGATGGCGATGGGCAGTGGTCTCATGTCCGTTCCTTTCCTGGTGCGCTTGTGGGGGGCGGAGCCCGGTTTCTGTCCCCGCCCCGCCCCTTCCCGAACCATGGGCTCCGCCCCTGGACCCCGTGAATTCCGGAGGCATCCCCCGCCCCCGGGGGCGGGACGAGGCGGGAGGCCGCCCGTTGAGCGCGGCGCCGTCGTGGCTGGTCGCGCCCACGCGGCGGAGCCGCACATCGACACAGCCCCGCGCCCCTTCGGGCGCTGCCCGAACCGCAGCGGACTTCCTGCCGCGTCCCGCGGCTACTCGAGGTGGAAGACCTCCGTGAGTGGCCTCATCGCCTCGTCCGGTTTCGCACCGTCGAGCGCCTCGAAGAAGGGCGCCATCTCGGCCTGCCAGCGGGCGTTGACCTCGGTGGCGGCCATCGCGGCCTGGGCCGCCTCGAAGTCCTCGGTCTCCAGATAGCCGACGAGCAGCCCGTCCTCGCGCAGGAAGAGCGAGTAGTTGTGCCAGCCGGTCTCCGACAGCGCCGCCCGCATCTCGGGCCACACGGCGGCGTGCCGCTCGCGGTACTCCTCGATCCGGTCCTGGCGGACCTTCAGCAGAAAACACACCCGCCGCATCGCCGACCGCCTCAGAAGTGGTACTTGTCGATGTTGGACTTCTCGAAGACGGTGGGCGGGCCGAGGATGACCTCGCCGTCCTTGCCGACCGTGTACTCGCCCAGCTTCCCGGCCTTGAACTTCTCGCCCTCGGCCCCGGTGATCTGCCCGGACGCGAGCGCGGCCGCCGCGTACGAACCGAGGTACCCGAGCTTCTTGGGGTCCCAGAGCGCGAACTGCTCGACGGTGCCGTCCTTGACGTACTTGCGCATCTGGTTGGGCGTGCCGAGGCCGTTCAGCACCACCTTGCCCTGGTACGAGGAGCCGCTGATGTAGCGGGCGGCCGCGGCGATGCCGACCGTGGTGGGCGCGATGATCCCCTTGAGCTTGGGGTACGCCTTGAGCAGGCCCTGGGTCTCCTGGAAGGACTTCTGGTCGTCGTCGTCCCCGTACACCGTCTTGACCAGCTTCATGTTCTTGTAGGCGGGCTTGCTCAGCTCGTCCTTCATGAAGCGGATCCAGGTGTTCTGGTTGGTGGCGTTCTGGGTGGCGGAGAGGATCGCGATCTGGCCCTTGTAGTCGAGTTGCTTGGCGAGGTGCTGGACCTGGCTGCGGCCGATCTCCTCTGAGCTGGCCTGGTTGATGAAGAGCTGGCGGCAGGCCGGGGCGGTGTCGGAGTCGTACGCCACCACCTTGATGTCCTTCTTCATGGCTTGCTTGAGCGGGCCGCACACCGCGTTGGGGTCGTTCGCCGCGATCAGGATGGCGTCCTGGCGCTGCTGGACCAGGGTGTTGATGTACGACACCTGGGAGGAGGCGCTGGCGTCGGACGGGCCGACCTCCTTGCCCTTGCCGCCGAACTCCCCGGCGGCCGTGATCCCCGCCTCGTCGATGATCTTCTCGTAGGGGTTGTTGATCTGCTTGGGCAGGAAGGCCAGTTTGAGGCCCTTCTTCAGGGGGGCGCCGGGGTCGGCCTTGGCGTCACTCTTGGCGGCGCCGCCGTTGTCGTTGTCCTTCTTGGTGGTGCCGCCGCAGCCGGCCAGGGCCACGGCCAGGGCACAGACCGCGGCGGCGGTGGCGGCGCGACGGCGTCCGGAAGAGGACTGGATCATGAGAGGACCTTTCGCGGTGCGTGGGTGGATCAGCTGGTCGAGGCGGCGGCGCGCCGGTGACGCCAGGCGCTCACGGTGGTGATCAGACGGGGGGTGAGGACGGAGGCCACCAGCAGCAGCCCGGTGACGATCACCTGGACCTCGTTGGCCACGTCGTTGAGGGTCAGCAGGTTCTTCAGGACGCCGATGAGCAGCACCCCGGCGACGGCGCCGAACAGCGTGCCCTTGCCGCCGTCGAAGTCGACCCCGCCCAGCAGGACGGAGGCGATGACGAGCATTTCGAAGCCCTGGCCGTTGTCGGCCCGCGCGCTGCCGTACCGCAGGGTGAACACGACCCCCGCGAAGGCCGAGATCAGCCCGCTGACCACGAACAGCAGCAGCTTGACGCGTTTGACGCGGATGCCGGCGAAGTACGCGGCGTCCTCCTGGGCGCCGATGGCGAACAGCGACCGGCCGACGCCCGTGGCGTGCAGCACCACGGCGGCGATGGCGGCCAGCACGATGAACAGCGCCACCGGATAGGTGAGGAAGGTGCCGGGCACGGTGGTGGTTTCCACGGCCCACTTGGCGTACGTCTCGGGGAAGTCGGTGACGGCGTTGGAACCGAGCACCACCGAGGCCAGCCCCCGGTAGAGCGCGAGCGTCCCGATGGTGACGGCCAGCGAGGGCAGCCCGACCCGGGTGACCAGCCAGCCGTTGAGCAGCCCGCCGGCCACCCCGACCAGCAGCACGATCGGCACGATGGTCTCGAACGCCCAGCCCGCGTCCCACAGTTGGCCGGTGAGCGCGCTGGACAGGCCGAGCATCGAGGCCACCGACAGATCCACCTGCCCGGCCACCACCAGCAGCGTCATCGGCAGCGCCATCAGCGCCACCTCGGCGATGTCGTTGAAGGCGAAGGCGAGGTTGTCGCGGCCGGCGAAGCCGTCCGTGGTGCCGAGGCCGGTCAGGAAGACGGCCACCAACAGCACCCCGACGGCGGTGTCCCACCTGAGCTTCATCGTGCGCTCCTGTTCCTCAGCGCGCGGGTCATCCGCACCCGTACGATCCGGTCCACGCTGATCGCCGCCAGCAGCAGCGCGCCGGCGATGGCGTCCTGCCAGAAGGAGTCGACCTTGAGCACGGCAAGGGCGCTGCCGATGGTGGTGAGCAGCAGCGCGCCCAGCGCCGCGCCCCACACCGTGCCGGTGCCGCCGACGATGGCCACGCCACCGACCACCACCGCGCTGACCACGGTGAGTTCCCAGCCGTGGGCGTTGTCGGCGACGACGGTGCCGAAGCGGGCCAGCCACAGCGCGCCCGCGAAGCCCGAGACGGCGCCGGAGAACAGATACGCGGCCAGCACCCGGCGCCGGATCGGCACCCCGGCCAGCCGGGCGGCCTCCGGGCTGGAGCCGATGGCGTACAGCTCGCGGCCGCCCCGGTAGGTGCGCAGGACGTACGCGGTCCCGGCGAGCGCCACGAAGGCGATCAGCGGGAGATACGGGATGCCCAGCACACTGCCGCTGCCGAGGTCCAGCACGGACTGCGGCACATCGGCGGCGTTGATCTGCTCCCCTTGCGCCCACCAGTAGTCGACGCCCTGGATGATGTAGAGCATCCCGAGGGTCACCACCAGCGCGGGCACCCGTCCGAAGCTCACCAGCGCACCGCTGACGATGCCGCAGCCCGCGCCGACGAGGAGGCCGAGCGCCAGGACCGTCAGCACCCCGTGGTCGGTGCCGGAGACGAACTTCCCGCAGGCGAAGGCGGACAGGCCCACCACGGAGCCCACCGACAGATCGATGTTGCGGGTGATGACCACCACCGACTGCCCGACCGCGAGCAGCACCAGGATGGCGGCGTTGAGCAGCAGGTCCTTGATGCCCTGGCTGTCGAGGAAGCGCGGTTCGGCGATCCAGGTGAACAGCACCAGCAGCGCGAGGGCCCCGGCGATGCTGATCTCCCGCGCGCGGAAGACGGCGTCGACGAGCGAGCGCGCCGAGCGGGCCGTCTCGGGCGCGGCGGCGGACTTGTCGGGTTTCTCGATGGTCACGCTCACGTGCGGGTCCCTTCTGCGGTGGCGCCTTCGGCGCCGGTGGGCCCGGTGGCGTGGGGGTGCCCGCTCGCGCCGGTGGCGTCGGTGCGCCCGCTCGCGCCCGTGTCACCGGTGGCGTCCGTGTGCCCGGTCGCGGCGGTGGCGCCTGTGCGCCCGGTCGCGGCGGTGGCGCCTGTGCGCCCGGTCGCGGCGGTGGCATCGGTGGGCCCGGTCGCGGCGGCCTCGCCGGGGAGCGCGGTCGCGGCGGCCTCACCGGCGACACCGGCGCCTTCGGCGCCACCCGTGAGCCCGGTCGCGGCGGCCATCACGGACTCCTCGGTGGCCTCGGCGCGCGGGATCTCGGCCACCAGCCGGCCCTCGTGCATCACCAGGACCCGGTCGGCCATGCCCAGCACCTCGGGCAGATCGGAGGAGACCATCAGCACCGCGAGGCCGTCGGCGGCCAGCGACGACAGCAGCCGGTGCACCTCGGCCTTGGTGCCGACGTCGATCCCCCGCGTGGGCTCGTCGACGATGAGCACCGTGGGCTCGGTCGCCAGCCACTTGGCGAGCACGACCTTCTGCTGGTTGCCACCGGAGAGCACCCCGACGTGGTCGGCGAGGCTGCCGTACTTCAGCTGGAGCCGGACCGCCCAGTCGGCCGCGCGGCCGCGCTCCAGCGCCCGTCGCACCAGCCCCGCGCGGCCCAGCCGGTCCAGGCCGGTCAGCCCGATGTTCCGCTCGATGGACATCTCCATCACCAGACCCCGCTGGCGCCGGTCCTCGGGGACGAGCGCGAGCCCGGCGTCCATGGCGGCGGTCGGCGAACCGGGCCGCAGCACCGCCCCGCCGACCCGCACCTCGCCCGCGTCCGCCCGGTCCACGCCGAACACGGCCTGCGCGACCTCGGTGCGCCCGGCGCCGACCAGCCCGGCGAGCGCGACGATCTCACCGCGCCGCACCTCGAAGGAGACGTCCCGGAAGACGCCCTCACGGGTCAGCCGGCGCACCGACAGCGCGGTCTCGCCGACCCGGCTGTCCTGTTTGGGGTAGAGCTCGGCCAGGTCCCGGCCCACCATGCGGCGGACCAGGGCGTCCTGGGTCAGCCCGGCCAGCGGCTCGGAGGCCACCCACCGGCCGTCCCGCAGGGTGGTGACCCGCTGGCAGAGTTCGAAGATCTCCTCCAGGCGATGGGAGATGAACAGCACGGCGGCGCCCTCGGCGCGCAGCGTCTCGACGACCGAGAACAGCCGGGCGGTCTCGCTCCCGGTGAGCGCCGCCGTCGGCTCGTCCATGATCAGCACCCGGGCGTCGAAGGAGAGCGCCTTGGCGATCTCGACGATCTGCTGGTCGGCGATGGACAGGCCTCTGGCGGGCCGGTCCGGGTCGAGTTCGACGCCGAGCCGTGCCATCAGGGTGGCGGTGGAGGTCCGTACGGCCTTGTGGTCGATCCGGCCGAGGGCCCGGCGGGGCTGACGGCCCATGAAGATGTTCTCGGCGATGGACAGATCGGGGAAGAGCGTCGGCTCCTGGTAGATGACGGCGATGCCGACGTCACGGGCGTCGGCGGGGCCATGGAAGACCACCGGCTCGCCGTCCAGCAGCACCCGGCCGGAGTCGGGCCGGTGCACCCCGGCGAGGATCTTGATGAGCGTCGACTTGCCCGCCCCGTTCTCACCGGCCAGGGCATGGGCCTCACCGGCGAAGAGCTCGAGCGAGACGTCCCGAAGGGCCCGTACGGCGCCGAAGGATTTGTTCACCCCCTCGAGGGCGAGGACCGGCACACCGGTCGAAGCAGGCTGGCTCACGGAGTCTCCTGACGCGTACGCAGGGGCGATAAATGAAATGTTTCAATGCCGGATTCCGGGAAGCTAGCGGCGCCCTATGCGGCCGTCAAGGGGGTGCGCACGGGATATACCCACATCGTTCCAACCCCCTTGACGCACCATGAGCCCCGGCCCTACGGTCCAGGCGCCTTGGGTTGAATCGTTTTCATCGATCGTTCCCATCCAGCCCGTCCCTGGAGGAAACCCATGATCAGCAGGCGCCATCTGCTCGCCACCACCGCTGCCACCGGTACGGCCCTCACGGGTCTGCCCACCCTCACCCCGTCCGCCGCCGCCGAGGACCGGTCCGGCGCGGGGCTGCGGGTCCGGAGCACCACGGTGGAGTACGCACCCCACCCGCTCGGCCTCGACACCGCCCGCCCCCGGCTGAGCTGGAACCTCGACTCGGACGCCCGCGACCAGCTCCAGAGCGCGTACCACATCAGGGTCGCCACCTCCCCCGACCGGCTCGGCGAGCCGGACGTCTGGGACAGCGGCAGGACGACATCGCGCCAGTCGGTCCTGGTCCCCTACGACGGCCCGGCCCTGCGCCCGCGCACCCGCTACCACTGGTCGGTGCGGGTCTGGGACGGCCAGGGCCGCCCCTCCCCGTGGTCCGCCCCCGCCTGGTGGGAGACCGGGCTGCTGAACTCCGGCCAGTGGCAGGCGCGTTGGATCGCCGCGCCCGCCGCGCTGACCACGCCCCCGTCCCTGGAGGGCGCCTCCTGGATCTGGTTCCCCGAGGGGGATCCGGCCACCGAGGCCCCGGCGGCCACCCGATGGTTCCGTACCTCCGTCCACGCCCCGGGCACCGTCCGCCGCGCCCGGCTGGTGGTGGCGGCCGACGACGGCTTCAC
Organism: Streptomyces sp. 5-10; assembly: GCF_014712245.1. Classification (NCBI taxonomy): domain Bacteria; kingdom Bacillati; phylum Actinomycetota; class Actinomycetes; order Kitasatosporales; family Streptomycetaceae; genus Streptomyces; species Streptomyces sp. 5-10. The sequence continues at coordinate 52,382 of NZ_JACVYG010000042.1, forward strand.
CGCCCAGGTGAACGGCACCGAGGTCGCCGCCCGCGAGGCGGTGGGCGCCCTCAAGGCCTGGAGCCATCCGGTCACCGTCGACGTGACCGAATTCCTCGACCGGGGCACCGCCACCCTCGCCATCGCGGCCACCAACGCCGAGAAGGGCCCGGCGGGGCTGCTCGCCACCCTGGAGCTCACCACCGAGGACGGCACCACCCACCACCACACGGACGCCACCTGGCGCACGACCGCCGCCGAACCCCCCGCCACCTGGGCGGACCCGGACTACGACGACAGCGGCTGGGCCACCGCCAAGAAGCTGGCGGCCTGGGGCGGCGGGCCCTGGGGCCAAGTGTTCCCCCTCCAGTCCCCCGCCCAGCTGCGCCGCACCTTCCGGCTCACCAAGCCCGTGGCGCGCGCCCGGCTCTACTCCACGGCGCTTGGCCTCTACGAAGCGCACCTCAACGGTGTCCGCGTCGGCCGCGACCAGCTGGCGCCCGGCTGGACCGACTACCGCAAGCGCGTGGCGTACCAGACCTACGACGTCACCGACGCCCTCCGCCGTGGGACCAACGCCCTCGGGGTGACCCTCGCCCCCGGCTGGTACTCCGGGAACATCGCCTGGTTCGGCCAGGCCCGGTACGGCGACCACCCCGCCCTGCTCGCCCAGCTGGAGGTCACGTACGCCGACGGCAGCACCGAGCGCATCACCACCGACCAGCAGTGGCGCGCGGCCACCGGACCGCTGCTCACCGCCGACCTGCTGATGGGCGAGGAGTACGACGCCCGTAAGGAGACCCCGGGCTGGACCGCACCGGGCTTCGACGACACCGGCTGGCAGCCCGCCGTCACGGCCTCGGACATCACGGCCGAGGTGGTGGCCCAGACCGACGCCCCGACCCGGGTGGAACGCGAGATCAAACCCGTCGAGGTCACCGAACCCGCCCCCGGTGTCCACCTCTTCGACCTGGGCCAGAACATGGTCGGCAGCGTCCGCCTCACGGTCTCCGGCCCGGCCGGCCACAAGGTCCGGATCCGCCACGCCGAGGTGCTGAGCCCGGACGGCACCGCCTACACGGCCAATCTGCGCACCGCCCGCCCCGTCGACACCTACACCCTCAAGGGCGGCGGCCGGGAGACCTACGAGCCGCGCTTCACCTTCCACGGCTTCCGCTACGTCGAGGTCACGGGCTACCCCGGAAAGCCCTCCCTCGGCGCGATCACCGGCCGGGTGATGCACACCGCCGCCCCGTTCACCCTGTCCTTCCACACCGACTCGGCGATGCTCAACCAGCTGCACTCCAACATCACCTGGGGGCTGCGCGGCAACTTCCTGTCCATCCCCACCGACACCCCGGCGCGGGACGAACGGCTCGGCTGGACCGGCGACATCAACGTGTTCTCCAGCACCGCCGCGTACACCATGGAGTCCGCCCGCTTCCTCACCAAGTGGCTCCAGGACCTGCGTGACGGCCAGACCGACGAGGGCTCCTTCCCCGATGTGGCGCCGCACCTCGGCGACGTCGGCAACGGCGTGGCGGGCTGGGGCGACGCCGGGGTGACCGTGCCCTGGAACCTCTACCAGGCGTACGGCGACACCCGGGTGCTGCGCGAGAACTGGCCGGCCATGCGGCGCTGGATCGCCTACCTGGAGCGGCACAGCACCGACCTGCTGCGGCCCGCCGAGGGCTACGGCGACTGGCTCAGCGTCGAGGCGGACACCCCCAAGGACGTCATCGCCACCGCCTACTTCGCCCACGCCACCGACCTCGTCGCCCGCACCGCACATGTCCTGGGCGAGGACCCGGCCCCGTACGAGGACCTCCTGACCCGTATCAAGGCGGCCTTCAACCGCGCCTACGTCTCCGCCGACGGCCGGATCAAGGGCGACACCCAGACCGCGTACGTCCTGGCCCTCTCCATGGACCTGCTCCCCGCCGACCTCCGCACACCCGCGGCCGACCGCCTCGTCGCCCTCGTCAAGGACCGCGACTGGCACCTGTCCACCGGCTTCCTCGGCACCCCGCGGCTGCTTCCGACCCTCACCGAGACCGGTCACACCGACGTCGCATACCGCCTGCTCCACCAGCGCACGTTCCCCTCCTGGGGCTACCAGATCGACCGGGGCGCGACCACGATGTGGGAGCGCTGGGACTCGATCAAACCGGACGGGAGCTTCCAGGACGTCGGGATGAACTCGTTCAACCACTACGCCTACGGCTCGGTCGGCGAGTGGATGTACCAGAACATCACCGGGATCGCCCCGGCCGCCCCCGGCTTCCGCGAAATCCTCATCCGGCCGCGCCCCGGCGGCGAGGTGCGCTCCGCCGAGGGCCGTTACGACTCCCTCTACGGCCCGGTCACCACCCGCTGGTCGCAGGGCGAGGACTTCACCCTCACGGTGTCCATCCCCGTCAACACCACGGCCCGGATCTGGGTCCCGGCACGCCGCGCGGCGGACGTGACCGCTCGCGGCGCCCGCCTGCTGCGCATGGCGGACGGCTGCGCGGTGTTCGCCGTGGGGTCGGGGACCCACCACTTCTTGACGCGTGGCCGACCGCGCGGCTAGGTTTCTTGAATCGTTTCATGAAGGAGATGCATGTCTGACGTTCCAGCCGTGAAGGCGGCCCTCAAGAGCCAGGCGGTCGAGACGCCGTCATGGGCGTACGGCAACTCCGGAACCCGCTTCAAGGTCTTCGCCCAGCCCGGCGTCCCGCGCTCCCCCCAGGAGAAGCTGGACGACGCCGCCCAGGTGCACGCCGTCACCGGGGTCGCCCCCACGGTCGCCCTGCACATCCCCTGGGACAGGGTCGAGGACTACGGGGCGCTCGCCAAGTACGCGGAGGAACGCGGCCTGAAGCTGGGCGCCATCAACTCCAACGTCTTCCAGGACGACGACTACAAGCTGGGCTCGGTCACCCACCCCGACCCGGCGGTCCGCCGCAAGGCGCTGGGCCACCTCCTGGAGTGCGTCGACATCATGGACGCCACGGGCTCCCGCGACCTCAAGCTCTGGTTCTCCGACGGCACCAACTACCCCGGCCAGGACGACATCGCGGCCCGCCAGGACCGTCTCGCCGAGGCGCTGAGCGCGGTCTACGACCGGCTCGGCGAGGACCAGCGGATGCTGCTGGAGTACAAGTTCTTCGAGCCCGCCTTCTACACCACGGACGTCCCGGACTGGGGCACCGCCTACGCCCACTGCCTCAAGCTGGGCCCCAAGGCCCAGGTCTGCGTGGACACCGGCCACCACGCGCCCGGCACCAACATCGAGTTCATCGTCGCCCTTCTGCTGCGCGAGAAGAAGCTCGGCGCCTTCGACTTCAACTCCCGCTTCTACGCGGACGACGACCTGATGGTGGGCGCCGCCGACCCCTTCCAGCTCTTCCGGATCATGTACGAGGTGGTCCGGGGCGGCGGGCTGACCTCGGGGGTCGCCTTCATGCTCGACCAGTGCCACAACATCGAGCCCAAGATCCCGGCGATCATCCGCTCGGTGATGAACGTCCAGGAGGCCACGGCCAAGGCCCTCCTGGTCGACCGCGACGCCCTCGCCACGGCCCAGCGCGAGGGCGACGTCCTCGGCGCCAACGCGGTGCTGATGGACGCGTACAACACCGACGTACGGCCGCTGCTGGCCGAGGTCCGGGAGGAGCTGGGCATCGGCCCCGATCCGATGGGGGCGTACCGGGCCTCGGGGTGGGCGGAGCGGATCGTGGCGGAGCGGGTGGGGGGAGAGCAGGCGGGGTGGGGTGCATAGCCCCCACCCCGCCCCTCCCCGAAACCGGGGGCAAGCCCCCGGCCCCCCTCCGGGGCTCCGCCCCGGACCCCACGGGGCTGCGCCTTGTTCCCGCTGGGGCGCCGCCCCGACCCCCGGTCCGCCCCGACCTCCTGGGGCTCCGCCCCGGAACCGCTGGGACGCTCGCCCCAGAACCCCGAGGCTCCGCCCCACGACCCCCGACCCAGCCCCGGACACCCCCGGAGGGCCGCCCCCAAACCACTCGGCCTGCCCCACAACCCCGAGGCTCCGCCCCACGACCCCCGACCCAGCCCCGGACACCCCCGGAGGGCCGCCCCCAAACCACTCGGCCTGCCCCACAACCCCGAGGCTCCGCCCCACGACCCCCGACCCAGCCCCGGAGGCCCCGGAGCCCCGCCCCCAAACCACTCAGGCTCTGCCCAGACCCATGGGGCTTCGCCCCCCGACCCTGCTCCGGGCATCCCCGGAGAGCCCCCGACCCGCTGGGGCGCCGCCCACTGACCCGCCGAGACCCTGCCCTGGACACTCCAAAGCTCCGCCCCGGGCACCCGGGGCCCTGGCCCGGCGCTCCGGCCCGGACTCACCGGGGCTCCGCCCATCGACCCCGACCCTGCTCCGACGCCCCGAGGCTTCGCCCTGGGCCCCGGGGGCTTCAACCCAAGCCCCTGATCGCATCGGGCGCGCCCATGTGGGGCGTGCCTTCCGTCACCGCAAGCCGCTGAGACTGGTCCACAGACAGAGGACGACATGACCGCAGAACCGCATCCCGAGGCGGGCGCGCTGTTGGAGCGCTCGCATCGTTTGGGCGCCGACCCCCGCAATACCAACTACGCGGGGGGAAACACCTCCGCCAAGGGCACCGCGACCGATCCCGTCACGGGGCAGGACGTCGAGCTGATGTGGGTCAAGGGCTCCGGGGGCGATCTGGGCACCCTCACCCACTCCGGGCTCGCCGCGCTCCGCCTGGACCGCCTTCGCGCGCTCACCGGTGTCTACCCCGGGGTGGACCGCGAGGACGAGATGGTCGCGGCGTTCGACTACTGCCTGCACGGCAAGGGCGGGGCCGCGCCGTCCATCGACACCGCCATGCACGGCCTGGTGGACGCCGCCCACGTCGACCACCTCCACCCCGACTCCGGTATCGCCCTCGCCTGCGCGGCCGACGGCGAGGCGCTCACCAAGGAGTGTTTCGGCAACCAGGTCGTCTGGGTGCCCTGGCGCCGTCCCGGTTTCCAGCTGGGTCTGGACATCGCCGCCATCAAGAAGGCGAATCCGCAGGCCATCGGCTGCATCCTCGGCGGCCACGGCATCACCGCCTGGGGCAACACCTCCGCCGAGTGCGAGGCGAACTCGCTCCGCATCATCCGCACCGCCGAGGACTTCCTCACCGCACGCGGCAAGGCGGACCCGTTCGGCCCCGTCGTCCACGCCACCCTCCCCGAGGCCGAGCGCCGCGCCCGTGCGGCGGCCCTGGCCCCCGTGATCCGGGGCCTGGCCTCCACGGACCGCCCCCAGGTGGGTCACTTCACGGACAACGACACCGTCCTGGACTTCCTCTCCCGCGCCGAACACCCCCGCCTGGCGGCCCTCGGCACCTCCTGCCCGGACCACTTCCTCCGTACCAAGGTCCGACCCCTGGTCCTGGACCTCCCCCCGGACGCGTCCATCGACGCGACGATCGATCGCCTCAGGGAACTCCACGCCGCGTACCGCACCGACTACGCGGCCTACTACGAACGCCACGCCACCCCCGACTCCCCGCCCATGCGCGGCGCGGATCCCGCCATCGTGCTGATCCCCGGAGTCGGGATGTTCAGCTACGGCAAGGACAAGCAAACCGCCCGCGTGGCAGGCGAGTTCTACGTCAACGCGATCAACGTCATGCGTGGCGCCGAAGCGGTTTCCACCTACTCCCCCATCGAGGAGTCGGAGAAGTTCCGCATCGAGTACTGGGCACTCGAAGAGGCCAAGCTCCAGCGCATGCCGGGGCCCAAGCCCCTCGCGACCCGCATCGCCCTGGTGACCGGCGCGGGCTCAGGTATCGGCAAGGCGATCGCCCACCGCCTCGTGGTCGAGGGCGCATGCGTCGTCGTCGCGGACATCAACGCGGAATCGGCGCAAGCCGTAGCCCAGGAGCTCGGCGGCCCGGACAAGGCCACGGCCGTCACCGCCGACGTCACCTCGGAAGAGCAGATCAAGGCGGCGTTCGAGCAAGCGGCGCTGGACTTCGGCGGCGTGGACATCCTCATCAACAACGCCGGGATCAGCATTTCCAAACCGCTCCTCGACACCACCACCGCCGACTGGGACCTCCAGCACACCATCATGGCGCGAGGCAGTTTCCTCGCCTCCCGCGAGGCAGCAAGGACCTTCATCGCCCAGAACATGGGCGGCGACATCGTGTACATCACGTCCAAGAACGCCGTGTTCGCGGGCCCGAACAACATCGCCTACTCCGCGACCAAGGCCGACCAGGCCCACCAAGTCCGGCTCCTGGCAGCGGAATTGGGCGATCACGGCATCCGCGTCAACGGCGTGAACCCCGACGGCGTCGTCCAAGGCTCCGGCATCTTCGCGGGCGGCTGGGGCGCACAGCGCGCCGCCGTGTACGGCGTCCCCGAGGAGAAGCTGGGCGAGTTCTACGCCCAACGCACCCTGCTCAAGCGCGAAGTACTCCCCTCCCACGTGGCGAACGCCGTCTTCGCCCTCGTCGGCGGCGACCTGACCCACACCACGGGTCTCCACGTCCCGGTCGACGCCGGCGTCGCGGCGGCGTTCCTGCGCTGACACGCGCGTGAGGGGGACGGGGTCGGAGGGGCGGGGTTCTGGACACTCGGGGTTCCCCATGCCGAAGGCCAGGGGCATATTCGTGGCGCCCATCACCGGCCAACCCAACGGCCAACGTCCGTCGGCGCCGTAAATATACGGTCCAGGGCCCCGCCCCGGAGGCCCCGGCCCCCGCCCGTACGAACCACAGCAACCACCCACGCACCCCACCACCCACCACGAGGTCCACGTGCCCACCACAGAACACCGCTTCGCCGCCGTAGACCTCGGTGCGTCCAGCGGCCGCGTCATCGTCGGGGAGGTCGCCCCCGAACGGCTGACCCTCCACGAGGCGCACCGCTTCCCCAACCAACCAACCCGCGTCCTGGGCACCCTGCACTGGGACATCCTGTCGCTCTACCAGGGCGTACTCGACGGGCTGAAGGCAGCCGCAGCACACACCGCCGGCAACAGCACCCTGACCAGCATCGGCATCGACACCTGGGCCGTGGACTACGGCCTGCTCGCCGCCGACGGCACCCTGCTCGCCAACCCCGTCCACTACCGCGACACCCGCACCGCCACCACCGGCGCCGCCGAAAAGGTCGCGGCCGCGCTCCCGCCCCAGGCCCTCTACGCCGCCACCGGCATCCAGCACCTCCCCTTCAACACCATCTACCAGCTCATCGCGGCGCGCGGCACCCCCGCCCTCATCGCCGCCCGCCGCCTCCTCCTCATCCCCGACCTCATCTCGTACTGGCTGACCGGCGAGCCCGGCACCGAGCTGACCAACGCCTCCACCACCCAGCTGATCGACCCTCGCACCCGCGACTGGGCCACCCCGGTGGCCGAGGCCCTGGGCATCGACCTCTCGCTCTTCCCTCCCCTGCGCCACCCCGGCGACCCCGCCGGAACCCTGCGCCAGGACGTTCTCGCCGAGACGGGCCTCACCCACCCCCTCCCCGTCACCGCCGTCGGTTCGCACGACACCGCGTCCGCCGTCGTCGGCGTCCCGGCCGCCACGCCAGACTTCGCGTACATCGCCACCGGCACCTGGTCCCTCGCCGGGCTCGAGCTGGACGCGCCGGTGCTTAACGAGGAGAGCCGCGCGGCCAATTTCACCAATGAGCTGGGCGTGGACGGCACGGTCCGCTATCTGCGCAACATCATGGGCCTGTGGATGCTCCAGGAGTGCATCCGCGCCTGGGACGCAGAAAACACCCGAACCGCCCAAACCACCAGCACAGACCTCACCGCCCTCCTCCAAGCCGCAGCCCAAGCCACCCCCCTCCGCTCAGTCGTAGACGCCGGCGACCCCGCCTTCATCGCCCCCCACCACATGCCCGACCGCATCGCCGACGCCTGCCGCCGCACGGGCCAGCCCGTCCCCCGCACCCCCGCCGAGACCACCCGCTGCGTCCTGGACTCCCTCGCCCTGGCCCACCGCCGCGCGATCGAGGACGCCACCCGGCTGTCCGGCCGTACGGTCAGCGCCGTGCACATCGTCGGCGGCGGTGTGCACAACACGCTGTTGTGCCAGCTCACCGCCGACGCCTGCGGCCTCCCCGTGATCGCGGGCCCGGCCGAGGCGGCGGCCCTCGGAAACGTACTGGTTCAGGCGCGGACGGCCGGAGTGATCACCGGTGGCCTGCCCGAGTTGCGCGCCCTGCTTCACAGCACCCAGCCACTGAGGCAGTATGAGCCCACAGGTGATCATTCGGCGTGGGACCGGGCAGCCGCCCGGCTCGGAGCCGCACGGGTCACAAGGGCCGCCACCGGCCAGGGCGACGAGGAGGAACCGTGCGCGTAGCGCTCTTCATCACCTGCGTCAACGACACCCTCTATCCGCGCACCGGCCAAGCCGTGGTCACGCTCCTTCGGCGGCTCGGCGTGGAAGTCGGCTTCCCGGAGGCGCAGAGCTGCTGCGGCCAGCCGCAGTTCAACACCGGCTACCGGCATGAGACCGAACCGCTGTTGCGCCGCTACGCCACGGCGTTCCGCGACTACGAATACGTGGTGACCCCCTCGGGATCCTGCGCGGCGATGGTGCGGGACAACTACCCCCGGATCGGTGCCAAGGCCGCCGCCGAGGGCCGTGGCCAGGAGCTCGCGGACGCGGCGTCTGAGGCGGTCCCCAAGACGTACGAGCTCACCGAATTCCTCACGGACGTCCTGAAGGTCACCGATGTCGGCGCCTACTACCCGCACACCGTGACCTACCACCCCACCTGCCACGGGCTGCGGATGCTGAAGCTCGGCGACCGCCCGCGCTCGCTCCTCGCGGCCGTGAAGGGGCTGAACCTGGTGGAGCTGCCGGGTGCCGAGGAGTGCTGCGGCTTCGGCGGTACGTTCGCCGTCAAGAACGCGGCCGTATCGGCGGCCATGGGGGCGGACAAGGCGCGCAACATCACGGCGACCGGCGCCGAGGCGGTGTGCACGCTCGACAACTCCTGCCAGATGCACATCGGCGGCACACTCGCCCGCCAGGGCTCCACGGTCCGCCCCATCCACCTCGCCGAGATCCTGGCCAGCACGGAAGGAGACGTCTGGTGAGCGGAACCCACCAGGCCACCTACCTGGGGATGCCCGCCTTCCCGCAGGCGGCCGACGCCTCGACCCGGAACACCCAGCTGCGCGCCAACCTCCGCCACGCCACCCACACCATCCGCGCCAAGCGCGCCACGGCCGTGGCCGAACTGGACGACTGGTCGCGGCTGCGCGCCGCGGGCGCGGCCATCAAGGACCGTACGCTGCGCCATCTCGATCACTATCTGGAGCAGCTGGAGAGCGCGGTCACGGCGGCCGGCGGCCATGTCCACTGGGCGGCGGACGCGGACGAGGCGAACCGGATCGTCACCGAGCTGGTACGGGCCACCGGCGAGCGCGAGGTCGTCAAGGTCAAGTCGATGGCCACGCAGGAGATCGGCCTGAACGGCGCCCTCGCCGCCGCCGGGATCACCGCGTACGAGACCGATCTCGCCGAGCTGATCGTGCAGCTCGGCGACGACCTCCCGTCGCACATCCTGGTCCCGGCGATCCACCGCAACCGGGGCGAGATCCGCGACATCTTCACGGAGAAGATGGCCCAGTGGGGCCGCCCGGCCCCGGAGGGGCTGACCGACGCGCCCGCCGACCTCGCCGAGGCCGCGCGGCTGCACCTGCGCGAGAAGTTCCTGAACGCCAAGGTGGGGATCTCCGGCGCCAACTTCATGGTCGCGGAGACCGGCACGCTCGTGGTCGTGGAGTCCGAGGGCAACGGCCGGATGTGTCTGACCCTCCCCGAGACGCTGATCTCCGTCGTCGGCATCGAGAAGGTGGTCCCCAGCTTCCAGGACCTGGAGGTCTTCCTCCAGCTCCTGCCGCGCTCCTCGACCGCCGAGCGGATGAACCCGTACACCTCCACCTGGACCGGCACCACGGACGCCGACGGCCCGCGCGCCTTCCACCTCGTCCTGCTCGACAACGGCCGCACCGACACCCTCGCGGACACCGTGGGACGGCAGGCGCTGCGCTGCATCCGCTGCTCGGCGTGTCTCAATGTGTGCCCGGTGTACGAGCGGGCGGGCGGCCATGCGTACGGGTCGGCGTATCCGGGCCCGATCGGCGCGATCCTCACCCCCCAGCTGCGCGGCACCCAGAGCGAACTGGATGCCTCGCTCCCGTACGCCTCGTCCCTGTGCGGGGCGTGTTACGAGGTGTGCCCGGTCGCCATCGACATCCCGGAGATCCTGGTCCACCTGCGCGAGCGCGTGGTCGAGGGCGGCCCCGCCTCCGTCCGTGGCACCCGTACGGTCATCAAGCCCGCCAAGGGCCACGCCGCCGAGCGCGCCGCGATGCGTGCCGCCCGCTGGGCCCTGGACCATCCCCGGCTGCTGCGCACCGGCCAGCGGCTGGCGTCCCGCACCCGCCGCTTCCATCCGCGGCGGCTGCCCGGTCCGGGGCGGGCGTGGAGCGATACGCGGGAGCTGCCGAAGGTGCCGGAGGAGTCGTTCCGCGACTGGTGGCAACGCACCCAGGGCGGGAGCGAGACCGGGAGCCGCACGGAGGGAAGGAAGAACACCACATGACCCCGCCAGACCCCGGCGCCCAGAACCCCCGCGCGCACAAGCCCGCCGCCCAAAACCCCAGCACGCGTACCCCCGCCGCCCAAAGCCCCAGCGCCCAGGCGCCGAACTCGCGCGCCCTGGTCATGGCCCGCGTCCGCCGTGCCCTGGCCGATGTGCCGCGCGCCGAGACACCCGGCGAGGTGCCGGTCGAGCGCACCTACCACCGCGTCCACGGCGACCGCACCGCCGCCCAAACCGCGGACCTCCTCGCCGAGAACCTGGCCGACTACCGCGCGATCGTCCACCGCGCCGACGCCCCGTCGTCCCTCCCGGCCCTGATCGCCCGTCTCCTCGCCGACCGCGGCGCGACCAGCGTGGCGGTGCCCCCGGGGCTCCCCGACTCCTGGCTGTCCGCCGTCCCCGACGCGGTACGCCGGGTTCCGGACACGGCGGAGCTGACCCCGCACGACCTGGACGCGGTCTCCAGCGTGGTGACGGGCTGTGCGGTGGCCATCGCCGAGACGGGCACCGTGGTCCTGGACGCCGCCCCCGACCAGGGCCGACGCCGCATCACCCTGGTGCCCGACCACCACATCTGCGTGATCCGCGTCACCGACCAGGTCGTGGGCTCCGTCCCCGAGGCGCTAGAACGCCTCGACCCGGCGCGCCCGTTGACCTGGATCTCGGGCCCGTCCGCGACCAGCGACATCGAACTCGACCGCGTCGAAGGCGTCCACGGCCCCCGCACCCTCGAAGTGATCCTCGTCGGGCCGGAATCCGCTGGTCAGAGCTGATGGATCGCCAAGTGATACCAGGAGGCATACCGCTACCGCGGCGGGGCATATGCCATGAGGGCATGAAGGGGGAACAGCCGTACGGAGGATGCGGTCTTCCTCACATACCGCCGGTAACACCACTGTTGGGCGGTTTACACCGGTGCCGTTGTCGGTAGAGGCCTCTACTCTTATGGTCATGCGTCCGACTCCTACTCACCAACCTGCCTTACTGACCACCTCCTCCACCGACCAGGCCAACGAGGCGATACGCGTCTTCCTGCGGGCCCGGGCAGGCCGGGCACTGCGGCCTTCGGAGCGGGCCGAGTACAGCCGGTTGCTGAAGGTCTACACACGGGCATTGCGCGGCGAGGTGGAAAAGGCCGCCTGAGCGGCCCGGGGGCGATGCGCACAGCGGCCCGCGCCACCCACGAAGGTGAAAGCGGCCGACCACAGCTGAACATCGGGGGGACGCCATGGGAGCGGTCGGGAAGGTCGTCTTAGGGGCACTGTCCGTGGGGCTCCTGGGGGTCGCCGGCTACGGCGGATACAACCTCTACACGGGCGTGACCGGCGGCGACACCACCGCGGCCCATGACGGTCCGGTGACCGCGGACGAGACCCGGCGGACCGCGCGGGAATTCCTGGACGCGTGGGCGGACGGCAATGACATGCTCGCCGCGGGGCTCACCAACGACGCCGAGTCGGCCATCGGCGCCCTCAGCGGCTACCGCGACGACGGGCATGTGAAGCGGGTCACGACCATCCCGGGCACGGCGCGGGGCACCACGGTCCCGTTCACCGTCAAGGCCGAAGTGGTCTTCGGCAAGGCCCGCTCCAGCTGGACCTACGCGTCACGGCTGACCGTGGTGCGCGGCCGGACGACCAAGAAGCCGCTGGTCGACTGGAAGCCCTCCGTCCTCCACCCCAAGCTGGGCGCCGCCGAGTCCGTACGGACGGACCTGGCGGACAACCCGCCGGTCCGGGTGCTGGACCGGGGCGGCAAGGAGCTGCGGCAGGGCCGCTATCCCTCGCTCGACCCGGTGCTGATCGCGCTCCGCGCGCGATACGGCGCGGACGCGGGCGGCACGGCCCGGGTGGAGGTCTCGGCGGTCAAGCCCGACGGGACGGCCGGGGCCACGCTCCATGTGGTGACGAAGGGCACCCCGGGCACGCTGCGCACCACCCTGGACGCCGGGGTGCAGAGGAGCGCGGAGAAGGCGGTGGCCACGCGCGACGGCGCCTCCGTGGTCGCGCTCAGGCCCAGCACCGGGGAGATCCTGGCGGTGGCCAACTCCGACCAGGCCGAGTTCAACGCCGCGTTGCAGGGGCAGACGGCGCCGGGATCGACGTTCAAGATAGTCACCGCGGCCACCTTGCTGGAGGCGGGCCAGGTCAGCCCGAGCCGTCCGGTGCCGTGCCCGAAGACGGCGGCGTACGCACAGGGCATGACGTTCCACAACGTCGAGGACAGCGAGAATCCCGCCGCCACCTTCGCCCAGGACTTCGCGGCGTCCTGCAACACCGCGTTCGTCTCGCTCGCCGGGGCCGTGCCCGATGGGGCGCTGGCCCAGGAGGCGCGGACCGTGTTCGGGCTCGGGCTGAACTGGCGGGTGGGGGTCACCACCTTTGACGGCGAGGTGCCGAGCGGAAGCGGCGACGACAAGGCCGCGGCCATGATCGGCCAGGGCACGGTCCAGATGAACCCGCTCACCATCGCCTCGGTCACGGCCACGGCCCAGACGGGCACCTTCAAACAGCCCGTCCTCGTACCGCGCTCCGTCGACCACCGGGAGATCGCCACCAGCGACCGCGGCCTCGGCCCGGCCACCGTGGCGCAGCTGAAGGCCATGATGCGGCTGACCGCGACCAGCGGCACCGCCGCCCGGGCGATGTCCGGGCTCACCGGTGACATCGGCGCCAAGACGGGTTCCGCCGAGATCGACGGCCAGCCCAAGACCAACGCCTGGTTCACCGCCTACCGCAACGATGTGGCGGCCGCCGCCGTGGTCACCGGCGGTGGGCACGGCGGGGATGCCGCCGGGCCCGTCGTCCGCGCGGTGCTCGAGGCGGGCTGAAACCCTCCCTCAGCTCTTCCGCCGCTCCCTCAGCTCTTCAGCCGCTCCCGCAGTTCCTCGACGTCCGCCAGGAACCACGTCTGCCGTCCCCGATCGCACTCGCGGACGAAGTCCCGCAGCGCCGAACTGCCCTCCGTATGACGGGAGATGTCGCCGAGGACCACCAGCCCCATGGCGTATTGCACGAACTTCTGGATGATGTCCCCGGCCACGCGCGTGCTCAGCCGGAAGAACGCCTCGTCGAACCGCTCCACCGGGATGACGACCCACTGGGCGCCCTGGTATCCGGCGTTGCCGATGAGATCCAGCGCGTCGCGTTCACCGCCGATGGTCTCCCCCTCGGAGGAACACATCAGGACGGGGACGCCATGGATCGTCTGCAGGTCGCTCGTGAGGTCGCTCATGGCGGTCAGGCTAAATGCCGCACGTGGGCGCGGTCGACGGCATTTTGGGTCCCGTCCGCCTGACAGGTCCCACCCGTCGACAGGCCCTGCCCACCTGACAGGCCCCACCCTTGGCGCCCCAGCTGTCCCAACGCTTCGTACAAGGGTTGGTCGAAGGGGTTGTCTATGGTCTGGCCCACGCTCTAGCCTGGCGCGGCACCCGCGACACAGCAGCATCTGCCCGCGCAGAGGAGATTCCGGCGTGAAGCGCACCTCCCGCGACATACGCACCGCCAACCGCTACGGGGTGCTGCGCCATATCGTCGCCCAATCCCCCGTCTCGCGGCAGGAGGTGGCCGCCGCGACCGAGCTGAGCCTGGCCACGGTGGCGAATCTCGTCGGGGAGCTGCTCGACCTCGGGATGCTGGTGGAGGTCGGCTACGAGGACTCCGCCGGCGGCCGGCCGCGCGGCCTGGTCGCGGTCAACTCCTCGGGCGGCGCGCTGATCGGCGTGGATGTGGCGGAGACGTACATCCATGTCGAGCTGTTCGATCTGGCGCTGACCGTCCTGGCCCGCGCCGACGAGGAGTTGCGCCCGGAGGAGAACGACCCGGCCAAGGTGGTGGCGCATATCGCCGCCGCCGTGTCCTCGGTGGTCGAGCAGTCGGGGGTGGCCGCGGACCGGGTGCTGGGCGTCGGCGTCAGCATGCCGGGCCAGGTGGACCGCGAGGGCGGGGTCTCGGTCTTCGCCCCCAACTGGGACTGGCATGACGTCCCGCTGCTGCGGCTGCTGGCCGAGCACATCCCGTACCCCCTCCACCTCGACAATCCGCTGCGCGCCTGCACGGTGGCCGAGCAGTGGTTCGGCGCGGCGCGCGGGCGGAACGACGCCGTGGTGGTCAACCTCGGTACGGGCGTGGGGGCCGGGCTGGCGCTCGGCGGAACCCTGCACCGCGGGGTCAGCAACAGCGCCGGTGAGTGGGGGCACACCACCCTCATCCTGGACGGACGGCAGTGTCACTGCGGCAACCAGGGCTGTGTGGAGACCTATGTCGGCGCCCCCGGCATCATGCGGAATCTGCGCGAGCTGAGCCCGGACAGCCCGCTGCTGCACCCGGACGACCAGACGGCCACCATCCAGGCGCTCGGCCGGGGCCTCGCGGAGGGCGATCCGGTGGCCCTGAAGGTGGTGCACACCACCGCGCGCTATCTCGGCGCCGCCCTCGCCGATCTGATCAATCTGCTCAACCCGGAAGTGATCGTCCTCAGCAGCTGGGTGGCGGCCGCCCTCGGTGAGCCGCTGCTCGTCGAGGTGCGCGAGGCGGTGGCGGTGCGCGCGCTGCGCCGCCCGCTGGCGAACACCGAGATCGTGCTGTGCCCGATCCCGTCCAACCCCGTGAGCCTCGGCGCGGCGACCTTCGCCCTGGAGGGCTCGCTCGCGTCGGTGGGACTGAAGAACCGCCGCACCACGCCGAGGAGCCGCAGCACAGCCTGAGGAACCTCAGCACAACACGAGAACGCGCAGCACCTCGCGTCAACGGAAGGGTTGTCATGCCACGGATTGTCATGCCACGGATAAGACGACACCACCGAGCCCGCGCCCTGCTGGTGGGATCGGCCACCGCACTCGCCCTGACCGGTTCGCTCACCCCCGCCACCCCGGCCGCCGCGGACGGGCCCCCGGTGGCGCGGGTCTCCCCGCGGTCCGCGCAGACCATCGACAACATCGGCGCCTCGGGCGCCTGGTGGGTCAATGACGTGGGCCGCTTCTCCCCCGCCGTACGGGCACAGGCCGCCCGGCTGCTCTTCTCCCGGGACGGGCTGGCACTGTCCGCGTACCGCTACAACATCGGCGGCGGTGGCACCGGCGTCACCACCCCCGAGCGCGCCCCCGACGACTTCCTGCGGGCCGACGGCGGCTACGACTGGTCCAGGGACCCGGGCGGGCGGCTGTTCCTCCAGTACGCCGCCCGCTACGGCGTCAAGGATCTGATCGGCTTCGTCAACAGCGCCCCCGCCGAATGGAAGACCAACGGAAAGAGCTGCGGCGACCATCTCGACGCCGCGAAGGAGAAGGACTTCGCGCGCTATATCGCCGATGTGGTCGCCCATTTCGCGGCCAGGGGCGCGCGGCTGGACTACATCAGCCCCTTCAACGAGCCGACGAACAGTTTCGCCGAATGCGGCCAGGAAGGCATGCTGGTCGGCGTCGAGCAGCGCGATGACATCGTACGGGCGGTGGGCGCCGCACTGGACGCGCGCGGCGGCCGGACGGGAATCATCGCGGACGAGTCCAGCAGTACGGACGGATTCAACAACGAGGTGCCGCAGTGGCTGAGCCAACCGGGCACCGCGGGCCATGTCGACAAGCTGGCCCACCATACGTACAACAACCCCAGCGACGCCTCGCGCACTCAGGTCGGCGAGACGGCGAAATCCTTCGGAAAGGCGTCCTGGTCCACCGAGATCTGCTGTTTCGGCAAGGGCGGCACGGGCTGGGCCCAGGAGTACGACCCGACCATCGACAACGCGCTGCTGATGTCCCGGATCATGCACAAGGACTTCACGGTGGCGCATGACTCGGCGTTCCACTGGTGGACCGCGCTGTCCAACAAGATCGGCGCGGACGCCCAGAGCGGTGCGGACACCAAGAACGACCAGGGCTGGAACGACGGACTGATCTACTACGACCCCGACTACGCCACCAACGGAAATCAGCGGCTGTATATGACCAAGCGCTATTACGCGCTCGGGCAGTACAGCAAATTCGTCCGCCCCGGGGCCGTTCTGCACGAGGTGACGGGCACCCCCAGCGGGGTCGAGGTCACCGCCTTCCGGGACGAGGGCCGCTGGGTTCTGGTGGTCAACAACCACCATTCCGCCGCGTCCGATCTCACGGTGGATCTCGGGACCTCCGCACGGCTTTCCCCGCTCTCCGCGGTACGGACGTCGGCCACCGAGAACTGGGCCAGGGCGGCGGCGCCCAGGATTTCCGGCGGCTCGGTTTCGGCCTCGCTCCCGGGCCGTTCCATCACCACGTTCGTACTCGGTCAGCGCGGCTGACTCCCGGCCCCTCGCGGGGTGCGGAAGCCGCAGTGGGAGCGTTCCCACAGCGGCTTCCGCGCCGCTTTCGTTCGACGCCTCGAACCGCCCGGCACCGCCCTGACGCGACGTCACCACCCTTACCGCACCCACTTCGTCCAACCCCTTGCCGAAGTCTTCGTCTATGGCTAACGTCCCGCTGCACCAAGGAACGTGACGGATCTGGCGGCGACGGAGACGAGGACGTCATATGTCGAACATCAGCAGAGGCAGGGACTGGGACCGCCGCGGCGTGCTGCGCGCGATGGGCGGAGTGGCGGCGCTCGGCGGACTCGCCGCCTGCGGTTCGAACACCGGCCGCTCGGGCGGCGGCGGTAAGTCGATCAAGCAGATGTACCACGCCTACGGAGAGCAGGGCACCCAGCAGGCCGCGAAGAAGTTCGCCGACGCCTACGACAAGGCCAAGGTCACCATCGAATGGGTGCCGGGCGAATACGAGTCGAAACTGGCCACCACCCTGCTGGGATCCGGGGCACCCGATGTCTTCGAATACCACCCCGATCTCCAGCTGGTGCGCTCCCGGCAGATCGTTCCGCTCGATGACATCATCGCCGATGTCAAGGACGACTTCCTGCCGGAGGACATCACGGCGAATTCCGTGGACGGGAAGATCTACGGCATCCGCATGATCGACGATCCGCAGTTCTTCTTCTACCGCAAGTCCCTCTTCGAGAAGGCCGGGGTCAAGCCTCCGGCCACCTTCGACGAGCTGATCGACGCCGCGCACAAACTCACCAGCGGCAAGGTCAAGGGGCTGTACATCGGCCAGAACCTCAAGACCATCAGCAAGCCGCTGGTGTGGTCCACCGGCCCGCACTATCTGGACGCGGACCACAGAATCGCCTACCACACCGACAACCTCGTGGAGACCCTGACCAAGGCGCGGGAGCTCTACAAGAGCAAGTCACTGCTGCTGGGCGCGCCCACCGAGGTATGGGACCCGGCCAGTTTCCTCCAGGGCCTGTGCGCCATCCAATGGTGCGGCATATGGGCGATACCGGCGGTCCAGAAGGCGTTCGGCGACGACTTCGGGATCTTCCCCTTCCCCAAGTCCGGCGCCGGGGGACGCCAGGTGGTCTACAACGGCGGCTGGTCCACCTATGTGTCCGCCAAGGCCAAGGACGTCGACGCGGCCAAGGAATTCGTCAAATGGCTGTGGATCGACCAGAAGAAGTACCAGCAGGAGTGGGCGCTGGACTACGGCTTCCACATCCCCGCGCGCAAGAGCATCGCCGCCGGGGCGGACAAGCTCAAGAGCGGGGTGGCGGCCGAGGCGGTCGAGCTGTTCAACACCCACGGTGTCTTCGACGACCCGTACTGGACCGAGGGGATGTTCAACATCCTGCTCGACGCGGTGGTCAATTCGGTGCGCGACAACAAGAATCCCGAGGCCGAACTCGACAGCGCCGACAAGAAGATCGAGCGCGCGCTGAAGAAGCTCGGATAGGCGGGCGACCGGGAACCGTCATGGCGACCACCACACCCACCCACAGCGCCGCCAAGGGCCGAGCGCCCCGAGGAGCGGCCCCCGCCCGACGACGGCCGCGGGGACTCGGCGGCTCCCGCGGCCGCACCCTCAACTTCTGGCTGTTCACCGGCCCGTTCCTGATCGGGCTGATCGTCTTCGTCTATGTGCCGATCGGCTGGAGCCTCTGGCTGAGCCTGCACAACGCCCAGGGCACCGTCACCCCCAGCGAGTTCGTCGGCCTCGGCAACTACGCCGATATGCTCGGCGACGGCGATTTCGTGGACAGCCTCGTCAACTTCACGATCTTCGCCGCGATCATCGTGCCGATCACCTACGCCCTGTCCCTCACCCTCGCGCTGCTGGTCCACCGCATCCGCTTCATGAAGGCCTTCTTCCGGTCGGTCTTCTTCCTCCCCACCGCGTGCAGCTTCGTCGTGGCCTCGCTGGTGTGGAAGATGTCGCTGTTCAACGGGTTGCGCTACGGGATGATGAACACCGTGCTGGGCTGGTTCGGCATCGACTCCGTCGCCTGGCTCGCCTCCCCGCATCCGCCCTGGTACTGGCTGGTGATCTGCTCCGCCCGGCTGTGGCTGCAGTGCGGCTTCTACATGATCCTCTTCCTGGCGGCGCTGCAGAACATCCCGCGTGAGCTGTATGAGGCGGCGGCCGTGGACGGCGCGAAATCCGGCTGGCAGACGTTCCGCCACATCACCCTGCCGCAGCTGCGCGCCACCTCGGTCGCGGTCGTCCTGCTGCTGCTCATCGCGGCCTACCAGGCGTTCGACGAGTTCTACAACATCCTCGACGAGGGCCGGGCCACCTGGGGCCGGCCGCCCCTGGTCGACCTCTATCTCCAGGCCCTCGGCGCCAACCAGGACTACGGCCACGCCAGCGCGGGCGCCCTGATCCTCGCCCTGCTGATCGCCCTGGTGACCCTGGCCCAGGGCAGGTTCCTCGGCTTCGGAAGGGGCGATGAGAAGTGACCGCCACGACGCCCGGGCCCACGGCGGGCCGCAAGCGCTCCGCGCGCTCGGTCATGGGCAACACCGGCCTGTACCTCGCCCTGGGCGTGGCCACGGTGCTGTTCCTCGTGCCCTTCTACCTGATCGTCCGCAACGCCCTGTCCACCGACGCGGACATCACCGGCGAGAGCTGGCGGTTCTTCCCCACCGACCTGCAGTGGGGGAACGTCAAGGAGTTGTTCGACGACCCCTCGGTGCCGTTCGCGAAGGCCCTGTGGAACTCCACGGTGGTGGCCGTGCTGCACACCCTGGGCACCCTGCTGGTCTGCTCCCTGGCGGGATACGGCCTGGCCCGCATCCCGTACCGGCACGCGAACAAGGTGCTGTACGCGGTGCTGTTCACCCTGATGGTCCCGGCGGCCGTGACCTTCGTACCCAGCTATGTGCTGGTGTCCTCGCTCGGCTGGGTCTCCTCGCTGCGCGGTCTGATCATCCCGGGGCTGTTCAGCGGGTTCACCGCGTTCCTCTTCCGCCAGTACTTCCTCGGCTTCCCCAAGGAGCTGGAGGAGGCGGCCCGGGTGGACGGGCTCGGCTACTGGGGCGCGTACTGGCGCATCGTGGTGCCGAATTCGCTCAACTTCTTCGCCGCGATCTCGGTCATCACCTTCATCAGCGGCTGGAACGCCTTCCTGTGGCCCCTGGTCATCGGCCAGGATCAGAGTTCATGGACCGTGCAGGTCGCGCTGTCCTCCTATATGACCGCACAGACCATCAACATCCACCTGATCTTCATGGCAACGGCCGTATCGATCCTGCCACTTGTCCTGGTCTTCGTGTTCCTCCAGCGCTGGCTGGTGCAGGGTGTCGCACAGACCGGTATCAAGGGCTGACCGAGGAGAGTCGATGAGCTCCACGCAGCACACGCCACTGCCCTACTACGAGGACGTCTCCCCCGGCGCGGGGGTGCTGCCGCCCCGCCCCTGGACCCCGTCCTCCGACGCCGCGCGGCTGAGCCTGAACGGGACGTGGTCGTTCCGGCTGTCGCCGACCGCCACCGCCGAGGACGACTCCTTCGCCCGCCCGGGCTTCGACGCCCGCGGCTGGGACGAGCTCCCGGTGCCCGGCCACTGGGTGCTGCACGGCCACGGGGCCCCGATCTACACCAATGTGCGCTACCCCTTCCCGGTGGATCCGCCGCGCGTGCCCGACGAGAACCCGACCGGCGACCATCTGCGCGTCTTCGACCTGCCCGGCGACTGGCCGGCCGGCGGGGACGCGGTGCTGCGCTTCGAGGGCGTCGAGTCCTGCGCCCGGGTCTGGCTCAACGGCGAGGAGCTGGGCACCTTCAAGGGCAGCCGGCTGCCGCACGAGTTCGCGGTCGGGGGCCTGCTCCAGCCGTCCGGCAACGTGCTGGCCGTACGCGTGCACCAGTGGTCCTCCGGAACCTATCTCGAGGACCAGGACCAGTGGTGGCTGCCCGGGATCTTCCGTGAGGTGACGCTCGAGCACCGCCCCGAGGGCTCGCTCGACGACTACTTCGTCCACGCCAGTTACGACCACACCACCGGCGAGGGCACCCTGCGGATCGACTCCGACCCCGGCGGCCGGGTCACCGTGCCCGAGCTGGGTCTTGACCTGGCCACCGGGGAGAGCGCCACCGTCCCCGTCGAGCCGTGGACGGCGGAGACGCCCCGGCTGTACCAGGCGCGGCTGACCACCGTGGGCGAGAGCGTCTCGCTGCACGTGGGCTTCCGTACCGTGGTGGTCGAGGACGGGCTGCTCAAGGTCAACGGCCGGCGGGTGCTCTTCCGCGGCGTCAACCGGCATGAGTTCCACCCCGAGAACGGGCGGGCGGTGGACCTCGCGACCATGCGCCGCGATCTGGTGCTGATGAAGCAGCACAACATCAACGCCGTGCGCACCAGCCACTATCCGCCGCATCCGGCCTTCCTCGGACTCTGCGACGAGCTGGGGCTGTGGGTCATCGACGAATGCGATCTGGAGACCCACGGCTTCGTCGACCTGGGCTGGCGGAACAACCCGGTGGACGACGACCGCTGGACCCCGGCGCTGCTCGACCGCGCCGAGCGGATGGTCGAGCGCGACAAGAACCACCCGTCGGTGGTGATGTGGTCGCTGGGCAACGAGTGCGGCACCGGGCGCGGGCTGTCCGCCATGGCCGACTGGATCCGGGAGCGCGACCCGTCCCGGGTGATCCATTACGAGGGCGATCTGTCCTGCGCCGACACCGACATCTACTCGCGGATGTACGCGCCGCACGAGGAGGTCGACCAGATCGGCCGGCGCACCGAGCCGCCGTGGGGCGATCCGGAGCTGGACGCGAAGCGCCGGGCGCTGCCGTTCATCGAGTGCGAGTACGCGCACGCCATGGGCAACGGCCCCGGCGGGCTGAGCGAGTACCAGCGGCTGTTCCAGGAGCATGAGCGCTGCCAGGGCGGTTTCGTCTGGGAGTGGATCGACCACGGCTTCACCCGGCGCGCCCCCGACGGCCGCTTCTACCACGTGTACGGCGGCGACTTCGGCGAGGAGCTGCACGACGGGAACTTCGTGTGCGACGGGCTGCTCTTCCCCGACCGCACCCCCTCCCCCGGCCTGATCGAGTACAAGAAGGTCATCGAGCCGGTGCGGATCGAGGGCGACGGGGCCGACGGCACGGTCCGGATCACCAACGGCCATGACTTCGCGGATCTGTCCCATCTCGTCTTCTCCTGGACCTATGAGGCCGAGGGCGAGGCGATCGGCTCGGGTGAGCTGGCGGTGCCGCCGCTGCCCCCGGGCGAGTCCGCCGTCCTGAAGCTCCCGGCGCCGCCCGACGCCGAGGCGGGGGCGGAGGCGTGGTGGACGGTCGAGGCGCGGCTCGCGGCCGCGACGGCGTGGGCCGGGGCGGGCCATCCGGTGGCCTGGGCCCAGCTCCCCGCCGCCGCGCCCGGCACCGGCCGGGCGCGCGCCCTCGCCTCCGGGGAGGCGCCGCGCCGCGACGGCGACCGGATCGTGCTGGGCCCCGGCGTCTTCGACGCGGCCACCGGCGCCCTGACGTCCCTCGGCGGGCTCCGCCTCACCGCACCGCCCCGGCTGGACGTCTGGCGCGCGCCCACCGACAACGACAACGGCGCGTCCTGGCAGCCGGACGAGCGCTGGGGGCTGATCTGGCGCCGGCTCGGTCTGCACCGGATGCGGCACCGGACCGACGCGGTGGAAACGGCGCCGGACGGTGCGCTGACCGTCCGTACCCGCGTGGCGCCCGCCGCCGTGGACATCGGCCTGGAGACGGTCTACCGCTGGACCGCCGACGGGGACGGACGGCTGAGCCTGGCGGTCTCCGTCACCCCGCTGGGCGAGTGGACCTGCCCGCTGCCGCGCCTGGGCCTGCGACTCGGGGTCCCGGCCGCGCTGGGCGAGGCCGAGTGGTTCGGCGGCGGCCCCGGCGAGGCGTACCCGGACACCCGCGCCGCCGCGCGCGTGGGGCGGTGGGCGCTGTCGGTGGACGAACTCCAGACGCCGTACGTGCGTCCGCAGGAGAACGGCGCCCGGATCGACGTCCGCTGGGTGCGGCTGACCGCGTCCGACGGCTCTGGGGTGCGGATCGAGGGCGATCCGGCCTTCTGGTTCACCGCGCGCCGCTGGACCACCGAGCAGCTCGACGCGGCCGAGCACACACCGGATCTCGAACCGTCGAACGAGACCGTGTGGGTGAACCTGGACCACGGACAGCAGGGCATCGGCAGCCAGTCCTGCGGCCCGGGGGTGCTGGAGCCGTACCGGCTGCTCGCGGCCCCGGCACAGTTCTCCTTCACCTTCAGCCCGCTGGGCTGACCCGGCGGTCCCGGGCGCGGCGGCCCGGCGTCAGGTGTCCAGGACCCGCTGCAGGAACTGCTGGGTGCGGGCCTCGGTCGGGCTGCCGAAGACACGCTCGGGCGTGCCCTGTTCGAGCACGACACCGCCGTCCATGAAGACCACGCGGTCGGCGGTGTCCCGGGCGAACCGCATCTCGTGGGTGACGACCACCATGGTCATGCCCTCGTCGGCCAAGGACCGCATGACCCCGGTGACCTCGCCCACCAGCTCCGGGTCGAGGGCGGAGGTGGGTTCGTCGAAGAACATGATGGCGGGGTCCATGGCGAGCGCGCGGGCGATCGCCACGCGCTGCTGCTGGCCGCCGGACAGCTGGGCCGGATAGGCGGCCGCCTTCTCGGCGAGACCGACCCGGGCCAGTGCCTCCCGGCCGCGCTCGTCGGCCTCCTTGCGGCCGGTCTTGCGTACCTTGCGCAACGCGAGGGTCACATTGCCCAGCGCGGTGTGGTGCGGGAACAGGTTGAACTGCTGGAAGACCATGCCGACATGGCCGAAGATCTCGGGTGCGCGCTTCCGGTCGTGCAGGGGGACTCCATTGACCCAGACCTCTCCGCGGTCGGCGCGTTCCAGGTCGCACATGATCCGCAGCAGGGTGCTCTTGCCGGAGCCGCTGGCTCCGATGAGCACCACGACCTCGCCCGCGCCGACCTCGATGTCGATGCCCTTGAGGACTTCCAGCTCGCCGAAGCGCTTGTGCACGCCGGACAGGCTGACCTGGGCGGTGGTGGCGGGGGTCCGCTCCGTAAGGGATTTGGTGATCATCAGGCGGTCACGGCCTTTCTCTCCATCCGCCGGACGACGATCGACAGCGGGGAACAGATGACGAAGTACAGGACGGCGATCGCCAGGTACGTCTCGCCGGGGTGTCCCACCCGGTCCACGATGGCCTGGCCCTCGCGGAGCAGTTCGGCGTAGCCGATGACGACGGCGATCGAGGTGTCCTTGACGAGCGAGAGGTACTGGCCGACCAGCGGGGGCAGCACGATCGACCGGGTCTGGGGGAGGATGACCGAGCGGAAGGTCTGGGCGCGGGTCAGGCCCAGGACCCGCGACGCCTCCCACTGACCGTGCGGTACGGCCTCGATGCCGGCCCGGAAGATCTCCGCGACGTACGCGCCCTGGAAGAGGGTGAGCGCCAGCAGGGCGGCCCCGAAGACGGTGATGTTCCCGATGTTGAGGTAGACCGCGCCGAAGTAGATGAAGAGCATCTGGACCAGCAGGGGTGTGCCCCGGAAGACCTCCAGGTAGCAGCGGGCGAGCTGGGCCAGGACGGGGATCCGGCTGGTGCGGATAGCCGCGATGACCAGGCCGAGCAGGGTGCAGGTGGCGATGGCCGCCACGGAGAGCTCGACGGTGGCCCACAGCCCGGCGCCGTACAGGTCCCGGTTGGACCACATGACCGACCAGTCCATCATGCCTCCTTGCGGACCAGGACGAGGCGGCGGGCGGCGGTCCGCAGGCCCGCCAGAGCCGACTGCCGGGTGCTGACCGGGCGCAGCGGCGGTTTGAAGGCCGCGCGGCCGATGAGCCCCGCCACCAGCACGACCAGGTTGGTGAGCACCAGATAGAGCACGGCGGCGATGCCGAAGACCTGGATGGTCAGCAGGTTGCGGGAGTTGATCACCATGGCGGTGCCGGTGAGTTCGGGCACGGAGATGGCGGACAGCAGGGACGAGCCCAGGATGATCTGGACGAGCTGGTTGACCACGGCCGGATAGACGTTGCGCAGCGCCTGCGGGAGTACCACGTGCAGATAGGTCCGGAAGGGGGTGAGGGCCAGCACGCGGGAGGCCTCGCGCTGGCCGCGCGGAACGGCCTGGATTCCGGCCCGGAAGATCTCGGTGAGGTACGCGCCGACGTTGACGCCGAGCGCCGCGATGCCCGCCTGTACGGGGCTGAGCCGCAGCCCGGCCGAGGGCAGGGCGAAGTAGGCGACGAACATCTGGAGCAGCACCGGGGTGTTGCGGATGACCTCCACGTACACGGCGGCCGGGGCGCGGACGAGTGCGTGACGCGATCTGCGGGCGAGGGCGCCCAGCAGACCGAGGGCGCAGGCGAGGGCGAAGGCGGCGAGGGACAGCTTCAGGGACAGCCAGGCCGCGCTGAGATAGGTGGGCCAGTCCTGGAATGCGTAGGTCCAGTCGGCGAGCATGGGGTTCCTCCACGGGGGCGACGGCTGGGGTGCCGCCGCCCGGCAGGGCTCAGTAGGACGGGTTGAGCGGGTAGACGGGCTTGACGCCGAACCACTTCTTGTAGAGGGCCGCGCTCTGGCCGGAGGTGTTGAACTCCCGGAGCCAGGTGTTGATCCACTGCAGCCAGTCCGGGTCGCCCTGGCTGACCCCGATCGCGTTGTACTCCAGTGGTACGACCGAGTCCTTGGTGACCTTGAGGGACGGGTCGGACTTGGCCTGGGAGTTGAGGAAGTTGGAATCCTCGACCATGGCGTCGGCCTGTCCCTGCTTGACCGCGAGCACGGCCGCCGCCGAGGTGTCGTACTCCTGGATCCGCGCCCTCGGGTTGCCCTCCTTCACCGCGGCGCCGTTGGTGGAGCCCTTGGTGACCGCCACCTTCTTGCCCGACAGGTCCTTGATGCCGGAGATATCGCTGGACTTCTTCACCATCAGCACCTCACCGGCGACGATGTACGGGTCGCTGAAGGCGACCTGCTTCGCACGCTCGGCGGTGGTGGTGAAGTTGCAGATCACGGCGTCGACCTTGTGCGTACGCAGATTCGGGACGCGGTTGGCCGAGGTGGTGTCCACGATCTGCGCCTTGACGCCCAGCGCCTTGGCCATGGCCTTGGCGACGTCGACATCGAAACCCTCGGGCTGATTGGCCTTGTTCGTCGACCCGAAGGGCGGGAACGTCAGACAGCTGGCGATGCGCAGGGTGCCGCCGCGGGTCACCTTCTGCAGGGTGGAGCTCTGCGCCCGGGAGGCCGCGCCCTGGCTCGAGGAGCAGGCGGCGAGCAGGGTAGTGGCGGCGATGGCGCCCGCGGAGATCGCGGCCAGCCTGCGGGCATGAGGGCGTCGTCCCATGGCGGGACTCCCTTCGGGGAGGAAAGGCTTCGGGGAGGAAAAGGCTTCGGGGGAGGAAAGCCTTCGGGGGAGCAAAAGCGAGGAAGATCGACGAGCCGCGATCGCCGATGATCGCCGAACTCAGAGATGTTGCAATGCAGAATCTGATTCCGTAATTGGTGCGCATAAGCTAGCCGAGCCGAAAGAGGCCGTCAATGACTGATTTCATATCTTGACATCTGATGCTGCTATGCAAAATGGACCGAGTCGACTACCGTCCCCGCATCACCCGCGCGGAGCCCCCCAACTCCTCGCCCCAGGACCCGACGGAGGGGGAAGGACCGTATGTCCGGGCCCGATACCGCCCACGGCGACCAGGAGGACCGGCCCGCCCCGACCGGCCCCCGGCGCAACACCTCGTCCTCGCTGCGCCGGGCGCTGTCCATCGTGATGTTCCTGGCCGAGGACCGCGGACATCCGCGCGGCGCGACGCTCACCGACCTGGCCGAGGGCCTGAACCTGAGCAAGAGCACCATCCTGCGGCTGCTGGCGCCGCTGCGGGAGGTGCGCCTGGTGGACCAGGACGCCGACAGCGGGCGCTACCGGCTGGGCCCCCAGAACGCCCTGCTCGGCCAGGTCTACCTGGAACGCCTCGACTTCCGGGAGACGGCCGCTCCCCATCTGCACGAGCTCGTCGAGAGCATCGGGGAGACGGTTCACCTGGTCGTCTTCGACCCGCCGGAGATCGTCTACATCGACAAGGTCGAAAGCCCCCAGCCGGTGCGCATGCACTCGCGTATCGGCAGCCGGCAGCCCGCCTACTGCACCGCCGTCGGCAAGGCGTTCCTGGCCCACGCCTCCGACGCCGTGGTGGAACAGGTCATAGCACGGGGCATGCCGCCCCGCACCCCGGCCACCATCACCTCCGCCGAGCGGTTGCACGCCGAACTGGCCGCCGTCCGGGAGCGGGGGTACGCGATCGACGACGTGGAGAACGAGGAGGAGATCCGCTGCGTCGCGGCGCCGGTCTTCGATCACAGCGGGACGGTCGCCACGGCGATCAGCGTCTCCGGGCCCGCCTCCCGCGTCACCCGGGACCGCGTCGCCGAGATCGGGGAGCTCCTCCTCGACTCCACGAAGGCCCTGTCCGGGCGCCTGGGCGGGACGTTGCCGCCCGCTCCCGCCCTATAGACCCGGTTAAACCCGGCTTGTCAACCGGCGTTTTCGGTCAGACCATCGACGGTGACCGCGCTCGGACCCATGCGGGCCCGCCGCACCTCGCCGTCCCACCAGGTGACCGACACCAGATGGGTCCCGTCGTCCGCCGGGCCCGCCGCGGCGCGGACCAGGCCGGCCAGCGGGGGCGCGTCGGGGTCGGCCGTGAGGCGGGCGAGGCAGAGGAAGAGGTCGCCCCCGGCGCGGCCCGTCGTCTCACCGGCCAGCGCGGGGGAGACGGCGCGCCGGGCGAAGGCCGTGGGGGCGGCGGGCAGGGCGCCGTCCATCATCAGGCCGTGGAGCGGCAGCAGTTCGGACCGCGGCCCCTCCTCCTCCGGTACGGGATCCGGCACCGCCCAGCCCGTCTGGCGGACGGCCCGGCCCGGCGCCGCGCCGGTCACCAGGTGGATCCGGACCTCCACGGCGCCGCGCACCAGCACCAGCGAGGTGATGCGGACCTCCGCGCCCTCCTCCGGCTCCTCCCCCACCAGCCGCGCACGATGGCGTGAGGCCGCCCAGCCCTCGCCCGCGCCCAGCGGCTCCAGCGCGGTGCGCAGGGAGATCCGGCCGCCGTGGACCAGGCCGAAGTGGTTGTCGGGGGCGACGCCGTACGGGAAGGGGCCGGTGGCCGTGGAGTAGGCGAGGCGGGCGTAGTGGGGGTCGTCCTGGTCGGGGTCGCCGGGCGGCGGGAGGTGTTCGCTGCCGTGGTTGTGGAGCCGGACCAGACCGTCGCCCGCGGTGGACTGCAGCAGCCAGTTGGGGCCGGGGACGGCCCGCGTCGCGTCGGCGCGCTCGGTGGGCCCCGGCTCCTCGCGCGCCGTCCAGACCTCGTGGTCGGCCGGGAGCAGCAGCCCCAGGAAGCCCTTGGCGGCCCAGTACGGGGAGGCCGGGCCGGAGTACGGCTGGAGGACGCCGTCGTAGGGGCCGTACCAGCCGAGCGAGAGCAGCCCGCGGTCCGTGGTCGCGCCCCGGTCGAGGAAGTGGCGCAGGGCGCCGGAGGCGAGGCGGCGGGTGGTTCCGGGGTCAAGCGGGGTGTGGCCGGTGAGGGCGCCCAGCCAGAGCGGCGCGGCGGCGGCGAAGCGGTACGTCAGGGAGCGGCCCTGGTGCAGCGGGGCGCCGTCGGCGCCGAAGAGGTGGGCGTAGTCGGCGAGATGGGTGGCCAGCCGGCGCCCGTAGCGGGTGAGCCGCTCGCCGTCCTGGGACAGCCATGCCTCGAGCGCCGGATAGAGGTGCAGGGCCCAGCCGTTGTAGTAGTCGAAGGCGCGGCCCGCGCCGTCGCTGTACCAGCCGTCGCCGGTGTACCAGGGCTCGATGCGCTCCAGCCCGCGCGCCACGGCGGCGCGGGCGGCCTCCGGCTCGATGCCCGCCTCGGCGAGGAAGCCGCCGACGGCGACAGGGAACAGCTCCCAGTTGCTGGGCACCGGTTCGGCGGTGAGCGCGTCCAGCAGCCAGGCCGCCACCCGCTCCCGTACGCCGTCGTCGAGCCGGTCCCACAGCCAGGGGCGGGTGAGCCGCAGCCCGAGCGCGATGGAGGCGGACTCGACCAGCGGCTGGCCGCGGTCGGTGATCCGGGGCCAGTCCTCGGGCCCGTCGCCGCCGGGGTGTGCGGTGCCGGAGCATGCGGTGCCGAGGTGTGCGGTGCCGGTGGCGAGTCCGTCCGCGTACCGCTCCAGCAGCCCGCCGGGGTCGGCGCCGCGCGCGCCCGCGACGCGGAGGGCAGCCAGCAGAAACGTCCGGGCGTAGCCTTCCAGGCCGTCGGAGCGGGGCCCCGACCAGCTCCACCGGTCGCCGGGGAGCGGGTAGAGGGCGCCGCCGGGGGTCGCGTACGGGGCGACGGCGGCGAGCAGGCCGTCGGCGACGGCCTCCCAGTGGGCGCGGGTCCAGCCGGTGCGGGGGCTGAGGTCGCGGTCCTCCGGGGGCAGCGCGAAGTGCGGTGCGAGGCCCGGCGTGGGGCGCGGCGTGAGTTGTGGCGTGGGGCGCGGTGCGAGGCCGGTCATCGGAGCACCCCGGCGGGGACCAGGGCTTGAGCGCGCAGCTCGCCGAGCACCAGCCACGCGAACTCGGTGGCGCCGTGGTCGGAGGTGTGGGTGTTGTCGCGGGCCTCGTCGTAGAGGTACAGCCGCTTGGACCCCTCGGGGCCGAGTTCCTCCACGAGTCGCTTGGTGAGCGCGGTCAGGTCGATGAGCGGTACGCCCCGCTCGGCGGCCAGCGAGCGCATCTCGGCCGGCAGGTTCACGCCGAGGCCGTTGATGTGCAGGGCGGTGGCGTTGTCGAGGGTGCCGTCGTCGTTGAACCAGCGGCGCACGATGGGGGTGACCAGCACGGGCTTGCCGCCGCGCGCCCGTACGCCGTCGAGCAGCGCGCCGAGGTGGGCGCGGTAGTCGGCGGCGGTCGTCTGCTTGTCGTTGTGGGCGAACTGGATGAGGACGGTGTCGCCCGGGCGGATCAGTGGGCGCATGGTGGCGAAGAGCCGGGGGTCGGCGAGGAAGGAGCCCGAACCCTCCCCCGAGTCGGCGTAGTTGGCGACCGACAGCCCGCGCCGGAAGAACTGCGGCAGCTGCTGGCCCCACCCGGTGTACGGGGCGGTGAGCTGGTCGCACACGGTGGAGTCCCCGGCGAGGAAGAGCTGGTGGCGGCGGCCGGGGGCGGCTTGGGTGACCTTCAGACCGGCGAGGCGCGGCGCGGCGCCGCCGAAGGCGAGGTCGAGCCCGGGGCTTCCACTGGGCCCGGTGGGCTCGCCCTCCGGCTCCCGTACGTTCACGGTGAAGGACCGGACGAGCCGCTGCCCGGCGGCGGTCGGCGTCGCGGCGAGCATCGCCCGCCNGACGAGCCGCTGCCCGGCGGCGGTCGGCGTCGCGGCGAGCATCGCCCGCCGCGACTCGGCGGTGACGCTGGTGCTGCCCGCCTCGGCGCCGCCGAGGACCGCCGTCACGTCGTACGTCCCCGGCCGGACATCGGCATGGCAGACGACGGGTGCGGTGCCGGTGCACCGCGGGACGACCGCGGCCGTGGCCACGGCTGGGCCGGCGGCGGGCCCGGGGGTTCCGGCCCAGGCCGGGGCGGACGGCAGGGCGGCGAGGCAGGCGGTGGCGGCCAGCAGTGCGGTACCGGCGCGTCTCATGGAGGCTCCTCGGCTCGGCTCAGTTCGGCGATGGGGGTTCGCGATGGGAGTTCGGCGATGGGGTTCGCCGATGGCGGGGGAAGCTACGGTCGGCCGCCTGACCATACGCCGTGTCGGCAAGCGCTTGCCAGAGGGCACAAACGTCAGCGGGGGCCGCCCAAGAGGCAGCCCCCGCAAGTGTTTTCCGTCGACCGCGGACGGTCGTACGGGACCTACCCGTTCCTGCCCCGCAGGGCTTCGAGCGCCCGGTCCGCGTGCACACCCATCCGGAACTCGCTTTTGACGATCTCCAGCACCTTGCGATCGGTATCGATCACAAAGGTGACCCGCTTGGTCGGCACCGCCGCGATCCCGCGCTTCACCCCGAACCGCTCCCGCACGGTCCCCTCCGGATCCGACAGCAGCGGATAGCCGAAGGAGTACGCATGGGCGAACTCCGCCTGCTTCTCGACCGAATCCGCACTGACCCCGACCGGCTGGGCGCCGAGCTCCTTGAACTCCGCCGCGATGTCCCGGAAGTGGCACGCCTGTTTGGTACAGCCGGGGGTGAAGGCCGCCGGATAGAAGAACAGCACCACCGGGCCGTCCGCCAGCAGCCCGCTGAGCGAACGGACGGTGCCGCTCTCATCCGGCAGTTCGAAGTCCTCGACCACATCACCGATGTCCATGGAGGCACGCTACCGGCCGCGCGCCCGGCGGGGCATCAGCAGCGCAACCGGGCGGTGTGGCCGTCGATGCGCAGGATGCATTCGGTGAACAGCGCCATCGATGGACTGTCGTCCGTGGGGACCAGCCGCAGCCCGAGGTCCATGATGGAGCGGATGACCTGGGCGGTACGGCTTCCGTCGGGGTCCTGCCCGCGCAGCGCGGACCACGCCTCGAACTGCGCCCGGACCGTTTCCCACGCCGGGCCCGGCGTGAAGTGGCACAGAAAAACCGGCTGGTCGACCCCGTACTGGCGTAACTCGCCGACCGCGGCCTCACCTTGCATAAGCCACCATGTGGCAGTCATCTCGTCCCCAACTCCGTACACGGGAGTGGATACCCATCATACGGGTGCGGACGGCCCAACGAGGACCGACTCCACATCAGGGACCCATCCCAACAGCCGCTCGTCCGCTCCCGGCCGGGCCACGCACTGCACGTCCGGTGGTGTGGTCGTGCGGCGCGGCGAGGTGCTCGCCCGCTGGGGCGATCCCGACCGGGTGGAGATGGCCTTCAGCGCGACCAAGAGCGTGCTGGCCCTCGTCGCGGGCATCGCCTTCGACGATGGGCTGTTGCGGCTGGACGAGCCCGTGTGCGAATCCGTCGAGTTGCCCCAGTTCGCTGATGAGCACGGGCGGCGGATCACCTGGCGGCAGCTGCTGGACCAGACGAGCCAGTGGGAGGGCGAGCTGTGGGGGAAGCCGACGGGGGTGGACGCCCAGAGCGTCCGTGAGGGGACGGAGTCGGCGGGCGGGCCGCCCGGTGAAGGGTGGGCCTACAACGATGTGCGGGTGAATCTCACGGCGCTCGCGCTGACCGTCCTGGTGCGGCGGCCGCTGCCGGAGGTGCTGCGCACCCGTGTCATGGAGCCCATCGGGGCCTCCGGCTCATGGTCGTGACACGGCTACGGCAACTCGTTCGTGGACGTCGACGGCGTCCGCCTCCCCGTGGTGTCCGGCGGCGCCCACTGGGGCGGCGGGCTGTGGATCAGCGCGCTCGACCTGGCCCGTATCGGCCAACTCTGCCTGAACGGCGGGGAGTGGGCCGGGCGCCGGATCGTCTCCCGGCGCTGGATCGCGGCGCTGTGGACGCCATGTGCCGTCAAGCCGGAGTACGGGTTGTCGTGGTGGCTCAACGACGGCCGCGTGGTATGGCCACAGGCCCCGTCGACCGGGCGCTGTGCCCGGGGCAACGGCGGCAACCACCTCTTGTGGGTGGACCCGGCCCGTGACCTCACCCTCGTCTCACGCTGGGGTGCCGATGTGGAAGCCCTCGTCGCGGCGGTCTCGGAGGCGGTCCGCCCCTGCTGATGACACCGGCGAGAACACCGCTCCGCGGGCTTCCACATCGGCCGCGGGGGTCAGCTGCCGCCCGTCACCTTGACGTAGTCGACGACCAGCTGCTGCGGGAAGGAGGTGTTGCCGTCCGGGTCGCCGGGCCAGTAACCGCCGACGGCCAGGTTGAGGATGATGTAGAAGGGGTGGTCGAAGACCCAGCGGTTGCCGTTGAGGTCCGAGGGGGTGCGGGTCTGGTAGACGTTGCCGTCGACGGACCAGGTGATCTTGTTGGGCGACCAGTCGATGGCGAAGGTGTGGAAGCCGTCGGAGAACTTGCCGCCGCCTGGCAGTGTGTAGCCGGCGCCGATGCCGCCCGAGCCGGAGTAGCCGGGGCCGTGGATGGTGCCGTGGACGGTGCTGGGCTCGAAGCCCACGTTCTCCATGATGTCTATCTCGCCGCAGTTGGGCCAGCCCGCGCTGCCAATGTCGTTGCCCAGCATCCAGAAGGCGGGCCACATGCCCTGGCCCTGCGGCAGCTTCATCCGGGCCTCGACATGGCCGGAGGCGGTGGTGAACTTCTGCGAGGTGTTGAGGCGGGCGGAGGTGAACTCACACCGGCCGTACCAGCAGTTGTAGTTGGCCGGGTTCTCCTTGCGGGCGGTGATGACGAGGTTGCCGTTGCCGTCCAGCGCCGCGTTCTTGTTGCCGTCGGTGTAGTACTGCCGCTCGTGGTTGTTGACGTTGTCGCCGGTCTCCAGGCCCCACTTGGAGCCGTCGACCGCGCTGCCCGCCGGGCCGTCGAAGTTGTCGGTGAATTCGGCCGCGGCGGCGGTGGTCTGGGGGGTGGCCGTGGTGGCCGTGGCCGGAGCGGTGAGCCAGGGAGTGGCGGCGAGTGCGGTCGCGGAGAGCAGACCGATCACGGTGTTGCGCATCGTACTTCTCATGGAACGGTGGTGCCTTCCTGTGTGGGGGATGGGACCGGTGGGTGCCGGTCCGGTGGGGGAAGGTGTGTGTCCGGCGATGGGGGGCCGGGATCCGCGGGCGCTACGGCACGGGCATACGGGTGGCGGGGCCGGCCCGGCCCAGGGCCTCCGCGCCGCTGTCGATGTGCAGGGGCAGCGCGGTGCCGGTGCGCGGCAGCCGCTCCAGGGGAACGCGGTCCCAACCGGTGGTATCGGCGACCTCGACGCCGACGACGTACAGCGCGGATCGGCTGCCGCGCCGCGGTTCGCGCACGGTGGTGCCCAGCGAGGGCTGGGCTGCCTGCGCCTTGGCCGTCATCGGTCACCTCCGGGGAGACACAATGTCCAGCCCTGTTCGATGCATGTCAATAGGTCTGGACCTTCTTGCCTCAAAGAATTTGAGGCGGGGTCCGGCCCAACTCCCCCTGAACCGACAGAAGTCGAACCCTCAGCGCGCTCCACCGGTGGCGAGGAAGTGCGCCAGCGGCAGCGTGGCCGCGCCCAACGCCACGGCATCCGGCCCCAGTTCGGCCAGCCCGATCTCGGCCTGCGCGTACGGCCGGTGCAGCGCATAGGAGGCGGTGGCGGCCCGGATCCTGGGGAGGACGCGGCCGCCGAGGAGCAGTCCGGCCCAGCCGCCGAGGATGATCCGCTCGGGGTTGAAGAGGTTGATCAGATCGGCGATGCCCGCGCCGAGGTAGGCGGCGGTCTCCTCCAGCACCGCGCGGGCCCGCGCCTCGCTCCCGGCAGCCCCTACGATCGCGGCGAACGCGGCCTGCTGGTCCTCACCGGCGCCATCCGCACCGCCCGCACCGCCCACGCCGCCCGCACCGTCCACGCCGCTCGCACCGGCTCCGCGCGCCCCGCGCCCGTAGCGGTCGAGCACCGCCTGCGCCCCGACGTACGCCTCCAGGCAGCCGACCGCACCGCATCGGCAGGCGCGCCCGCCGACCTGGACGACCGTGTGCCCCCACTCCCCCGCACTGCTGGTCGCACCCCGGTACGGCACACCGGCGGTCACGATGGCCGCGCCGACGCCGGAGCCGATCAGCGCGATCACCGCGTTGTCCGCGCCGCGGCCCGCCCCGAACCACATCTCGGCCTGCCCCTGCGCGGTGGCGCCGTTGTCGATGAACAGCGGCAGATCGGTGCCGGTGCGCAGCAGCCGCTCCAGCGGCACCGCGTCCCGGCCGGCGGTCGGGCCGTGGACGAGGATCTCGTCACCCTGTTCGACGACACCGGGGACGCCGACCCCGACGCCGATGACCGCCTCCGGCGAGGCACCGCTCTTGTCGACGACCGCGTCGACGCCGGTCAGGATGTGGCCGACGACCGGCTCCGGGTCCCGCTCCAGCCCTCCGGGCGTCAGCGGGTGCTCCCAGCGGGCCAGTTCGGTCAGCGCGAGGTCGAACAGTTCCACGCGGACATGGGTCTCGCCGACGTCGACCCCGATGAGATGGCCGCCGCCCGGCGCGACCCGCAGCAGCGTGCGGGGGCGGCCGCCGTCGGACTCGACGGACCCGGCCTCCTCCACGAGTTCGTCGGCGAGCAGTTCGCCGACGACATTGCTGACCGAACCGGAGCTGAGCCCGGTGAGCGCCCCCAGTTCCTGACGGCTCACCGGGCCCCGGAAGTACAGCTGGCGCAGCAGCGTCGAGCGGTTGCCGCGCCGGAGGTCGCGGACGGTCCGTCGGTTCATCTGGCCCATCGGGCTCCTTCCCCCTGCCCGAACCTACCGGACGCGGCCGCTCTTGACGCCGACTGATTTCATCGCTTAACTCACGGTCTGAATGAAGCCTCGCGCTTCACTTTTTGAACGGTCAAGGGCGGGTTGACGGTCAACGGCGGCCGAGTGGCGCCGCCTCACGGCCGCCTTACGGCGCACTACTCCGCACCCGGGGCCTGGAACAGCGCGAGCAGATCCTCCCGCCCGAACATCCGCGCCGTCTCGACGGCCGAGGGCGATCCGGCGCGCGGGTCGGCGCCCTTGGCCAGCAGCACCCTCAGCACCTCCGCCTCGCCCTTGAAAGCGGCGCCCGCGATGGGGGTCTGACCCCGTTCGTTCACCCGATTGGGGTCGGCGCCGCGCTCGAGCAGGGCCGACACCGTGGCGGGATGGCCGTAGTAGGCCGCGAGCATGAGCAGGGAATCGCCCTTGTCGTTGGTGAGGTTGGCCGGGACGCCCGCGTCCACATAGGCGGCGAGCGTATCGGTGTCACCCTGCCGGGCCAGGTCGAAGACCTTGGCCGCCAGTTGGAGCACCTCCGGGTCGTGGGCGGGCTCGCTCTCGGGGTTCGATTCGGTCATGGCCTGTCGCCTCCGGCTTCGCTACCTGGGAATGTGATCATCCACCCTAAGGACGGGGACCGACCCACCCGGGCAGGCGGCCGACCCACCCGAGCAGGCGGGCGCCCCGCCCCCAGCAGGCGGTCGGCTCGTAGCGCCACGCCTCCATGGTGATGATTACACCGATAATCCACCCAATTGCACCTTTCGCCCGATGGACGCATGCTGTGATCCTGGAACCACTCATGGTGACTGACCGTCCCCCATCAGCCAGGAGACCGTGATGATCCTGTCCATTTCCGGCGTCGTGCTGCTCGGCATCATCGTCTTCATCTTCTTCCGCAAGGACGGCCTGAAGGGGTCGCACGCGGTCATCTGTGCGCTCTTCGGCTTCTATCTCGCGTCCACCGCGATCGCTCCGAGCATCAAGGCGGGCGGCGCGAGCCTCGCCAGCCTCTTGGGTGGGATCAAGATCTGACGTGGGCCGGAGACCGCTCCCCCGCCTCCGCCTCGGCAGCGCGGCGGGCACCCCGCTCGTCCCGCCCGGCCGCGGCCGGGCCTTCGCCCGCAGCACGGCCGACGGCGTCGCCGATGTGCTCCAGCCGCTGGTCGCGCTCTCGCGCGGGTTGCGCGTGCTCGCCACCACCGGGCGGCGCAAGTGGCTGGAGCTGCCGGGCGACCGCCGCGGACCGGTGTTCACCCTCGTGGTCGCCTGCGGCTTCGTCCTCTTCCTGCTGCCGTACGGACCACTTGCGGCGTCGATCAGCCTGATCGGCGCGGCGGGCTGGGCCGGGCGGGGGCGCGTCGGCGCCGCGTCGGAGACGCCCGCCGACGGGACCGAGCGGCTGCGCACGCTCTACGAGGCGCTGGTGCCGTACTTCTCCGCCTCCGAGGACCCCAGCCCGCTCTACAGCCACGGCGGCGACTGGTCCGAGGCGTTCGACTCCTACGCCTTCGACGACGACGGACGGCTCACCCGGCTGCGCCTCCACTACCCCGCGTACTTCACCGACGGCGAGCCCGCCGCCCGGACCCGGATCGAGCAGCTGCTGTACGCGAAGTCGGGGCGCGGCCGTGAGTATCTGTTCGAGTGGGACGAGGAGGCCAACAACCTCACCCTGACCGTGCTGCCCGCCCTGTCCACCGCGATCCACGCCCAGCGCTTCGTCACCGCGCCTGGTGAGACGGTGCTGGGCTTCACCGACCCCTCGTCGGTGCAGCGGACGCTGCCGGTGCTGGCGGTGCCGGAGACGTGCGAGGAGGACGAGGAGGACGAGGAGAGCGCGGAGGGCACGAGGGAGGTCGGGCTCAAGAAGGCGGCAGAGGACGGGCCGGAGACCCATGACGTACCGCCGGTGATCTGGCGCACCGGCCCGCGGTCGACCGAACCGCATCTGCTCGCGCTCGGCCAGCCGGGAAGCGGCACCACGACCCTGCTGCGCTCCATCGCGCTGCAGGCGCTGCCCCATGGCGAGGTGCTGGTGGTGGACGGCGGCGGCACCGGCGAGTACGCGTGTCTGAGCGGACGCACGGGGGTGCTGGCCGTGGAGTGCGGACTGGCCGGGATGCTGGCCACGCTGGAGTGGGCGGGCCATGAGACCGAGCGCCGGCTGATCGCCGCCAACCGCGCCCGCCAGCTGCGGCACGCGCCGCCGGAGGACATCCAGCGCCCGCTGTGGATCCTGCTGGACCGGCCGTCGGTGATGAGCCATCTCGCGGCGGCGGACGGCCGTACCGATCCGCAGGAGCTGCTGGCCGTGCCGCTGCGGCACGGACGGGCGGCGAACGTACGGGTCGTGGTGGCCGATCAGCTGGACGCCGCCGAGGCGCTGAGCGAGGCCGTACGGAGCCACACCCGGGCCCGGGTGGTGCTGGGCCCGGTCTCGTCCGAGCAGGTCACGGCCGTCCTAGGGGCACCGCCGCACACCACGCCGACGCCCGAGGTGCCTCCGGGGCGCGGCTATGCCCGCCTCGGCGCGGGCCCGGTGCACCGCCTCCAGGTGCCGGCCACGCCCGACCCGTACGACGAGGCGGCCGGCGAGGCCGAGCGGCAGGCGGTGCTCCGGCTGCTCCCGGCCCCGGACCCGGCGGCGCCCCCGGCCCCTGCACCCGTCGGTGGTTAGGGTCCCGTAGTCCTCCCGCACCGGCGCGCGTTACGGCACGTCAGGCCACATACGTCCGCGGCGCCTCGGCCTCGGTCGTGGCGCCCGTGGCCACCAGGTCGGCGGCCGAGGCCAACCGGGTGGCGGCCTTCTCGGCCACCGCTCCCCCGACCGTGAACGGCAGCCGCACGTACCCCTCGAACGCGCCGTCCACCCCGAAGCGGGGCCCCGACGGCACCCGGACCCCCAGCCGGGCGCCCGCCTCGGCGATGCGCGAGCCGGAGAGGCCGCCGGTGCGGGCCCAGAGGGTGAGCCCGCCGTGCGGGACGGTGAACTCCCAGTCGGGCAGATGGCGCCGGAGGGCGTCGACGAGCGCGTCGCGGTTGCCGCGCGCGAGCTCCCTGCGGATCTCGATGGCCTCCTCCCAGCCGCCGGTGTTCAGCAGCCAGGCGACGGCGAGCTGTTCGATGACGGGGGTGCCCAGGTCCGCGTAGGCGCGGGCGGCGACCAGACTGCGGATGACATCGGGCGCGGCGCGCACCCAGCCGATCCGCAGCCCCGCCCAGAAGGTCTTGCTCGCCGAGCCGACCGTGATCACGGTGCTGCCCGCCGGGTCGAAGGCGCAGACGGGCCGGGGCAGCTCCACCTCGTCGTCCAGGCGCAGCTCGGCCATGGTCTCGTCGGCGATCAGGACCGTTCCGGCGGAGCGGGCGGCGTCGACGAGCTGACGGCGCTGGTCCTCGGTGGCGAGGGCGCCGGTGGGGTTGTGGAAGTCGGCGATGACGTAGGCCAGCCGGGGCGCGGCGGCGCTGAGCACCTGGCGCCAGGACGGGATGTCCCAGCCCGCGAGCCGGTCGGCCATGGCCACGGGGACGAGCCGGGCGCCCGCCTCGCGCATCAGCTGCAGGATGTTGGCGTAGCTGGGCGATTCGACGGCCACCCGCTCCCCGGGCCGGACCATCAGCCGGCAGGCGGCGGCGACGGCCCCCATGGCGCCGGTGGTGACCATGATCTGCTCGGGCATGGTCGGTATGCCCCGGGCGGTGTAGCGGTCGGCGAGCGCCTGGCGCAGGGCGGGCAGCCCGGCGGGGTAGTCGCCGTGGGTGTGGGCGTAGGGCGGCAGTTCGTCCAGGGCGCCGCGCATGGCGCGGGTGAGCCAGGGTTCGGGGGCGGGCAGCGCGGCACAGCCGAGGTCGATCACGGAAGCCGCGGCCTCGGGCGGGAGCGGGTCGAGCCCCCGGGTGGGCAGCGGGCTTCCGGCGGGCATGGCGGTCCAGCTCCCGGCGCCGCGCCGGGACTCCAGGAACCCCTCGCCGCGCAGCGCCTCGTAGGCCGCGGCGACGGTGGTGCGGCTGACCGCGAGCGCCGCCGCGAGCTCGCGCTCGGCGGGGAGGCGGGCCGCGACCGGAACCCGGCCCTCCAGGATGAGCAGCCGTACGCCGTCGGCGAGCGAGCGGTAGGCGGGGACGCGGCGGCCCCCGGTCAGTGAGGCCGCGGCCCCGGCGGCCACGCCGTCGCGGGTGTGCTGTGACCCGAGCAGCCGGGCCAGTTGGGGTGCTCCGACCGCGGACGTCCATGGACTCATCGAATGCGGTCCACCTTTCGGAAATTGGCCGTGGAACTGGACTGGTTCCGGGCCACAGAGTGACATGCCGCAGGCCACTCACACCAGGAGCACGCGTTGTCCGACCTTCCACGCCGTCGCCTTCCACGCCGTCTTGCCCAGCTCTACGTGGGGCTGGTGCTCTACGGCGTGTCCATGGGGCTCCAGTTGCGCGCCACGCTCGGTCTCGACCCGTGGGACGCCTTCCACCAGGGCCTCTCCGGGCACACCTCGCTGTCGATCGGGACCGTGACGGTCGTCGTCGGCGTCGCCGCGCTGCTGCTGTGGATCCCGCTGCGCCAGCGGCCGGGTCTGGGCACGGTGTCGAACGTGCTGGTGATCGGGCCTGTGATGGACGGCACACTGTGGCTGGTACCGGAGCCGGAGGCGCTTGCGGTGCGGATCCCGCTGCTGCTCTTCGCGATCGTGCTGTGCGGCGCGGCCACCGGGCTCTACATCTCGGCGCGGTTCGGGCCGGGCCCCCGGGACGGGCTGATGACGGGGCTGCACCGGCGCACCGGGTGGTCGATCCGGCTGGTGCGGACCGGGATCGAGCTGACGGTGCTGGCCACCGGCTTCGCGCTGGGCGGCTCGGTGGGGGTGGGCACGGCACTGTTCGCGCTGGCCATCGGGCCGCTGTCGCAGTTCTTCCTGCGTGTCTTCGCGATTCCCGCACCCGCCGGGACGGGCTCTGGGATCGTGGCGCGCGGCGCCGCCGAGCCGCAGGTCCGGGACCTGATTTAGGGCTGGGGCCGCCGGGGCGGTAGTGTACGCCCTCGGCCTACCAGGCGGACCGTTACTGCGCGCTAAAGTACCAGAAACGCTGGGTGACATCTGCTGCCAGATGTGACAAACCGGGCGCCTGTGGGTAGAACAACGGGGCGGCACGACGGGCGACGCATGTCCCAATACGGGAATCTTCACCGCCGACCGGACGTTGACCGGATGACGACGACAGCGACACCTGTCCTGTGGGCGACAAGCCCGGGAGGCACGATTCATGAGTGAGCGAGCTCTTCGCGGCACGCGACTCGTGGTGACCAGCTACGAGACCGACCGCGGCATCGATCTGGCCCCGCGCCAGGCGGTGGAGTACGCATGCCAGAACGGCCATCGATTCGAGATGCCGTTCTCGGTAGAGGCGGAGATCCCGCCGGAGTGGGAGTGCAAGGCGTGCGGCGCCATGGCACTCCTTGTCGACGGCGACGGTCCAGAGGAGAAGAAGGGCAAGCCCGCGCGCACGCATTGGGACATGCTCATGGAGCGGCGCACCCGCGAGGAGCTGGAGGAGGTGCTGGCCGAGCGGCTGGCGGTCCTGCGCTCCGGTGCCATGAACATCGCCGTGCATCCGCGGGACACCCGTAAGTCTGCCTGAACCGAGCGGCAGCACTGAGGTAACACCCGACGTACGAGGGCCGGGGCCACTGCTGAGCAGTGGCCCCGGCCCTCGTGCGGATATGCGTGGAGCGGGCCGGTGAGGTGCGGCCCCGGCGGCTCGGCTCGTTCTTCAAGGTCCGGCCGACCTTGAAGAACAAGCTCAGCCCCGGTCGCGCGGCCGCAGCCCGGGCCCCGGCTCTCCGTCGGCGTCCCGGCCCCGGTCGTCCCCGTCCCGTATCACCTCGCCCTGGATGACCGTGCCCTGCTCCGGGCGCTCCCGTCCGTCCCGGCGCTCCCACTGCTCACGGGCCTGGCGGAACGGGTCGGATTCCGATCCGGGGACGAAGCCCATCCGGCGCGACAGCGCGCTCTCCGCGCGGCGCCGCAGCAGCGCCCGGGTCGGCGGGAACAGGCACACCAGCGCGGCCGCGTCCGAGATCAGCCCCGGCACCATGAGCAGCAGCCCGCCGAGCATCGTGAAGGAGCTTCCCGGCCGCGCGGCGGGCTCCTCTCCGCCCGGCCGCATCGACCCGGCCAGGCTCTGCCACGCCCGGCGGCCGCCGCGCTTGACCACGGCCCCGCCCACCACCACGCCCGCGACCAGCAGCAGGAGGACGGTCAGCCCGCCGGCGACGTCCGCCACGCGTGTCAGCAGCCAGATCTCCAGCACCAGCCAGGCGGCGATCCCCAGCGGTACGAAGGTGCGGGCGCGTGAGCGCTTCGGGCGGGTCGGGTCGCTCTGCTGCGATGCGCCGGTCATCATGCCTCCAAGTGTGCCCGGGCCCGTGGCCGACACGGAGCGCGGGTCGCACGGCCAAGGGGATCGAGGGGATCTCATGGGTTCCAACGCGCGAGGGGTCCCGGAGGCTCCGGGAGTCCTTGAGGAGACCGGGCGGAATCCGCGAAGGTGCGAGGTATCGGCGGCGGCGGGCCGGGTACCCGCCGCCGACGGAGGTGTCGAATGACGGCTGTGCTGGAAGTCCTCGTGTGGTGGGCGGCGCTGACCGGGATCTGGCTGGTGCTGATCAGCACCGTGGACCCCCTGGAGCTCCTGGTCGGGTCGGCCTCCGCGCTGGCCGCCGCCGTGCTCGCCCGCGCCGGGCGCCGGGCGGTGGCGGACCGGTGAGCACCTCCGACGGCTGGCTGGCGGCGGCGCTGGTGCCGCTGCTCGCGCTCGTACCGGTGCTGTGGCGGATCGCCTACGGCTCGCCCAAGGACCGGCTGATCGGCCAGAACCTCACCTCGCTGCTGACCGGTCTCGCGCTGCTGCTGGCCGCGCAGGGCTTCCACCGGACCTCGTACAACGATGTGGCGCTGGTGGTCAGCGTGCTCGGCCCCACCGGAACGCTGATCTACGCCCGCTTCCTGGACGTCCTGCCCGACTCCCGGCTGGTGCGCTGGACGGCGCTGGTGGGGGTGCCCGCCACGGTGCTGCCGCTGTGCGTGGCGACCGGGCCCGGCCGGGCCATGGTGAAGCTCCTGCTGATCGGCGCGATGCTGATCGCGGGCAGCGTGGTGACCAGCGCCAGCGGTGGCAAGGGGGGCGTCACGGCATGAGCGACGCGCTGATCGTGGTGGCGCTGCTGCTGGTCGCGGGAGCCGCCACCGCCGCCGTGCTCAACCGGGACCCGGTGCGGCAGGCGCTGGTGCTGTCCTTCCTCGGCCTCTCGCTGGCCCTGCTGTTCACCTTCCTCCAGGCGCCGGACGTCGCGCTCTCGCAGCTCGCCGTCGGCTCCGCGGTGACGCCCCTGATGATCCTGCTGACCGTGCGCAAGGTGCGGCGCCGCCCGGGGAGCGACGACGGCGCGGACAAGCCGGCGGGCCGGGAGCGATGAGCGCCCGGGCCCGGCTGTGGATCTTCCTCGTGGGCGCCGCCGGGTTCGCCGCGCTGTTCGCGGCGGCCTGCTTCGACCTGCCGGCGTTCGGCACCGTCCCGCACCCGTACGGCGTCCGGGCCGTGCGCGCCGCCCTGAGCCATCACACGTCCAATGTCATCGCGTCCGTCAACTTCGATCTGCGCGCCTTCGACACGCTCGGCGAGGAGACCATCCTCTTCTCCGCCGTCCTCGGCACCGTGGTGCTGCTCCGCCAGGCCCGGGACGAGCACCGCAAGGATCCCGAGCCCGCCGTGGTCCATCCCCGGGTGCGCCGGTTCGCGCTGCTGACGCTGGCGTGCGCGCTGCTGGTGGGCCTCTATGTGATCGCGCACGGCCAGATCAGCCCGGGCGGCGGCTTCCAGGGCGGGGTGGTCGCCGCCACCGCGCTGCACCTGCTCTACATCGCCGCCGACTACCGGGCGCTGGAGCGGGTCCGGCCGCTGACCCTCTACGAGATCGGGGAGGCCGCGGGCGAGGCGGCGTATGTGATCACCGGGCTCGCGGCCGTCCTCGCGGGGTCGGCGTTCCTGGCGAACGTGCTGCCCTCCGGCACCCTCGCGACCCTGTCCTCCGGCGGCACGGTGCCCGTGCTCAACGCGGCCGTCGGCCTGGAGGTCACCAGCGGGATCGTGGTCCTGCTGGCCCGTTTCCTGGACCAGGCGGTGGAGATCGAGGAGCCCGGGGAGGACGACGGGGGCCCGCGGGACTCAGGAGACAGCGGGGGCAACGGAGACGAGGAGAGGGAGCGAGCGTGACGGTCCTGCCGTATCTGGTCGCCGGATGGATCTTTCTGATCGGTGTGTACGGGCTGGTGACCAGCCGGAACCTCATCCATGCCGTGGGATGCCTGGCCGTCACCCAGTCCTCCACCTATGTGCTGCTGCTCGCCGTCGGCTACCGCGACGGCGGCACCGCCCCGGTCTTCGCCGACGCGCCCACCGACAGCCGGGTGGTCGACCCGGTCGTCCAGGCGCTCGCCCTCACCGACATCGTGGTCGGCGCGACCGTGACCGCGCTGCTGCTCGCGCTCGTCGTCCAGCTCCGCAAGCGCCACGGCACGGTCGACCCGGACGCCCTGTCCGAGCTGAAGGGCTGATCGGGTGGACACCGCGCGACTGCTGCCGCTGGTGGTGGCCGTGCCGCTGCTGGGCGCGGCGGTGCTGGTGGCCACCGGACGGCGGCTGCCCCGCCTCGTCTCCGACATCGTGGGCTGCGCC
This sequence comes from Streptomyces sp. 5-10, assembly GCF_014712245.1. Classification (NCBI taxonomy): domain Bacteria; kingdom Bacillati; phylum Actinomycetota; class Actinomycetes; order Kitasatosporales; family Streptomycetaceae; genus Streptomyces; species Streptomyces sp. 5-10. The sequence continues at coordinate 96,334 of NZ_JACVYG010000042.1, forward strand.
TTCGCCGCCGCCACCGCCGCACTGGCGCTCCTGGTGCTGTTCCGGGCCGGTCACCCCGGACCGGGGACGTATCCGGTGGAGTGGGTGGGCGGCTGGCGGCGGGTGGGCATCGTGCTGGTCGGCGATCCGCTGGGGGCCGGGCTCGCGGCGCTGGTCTCGCTGCTCGTCGTCGCCGTCCTGGTCTACTCCTGGCGCTACTTCGAGGAACCGCCGCGCCGTCACACCGGCTCCTTCCCCGCGCTGATCCTGGTGTTCCAGGCGGGCATGTGCGGTTTCGCGCTGACCGGCGACCTGTTCAACGCCTTCGTCTTCTTCGAGCTGATGGGCGTGGTCGCCTACGCGCTGACCGGCTTCCGCGTCGAGGAGCCCAAACCGCTGCAGGGCGCGCTGGCCTTCGGCGTGGTGAACTCCCTCGGCGGCTACGCCACCTTGCTGGGCATCACCCTGCTGTACGCGCGCACCGGGGAGCTGGGGTTCGCCCAGATCGGGCGGAGGCTGGACGCGGACGGGCCGGACGGGCTGGTACTCGCCGCGTTCGTCCTGGTGACGACCGGTCTGCTGGTGAAGGCGGCCGCCGTTCCGTTCCACTTCTGGCTGCCCGACGCACACGCGGTCGCGCCGACGCCGGTGTGCATGCTGCTGTCCGGGGTGATGGTGGAGCTCGGTGTCTACGGGGTCGCCCGGGTCTACTGGACGGTCTTCTCCGGGCCCGGAGGGCTCTCCCACCCCGACGTGACCCGCGCGCTGCTGGTGCTGGGCGTCCTCACGGCGCTGCTGGGCGCGGCGATGTGCTGGCAGCAGCGCCACCTCAAACGGCTGCTGGCGTTCTCGACCGTGGCCCACACCGGGCTGTTCCTGATCGGCGTGGCCGTGCTGACCCCCGAGGGGATCTCCGGCACCGCGCTGTACGTGCTCGGCCACGCGGGCGTGAAGGCGGCGCTCTTCGCCTGCGTCGGGGTGCTGCTGGACCGGTACGCGACCGTGGACGAGCACGAGCTGTTCGGCCGGGCCCGGGAGCTGCCGGAGGTCGGCGTCCTGTTCGCGGTGGGCGGGCTGGCCCTGAGCGGGCTGCCGCCGTTCGCCTCCGGGCTCGGCAAGGCCGCCGCGGAGGAGGCCGCGGGGCACACCGCCGGATGGCTGCCCGCGCTCTACGTCCTGGTGTCGGCGGCGACCGGGGGCGCGGTGCTGCGCGCCGGGCTGCGGATCTTCGCCGGAGTGGGCCGGCGGCCCGGGAAGGAGGAGGGCGGCCCGGAGACCACCGGCGAGGAGGAGCCCGAGACCGGCGGCCGCCTCGGGCGCATCCCGGTGCCGCTGCTGGCGGTGCCCGCCGCGCTGCTGGCCGCGTCGCTGGCCCTCGGGGTGATCCCGGCCGTCGCGTCCGCGGTGGGCCGGGCCGGGGCGCTGTTCACCGACACCGGCGGCTACCGGCGGACGGTCCTCGACGGACACGCCGCGGCAGCCCCGGCGCATCCGCCACCGCACTGGCAGCTGACCGGGATCCTGCTCGGGCTGCTCTCCGCGGCCCTCGCCATCGCCTTGGCCACACTGGCGGTACGGCGGCCGGTCCACACCGGGGCGGCCGCGCTCCTCGCGCCCGTACGACGACTGCAGTCCGGGCACATCGGCGACTACGTCGCCTGGCTGGTCGCCGGGGCGGCGCTGCTCACGGTGCTGACCGTCCCGGGGATCCGCTGAGCCGCCGGGACCGGGGCGCGCCCGGTCCCATGGGCCAGCGGTCAGCGGTCATCGGTCAGCGGTGGCGCAGTGCCGAGATCAGCTGGCTCTTGGACATCTGGGACCTGCCCTCGATGCCCGCCTTCTGGGCCTCGCGGTACAGGTCCTCCTTGGTCCGCGTCTCCATGCCGCCCGACTTGGCGCCCCCGCGGGCCGCCATGCGGCGCCCCGACGTCTTTCCGCTCTTGGCGGTCGCTTTGGCCATGTTCCGCCTCCTTCCGCCTCAAGTGTCCGGTACGGGGCGGAACATCGCCCGCGGGGCTACTCCGGGCGCGGAGCGCGGCCCGGCCGCGGGGATCGGCCGCGGGGATCGGAGAGCCGGGCCCGAGGTGCGGGGCCTCCCCGCTCCTTCCCGCGGCATCGATACGCGGCTCCGCCGCGCGGCGGGGGCTTCGCCCCTGGGCCTCGGGGCCCGGGGCCTCAGCCCCAGTCGTGGGAAGGGGCGGGGAGGGGAGCAGCCCGCCGCGGGCGCCGCGCCCCGCCTGAGCGCTCCGCGGGAAGTGGCGCCATGCGTCGTTGGCCGACTGCGGCGCCGTCGTGGCTGGTCCCACGCGGCGGAGCCGCATATCGACACAGCCGCGCGGCGGAGCCGCACATCGACACAGCCCCGCGCCCCTTCGGGGCGCTGCCCGAACCGTAGCGGACTTCCTCCGACCTGCTTAGGACTCCTTGGAATCCTTGCGGCCCAGCACCTTGTTGACCCGCGAGCCCACGCCCCAGGACATGACCCGCCAGGCCGCCTCCGTGACGATGTCGCGGCTCATCTTGCTCTCGCCGCGCTCGCGTTCGATGAAGGTGACCGGGACCTCGATGACGTGGAAGCCCGCCTTGATGGCCCGCCAGGCCAGGTCGATCTGGAAGCAGTAGCCCTGAGAGGCCACCTCGTCCATGCCGATGCCCTCGAGCGTCTCCTTGCGGAACGCGCGGTAGCCCGCCGTCATGTCGCGGATCGGGACGTCGAGGAGCAGACGGGAGTAGGTGCTGCCGCCCCGGGAGATGAACTCGCGGGACTTGGGCCAGTTGACGATGCGGCCGCCGGGCACCCAGCGGGAGCCGATCACCAGATCCGCGCCCTTGAGCGCGGTGAGCAGCCGGGGCAGCTCCTCGGGCTGGTGGGAGCCGTCGGCGTCCATCTCCACCAGCACGCCGTAGCCGTGCTCGATGCCCCAGCGGAACCCTGCCAGATAGGCGGCGCCGAGGCCCTCCTTGCCCTTGCGGTGCAAGACCTTGACGTGGTCGTCCTCGGCAGCCAGCTCATCGGCGACCTTGCCCGTGCCGTCCGGGCTGTTGTCGTCCGCGACGAGGATGTGCGCGTCCGGAACCGACTCCCGGACCCGCGCGACGATCGGCTTGATGTTCTCCGCCTCGTTGTAGGTCGGGATGATCACCAAGGTCGTGCCGAGCGGACCGTACTTCCGCCGGCCACCGTCGTCCTGGCCCTCGTTGCTACGGCGCGGCTCCTCGGCCCCGGCGCCGGCCTCCCCGGCCTTCGCGCTCGGCTCGTCGGCCTTGGTGCCAGGCTCCTCGGCCTCGCGTGCGTCGCTCACGGCTACTGCCCCTTCTCGTCCATACGTCCCCGACGGCCGATCATGATCGCGGCCGCGCAGGACAGAACGCCCACCATAGCGAGCACCCACTCGGGGGTCGCACCGACGCGGTCGGCCAGGGTCTTGCCGTCACGCAGCGGGATGCGCGCGGTGAGCACATCTTGCGTGAATTCTTTCGTCCGCTGCTCGATCGTGCCATCCGGGGAGACCACGGCGCTGATCCCGCTCGTGGCCGCGGTGATCACCGGTCGACCGTGTTCGATCGCCCTCAGCTTGGACATGACCAGCTGCTGCTCGGGCTGGCCGCTGCGTCCATAGGTGGCGTTGTTGGTCTGGACGACGATCGCCCGGGCGCCCGCGTTGACCGTGTCGCGCACGATCTCGTCGTAGGCGACCTCGAAGCAGATCACATCGCCGAGCCGCGCCGGGCCGACCTTCAGCACACCGGTGTGGTCACCGGGGTAGAAGTCGCGGGGCACCCGCTGCAGCCGGGTGATGATCTTGCTGAGCTCCTGGCGGAAGGGGACGTACTCACCGAAGGGCACCGGGTGCTGCTTGGTGTACGAGGCGCCGGGGCCGCTCTTCGGGTCCCAGACGATGCCCTGGTTCTCCACATAGCCCTGTTTGGTCGGATGGTCGACCAGGGCCCCGACCAGCACCGGAACGCCGATCGACTTCACGGCCTCGTCGATCCGGGCGTATGCCTCCCGATACTGGAAGGGATCGAGGTCGGAGGCGTTTTCCGGCCATATGACGAGATCGGGCTTGGCGATCCGGCCCGCCTTGACGTCCTTCGCCAGGTTCAGGGTCGCCTTCACATGGTTGTCGAGGATCATCATGGGGCGGCCCAGGAAGTCCATACCGGGCTGCTGCACATTGCCCTGGACGACCGCGATGTCGACCGAGTCGTCGGCGGCGGTGGGGATGGGCACCGCGAATCCGGCTGCCGTCACGGCGGCCGCGACGGCCACGGCCCCGGCGGCGGGCAGGGCGCGGCGCGGCGAGAAGCCCCCGGCGCAGCGCAGCCGCCACAGGGCGAGCGCGGCACCGGCGAGCGCTCCGCCCGTCAGGGCGACGCCGAAGGTGACCAGCGGGGCGCCGCCGAGCGCGGCGAGCGGGGTGTAGGGCGAGCCGGTGTTGGCGAAGGCCAGCCGGCCCCAGGGAAAGCCGCCGAAGGGCACCCGGTCGCGGGCCCACTCCTCGGCGACCCACAGACAGGCCGTCCACAGCGGCCACAGGGCCGGTACCGGCAGCCGGGAGACCAGGGCCAGCCCCGCGCCCATCAGCGCGAGGAAGGCCGCCTCGATGATGGACAGCCCCACCACCGCGTCCCAGCCCACCACGCTGAGCCACTTCAGCAGCAGCAGGAAGAACGGCAGCCCGAAGGCGAAGCCCGTCCAGGCGCCCTGGCGGGCGGTCCGGCCGTGGGTGAGCAGGGCCAGGGCGGCGACGGCCACCAGGGACAGCGGCCACACCCCGAACGGCGGGAAGGCGAGGCCGAGCGCGAGCCCGCTGACCGCCGCGAGCGCGCTGCGCCGTGCCTCGCGGCGGGCGAGCAGGCCGAGGCGGCGCAGCCGGCCGGGCCGCCGCTCCCCGCCGGACGGCGCGGAGGCGGCCCCAG